>NZ_JBKFGF010000017.1:0-44519 GCF_051233485.1 Massilia sp. LXY-6
GGCGCCGGCGCCGCCGCTCCACAGTGCCAGGGCCAGCAGCGGGAAGGAGAGGGCGGTGCGCATGCCTGCCTCAGCCCTCGTCGCGCCAGCGGCGCAGGCGGATCGCGCCGAAGATCATGGCGGCGCCGAACAGTGCGCCGATCCAGGCCCTGGCCGTGGCAAGGGTCATCCAGGAAGCCGCGAACAGGGCCTGCATGTCGGGGCCGTGCGCGTTCTGGTGCATTTCCGGTGGGATGCCGTGGGTAAAGCTGAACCAGATCCCGGGCACGATACCGGCGAGCAGGCGGGCCACGACTTCCTGGGCGACCGGCATGATGTTCAGGGGCGTGCCGGAGAAGTTCTCCAGCGTGTAGCTGATCCACTTTATCAGCAGCAGGGCGATCAGTGGCACCCCGATGGCCCACAGGAAGGGCTTGGTCTTGGCCCAGCTCGACACCAGCAGCAGCCAGCCGATGGTCGGCAGCGCCCACACCACGTAGACCGGCAGCAGGGCGATCAGGCGCAAGGGCTGGAGGTACAGGTCCGGCTGGACGGCGATGGCGCCGGCCATGTTAATACCGCCGACCGCCAGCCCGATGCAGCCGATCAGCAGCAGGGCCAGCGAGGCGGCGACCGCCAGCCCGATGGTGATGACGGGCGCCACGCACAGGGCGGTGATGGCCTTCGACAGCACGGTCACGCCATCCGAGAGCGGCAGCGACTTCCAGAACAGGATGCTGCGGTCGCGGCGCTCGTCGTACAGCGCGCCGAGGCAGTAGAAGAACACGACGGCGACCAGGATCAGGAACAAGGGCGCGCCGGCCACGATGTACATGCCGCTGGCGATCTTCGCCATCATCGCCCGGGCTTCGCCTGGCATCGCGGCGGCAAACGCGCCGTGGCTCATGGTCTGGCCGTTGATGTGGACGAAGCCGGGCGTGCCGTGCGCGGCCAGGCCGTAGAGCATCGAGCCGCCGACGAGCAGCACCAGCAGTGCCGCCACGATCGCCGGCGCCCAGAACATCGATCCCTTGTGCTCCCAGAATTCGCGGCGGAGCAGCCATTTCATGGTCATGGCATTCATGCGTAAGTTCCTTTCATGGTCGCCACGAACAGGTCGGCGACGCTGGGGTTGCGGGTTTCGCCGAGGGCGGCCAGCTGCTGGCGCGAGGCGCCGCCGGGCGCGCCCGAATCGAACAGCATCACAGCCTTGCCGAACACGGTGCGGCGGTCGATCGGCTGCAGCGCGTTGGCGGCGCTGATCTTGTCGTGCGAGACCATCACCTCGACGTAGCGCTCGCCGATCTCGTCCATCGAGGCGGCCAGCACGATCTTGCCGTCGCGGATGAACATCAGGTCGGTCAGGATGTGCTCGACTTCCTCGACCTGGTGGGTGGTGATGACGATGGTCTTGTGCTCGTCAAAATAGTCTTCCAGCAGGTTCTGGTAGAACTGCTTGCGGTAGATGATGTCCAGGCCCAGCGTGGGCTCGTCCAGCACCAGCAGCTTGGCGTCGATGGCCATCACCAGCGCCAGGTGCAGCTGCACGATCATGCCCTTCGACATCTCCTTGACCTTCATGCTCGGCTTCAGCTTGGTATTCGCGATGTAGCGCTCGGCCTTCTCGCGGTTGAAGCGCGGATGCACGCCCTGCACGAAGTCGATCGCATCCTTCACGCGCATCCAGCGCGGCAGGATCGCGACGTCGGCGATGAAGCAGACGTCCTGCATCAGGTCGTCGCGCTGGGTGCGCGGATCGAAGCCCAGCACGCTCAATTGGCCGTCGAAGGGAATCAGGCCCAGCGCCGCCTTCAGGGTGGTGGTCTTGCCCGAACCGTTCGGGCCGATCAGGCCGACGATGCGACCGGCGGGGATCTCGAAGTCGATGCCGTCGACGGCGACGCGCTTGCCGTAACGCTTCGCCAGGCCCCTGGCGGAAAGGACGGTGCTCATTTCTGGCCTCCGTTTCCGCGGCCCGGTGGCTGGTCGCGCATCAACAGGTCGACATTCAGGCCGAGGCGGCGGATCCGTTCCAGCATCGCCGGCCATTCCTCGCGCAGGAAGCGTTCGCGCTCGCTTGCCAGCAGTTTTTCGCTGGCGCCTTCAGTGACATACATGCCGATCCCCCTTCGTTTTTCCACTAAGTTGTCGTCGACCAGTTCCTGGTAAGCCTTCGAAACCGTGATCGGGTTCAGCTGGTACTCGGCGGCAACCTGGCGCACCGAGGGCAGCGGGTCGCCGGCCTTGAGCGCGCCGTCGAGCATCATGCCGATCACTTTCTCCTTCAATTGCCGATAGATCGGCGAGTTGTCATTCCAGCCGATGGTCATTGCCGGCTCCTCTTCGTTGCGGTGCAGATTGGTTAACCATGCCTGCCTCTTCGTTGATGGATGTTGCGTTGGTGAGGTATTGCTGTGGTGGTGTAGTAAAGTACAACACCAGGCTTCAAAGTGTCAACACAGAATGCGAACGGGCTGGTTCAGGGGGAGGGAAGGTGCCTACAATGCCTGGCCGTCGAGGCCATGGCGGGTGATGCGGCCGTCCGCATCGATCGCGATCCAGCCGCCGCGCGGAGCTTCGGCGTCGAGCTCCCAGTCGGGCAGCACGTAGCGGCGGCGGCCGCTGACGGGATCGTGGTGCAGGGCGGGGCGGTGGGTGTGGCCGTGGAGGATGATGTCGGTACCGCTGGCCTCATGCAGGGCGCTCACGGCATCCGTGGTGACGTCCATGATCTCGTAGGACTTTTCGCCGTGCGCCTGGCGGCTGCCTTCGCGCAGTCCGGCGATGATGGCCTTGCGCTGTGCCAGCGGCATGGCGAGGAATTGCTGCTGCCAGGCCGGGTCGCGCACCTGGGCGCGGAAGGCCATGTAGTTGAGGTCGCCCGTGCACTGGGCGTCGCCGTGCGTGAGTGTCATGGCTTGCTTGCCGATGACGACGACGTGCGGGTCCGGCAGCAGGCTCAGTCTGGCGGCGCGGGCGAAGTCCTGGCCGACCAGGAAGTCGCGGTTGCCTGCCATCCAGTACACGGCCACGCCGGCATCGGAGAGGGCGCGCAGGGCGTCGACGATGCGCTGGTGGAAGGGCGTGGCGAGGTCGTCGTCGCCGGCCCAGTATTCGAAGATGTCGCCGAGCAGGTAGAGCGCCTCGGCCTTTGACGCGCGCTCGGCCAGGAAGCGGAAGAATGCCTCGGCCGTGCGTGGATGCGATTCCTGCAGGTGCAGGTCGGAAATGAAAAGCGCAAGCGTGCGCGTGGGACTGTTCATCGGATTAACGGTGGACGGGTCCCACGCGCCTTGCTTGAGTGACTTGCTTAATTAGACGATTTCGGCTTTCTCGATGATCACTGCCTCGGTCGGCACGTCCGAGTGCATGCCCGAGCGGCCGGTCTTGACGGTGTTGATCTGGTCGACCACGTCCTGGCCTTCGACGACCTTGCCGAACACGGCATAGCCCCAGCCGTCCTGGCCCGGGTAGTTCAGGAAGTCGTTGTTCTTGGTGTTGATGAAGAACTGGGCCGAGGCCGAGTGCGGGGCCATGGTGCGGGCCATCGCAACGGTGTACTTGTCGTTCTTCAGGCCGTTCTTGGCTTCGTTCTCGACGGTCTTGTCGGCCGGCTTTTGCGACATGTTCGGCTCGAAGCCGCCGCCCTGGATCATGAAGTCCTTGATCACGCGGTGGAAGATCGTGTTGTTGAAGTGACCCTGGTTGACGTATTCCACGAAGTTGGCAACGGTCTTCGGCGCCTTCGCGTCGTCGAGTTCGATCTTGATGTTGCCCTTGTTGGTGGTCATGAGTACGGTCGTCATGGTGTTTTCCCTTGTCGCTTATTGTTAAAAATTCGGTTAAGAGTTCGCTATTTTACTTCGCTTTGACGATGGTCGCGGACTGGATCACGACAGGCTTCACCGGCACGTTCTCCATGCCGCGCACGTCGTCCACGAGCACGCCCTTGATCTTGTCGACCACTTCCTTGCCTTTCACGACCTTGCCGAACACCGTGTAGCCCGAGCCGTTCATGTTCGGGAAGTCCAGGCCCGGGTTGTCGACCACGTTGATGAAGAACTGCGAGGTGGCCGTATCCGGGTCCGATTCGCGCGCCATCGCGACGGTATAGGCAGCGTTCGACAAGCCATTGTTCGATTCGTTCTTGATCGGCGGACGGGTCTTGCGACCGTGCAGCTGGGCGTCCATGCCGCCGGCCTGGATCATGAAGCCGTCGATCACGCGGTGGAAGATCGTGCCTTTGTAGAATCCGGATTTGACGTACTGGAGGAAGTTGTCGACGGTCTTGGGCGCTTTTTCGTGGTCCAGTTCCAGCACGATCTCGCCCATCGAGGTTTTCAGCGAGACCTGCGGCTCGGCCGCCCAGGCCGCCGTCGACAGCAGGATGGCGCCGGCGGCGGCCGCAACGCGGGTCAGCAGGCGGGTGCGGGACGGGTTCATGATGTGCATCGTGGCTTCCTCTCTGTGGATACAACGCAAAGTGATGTCAAGGGTTTTGCAGAAAAATAAACCTGTGGCATATGCGGCCAGTCAGGATTTTATCAATGCTATACTTTGCGACGGACTGTTGATTTTATCAAACCACCATGCTTGGTAGCTTGAACAGTCCTGACGGTCGCGACTTGGGTCACTTTCCCTGCACGCTGCCCTGCAGCGATGCGTCCGAGCGTCAAGCTCCAACCATCCAGAACACCATCCGATGAGCCAATTAAAGATTTACAACACGCTCGCGCGTGACAAGCAGGTATTCGTTCCCCTCCAACCCGGCAAGATCAACATGTACGTGTGCGGGATGACGGTCTACGATTACTGCCACGTCGGTCACGCCCGGATGATGATGGCATTCGACGTCATCTACCGCTGGTTCAAGGCCTCGGGTTACGAGGTCAAGTATGTCCGCAACATCACCGACATCGACGACAAGATCATCAAGCGCGCGGTCGAGAACGGCGAGACCATGTCCCAGCTGACCACCCGCTTCATCAAGGCGATGGACGAGGACACTGCTGCTTTAGGGATCCTGCCGCCGGACTTCGCGCCGCGCGCCACCGAGCACGTGCCGCACATGCTGTCGATTATCGAAAAGCTCGAAGACAAGGGCCTGGCCTACCAGGGCGATGACGGCGACGTGAACTACGCCGTGCGCGAGTTTCCCGGCTACGGCAAGCTGTCCGGCAAGTCGCTGGACGACCTGCGCGCCGGCGAGCGCGTCGACATCAACACCGGCAAGCGCGACCCGCTCGACTTTGTGCTGTGGAAAGCCGGCAAGGATGCCGAGCCGGCGGAAGCCAAATGGGACTCGAGGTGGGGCATCGGCCGCCCGGGCTGGCACATCGAGTGCTCGGCCATGTCCTGCGCGCTGCTGGGCGAGCATTTCGACATCCACGGCGGCGGCGCCGACCTGCAGTTCCCGCACCACGAGAACGAGATCGCGCAATCGGAAGGCGCCTTCGGCCCGCCGATGGCCAACTACTGGATCCACAACGGCTTCGTGCGGGTCGATAACGAGAAGATGTCCAAATCGCTGGGCAATTTCTTCACGATCCGCGATGTGCTGAAGAAATACGATGCCGAAGTCATTCGCTTCTTCATCCTGCGTGCCCACTACCGCAGTCCGCTGAATTACTCGGATGCCCACATCGACGATGCCAAGGGCGCGCTGACCCGCCTGTACACGGCCCTGGCCGGTGTCGACCTCGGCAATGAAACGCCGGCGGTCGACTGGGACGAAGCGCACGCGCTCCGCTTCCGCGAAGCGATGGATGACGACTTCAATACCCCGCTGGCGGTGGCCGAGCTGTTCGACCTGGCCAGCGAAGTGAATCGTACAAAGTCGGTCACGGATGCGCGCCAGCTGAAGGCCCTGGCCGGCGTGCTGGGCCTGCTCGAGCGTTCGCCCCAGCAATTCCTGCAGGCCGGCACCCCGGGCGAAGGAGGCATGGACGAAGTGTCGATCGTCGACGCCATCGCGCGCCGCGCCGCCGCCAAGAAGGCACGCAACTTCGCCGAGGCCGATGCCATCCGCGCCGAATTGACGGCGGCCGGTATCGTGCTCGAAGACAAGCCCGACGGCACGACCAACTGGCGCCGCGCCTGAGGGCCTGGAACCGGAATGGCACTTTCCAAGGACCTCATGGGCGCGGCCCCGATATTGCCCGACGTTCCTCCCTACTGGGCGGAGGCGAAGGCCGAGCTCATGCGGCGAGACCGCATCATGAACAAGCTGATCCCGCAGTTCGACGAGATGCACCTGCGCGGCCATCCGGATCCGTTCACGACCCTGGCCCGCTCGATCGTCGGCCAGCAGGTCACGGTCAAGGCGGCGGAAGGCGCCTGGGGCAAGCTGCGCGAGCTGTGCCCGAAGATGACGCCTTCCCAGGTGATCAAGGCGGGTCCGGAGCAGCTGTCCGCCTGCGGCCTGTCCAAGCGCAAGACCGAATACATCCTCGACCTGGCCGACCATTTCAAGGCCAAGCGCGTGCATGCCGACCAGTGGTCGGAAATGGATGACGAAGCGGTGATCGCCGAACTGGTGCGAATCCGCGGCATCACCCGCTGGACAGCGGAGATGTTTTTGATATTTAATCTGCTCAGGCCGAACGTCCTGCCCCTCGACGATGCCGGCCTGATCCAGGGTATCAGCCAGAATTATTTCTCGGGCGAACCCGTCTCGCGCAGCGATGCGCGCGAGGTGGCGGCGAACTGGGAACCCTGGCGAACGGTTGCCACATGGTATTTATGGCGTAGTTTGGACCCGATTACGGGTTAAAATACGCCTTTGCTGCCGCAACCCAGCTGTGCGGGGCCACAAGAATAACCGGAGTTACGATGAGTAAAACAACTTTCCTCAGTTTTGAACAGCCGATCGCCGAGCTCGATTCCAAAATTGAAGAGCTTCGATTCGTGCAGGACGACTCGGCAGTCGACATCTCGGAAGAGATCGACCGCCTGGCCAAGAAGAGCCAGCAACTGACGAAAGACATCTATGCCAAGCTGACGCCATGGCAGGTCTCCCAGATCGCGCGCCACCCGCAACGTCCGTACACGATGGACTACGTGAACGCGATCTTCACCGACTTCCATGAGCTGCACGGCGACCGCAGCTTCGCCGACGACCAGTCCATCATCGGCGGCCTGGCCCGTTTCAACGGCCAGTCCTGCATGGTGATCGGCCACCAGAAGGGCCGCGACACGAAGGAACGCGCGATGCGCAACTTCGGCATGCCGAAACCCGAAGGCTATCGCAAGGCGATGCGCCTGATGAAGCTGGCCGAAAAGTTCAACCTGCCGATCTTCACCTTCGTGGATACGCCCGGCGCCTTCCCGGGCATCGACGCCGAAGAGCGCGGCCAGTCCGAAGCGATCGGCCATAACCTGTACGTCATGGCCGAGCTGAAAGTGCCGCTGATCGCCACCATCATCGGCGAAGGCGGTTCGGGCGGCGCGCTGGCGATCGCCGTCGGCGACGCCGTGCTGATGCTGCAGTACGCGACCTACTCGGTGATCTCGCCGGAAGGCTGCGCGTCGATCCTGTGGAAGACCTCGGAGCGCGCGGCCGAAGCCGCCGACGCCCTCGGCCTGACTGCCCACCGCCTGAAGGCCATCGGCCTGATCGACAAGATCGTCAGCGAACCGCTGGGCGGCGCCCACCGTGACCCGGCCCAGATGGCCCAGTCCCTGAAACGGGCGCTGGCCGACACCCTGCGCCAGTTCCAGGGCATGAAAACCAAGGATCTGCTGGAGGCCCGTCACGCCAAGCTGATGGCCTACGGCAAATTCAAGGAATTGACCCCGCGCGAAGAGTGAGTTCCCGCATGGCCGCCTCCGCGGCGGTTTCATTCGCGCAGGCGTTCGACGCACTGCGCGCAGAATATTCCCCATCCCGGCTCGCGGTCGCCCTCAGCGGCGGCCTCGATTCCATGGTGCTGCTGCACCTGGCCGGCGACGCCGCGCGCGCCGCCGGCCTGCCGCTGTTCGCCTTCCACGTGCACCACGGCCTGAGCCCGAATGCCGATGCCTGGCGCGCGCATTGCGCCGCTGCTTGTGCGGCACTCGGCGTGGCTTTCGACGATCGTGCGGTTACGGTCGAGAGGGGGAAAAGCGGGGTGGAAGCGGCGGCCCGCAAGCAGCGCTACGCCGCGCTGGGCGATATGTGCCGCACACACGGCGTGGACCTGCTGCTCACCGCCCACCACCTCGACGACCAGGCCGAAACCGTGCTGCTGCAGCTGCTGCGCGGCTCCGGCCCGGCCGGCCTGTCCGGCATGGAGGCATCGAACCGTGCGCCGACCCTGCTTGGCGACGCCCGGCTCGTGATGGCCCGGCCGCTGCTCGGCATCGCCCGCGCCGAACTCGAAGCGCTTGCGCAGGAGCGCCACATCGCCTGGGTCGAGGACGAATCCAACAGCGATCCGCGCTACGCCCGCAACGCCTTGCGCCACCAGGTGATGCCGGTGCTGGCCCAGGCCTTCCCGGGCTTCCAGCGCCGCCTCGCGCGCAGCGGCGCGCACGCGCAGTCCGCCCAGCGCCTGCTGGACGAACTGGCGGAACAGGACCTGGCCGCCTGCCTGGTGGACGATGCGATCGACCTGTCACGCCTGCGCCTGCTGAGCGCGGACCGCATCAACAACCTGCTGCGCCACTGGTTCTCGACACGGGGCCTAGGCATGCCGTCAACCGCCTGGCTGGAACAGATGGTGGCGCAGCTGCTGTCGGCGCGCGGCGATGCGCAGCCGCTGGTGTCGCATCCGGAAATCGACGCGCGTCGCCATCGCGACCGCCTGTATCTGGTGCCGAAGCAGCCGATGCTAGCCGGCCTGCGCGACCCGGACGACGAAGGCATCATCGTCCGGCATGCGCAGGCTTTCACCTGGCGCGGTGAAGCCAGCATCGCCTTTCCGGACTACGGCGGCGTGCTGCATTTCGATGTCGCCAGCCACGGGCTCGATCCGGCCTGGCTGAAGGGCAGAAGCCTGGAAATCGATTTCCGCAAAGGCGGGGAGCGGCTGAAGCTGGCGCCGAACCGCCCGACCCGCGGCCTGAAGCAATTGTTCCAGGCCGCCGACGTGCCGGTGTGGGAACGCTCGCGCCTGCCCATCGTCAGCAGCGGCTTCGATCTGCTGTTTGCCGCCGGGCTGGGAACGGATTGCCGCTTCGCCGCCGAAGGGGAAGGGCGCATCGCCCTGCGCTGGGAAGGAAGTGCTGCGGCATAATATGCCCTTTTCGCATTACCATATTCCGATTAGGTATAGGTTTCGCATATCAACGGCTTGTGATTTTGCACCGCAGCATGTAGAGTTTAAGACGCCTTCTAATTTTTACAAGCGGAAACCCCCACTGTCATGGCTTTAATAGTCCACAAATACGGCGGTACGTCGATGGGATCGACGGACCGCATCAAGAACGTCGCGGCCCGCGTCGCCAAATGGCACGATGCCGGCCACCAGATCGTCGTTGTCCCCTCGGCAATGTCCGGCGAGACCAACCGCCTGATCGGCCTGGCGAAAGAGATCATGGCGCAGCCGGATCCGCGCGAACTGGACATGATCGCCTCGACCGGTGAACAGGTTTCCGTCGGCCTACTGGCGATGGCGCTGCTGGCACGCGGCAAGGACGCCGTGTCCTACACCGGCTGGCAGGTGGGCATCCGCACCGACTCCGCCTTCACCAAGGCGCGCATCCAGTCGATCGACGACACCCGCGTGCGCGCCGACCTCGAAGCCGGCAAGATCGTGATCATCACGGGCTTCCAGGGCATGGACGAAGACGGCAATATCTCGACCCTGGGCCGCGGCGGCTCGGACACCTCGGCGGTGGCGATCGCGGCGGCCATGAAGGCCGACGAATGCCTGATCTACACCGACGTCGACGGCGTCTACACGACCGACCCGCGCGTGGTGGACGAGGCGCGGCGCCTGCAGAAGATCACCTTCGAGGAAATGCTGGAACTGGCGTCGCTGGGTTCGAAGGTGCTGCAGACCCGCTCCGTCGAATTCGCCGGCAACTACCGCGTTCCGACGCGCGTGCTGTCGTCGCTGACCGATCCCCTGATGCCGCTCGAGGAAGAAGCCAATTCTGGTACCCTGATTTCGTTTGAGGAAGAAAGCAATATGGAACAAGCCGTCATCTCCGGCATCGCCTTCCACCGCGATGAAGCCAAAATCACTGTCCTCGGCGTGCCGGACAAGCCGGGCGTCGCCTACCACATCCTCGGCCCGGTCTCGGAGGCGAACATCGAGGTCGACATGATCATACAGAATGTGTCGGTAGACGGTAAAACCGATTTCACGTTCACCGTGTCGCGCAACGACTACCAGCGCGCCCTGAGCGTGCTGGAAGCGAACAAGGCAGAACTGGGCTTCACCCGCCTGCTGGGCGACGCCAAGGTGTCGAAGGTGTCGGCGGTCGGCGTCGGCATGCGCAGCCACGTCGGCGTGGCCTCGCAGATGTTCCGCACGCTGGCGGAAGAGGGCATCAACATCATGATGATCTCGACCTCCGAGATCAAGATTTCTGTGCTGATCGACGAAAAATACATGGAGCTGGCGGTACGCGCCCTGCATAAAGCGTTTGATCTGGAGAAAGCTTAACTTTATCGCATATTTTTGGCTGCGCTTCCTTGACGAAATGGGGTGCGGCCATTAAGATGCTTGCACTCAGCGACAACGAGCAACACTGTTAAGAGCTGACTGGAGGCGTGGCCGAGTGGCCGAAGGCACTTCCCTGCTAAGGAAGCATACGGGCTTAAACCTGTATCGTGGGTTCGAATCCCACCGCCTCCGCCAGATTGTAGTTTGCTGAGCTTCAGCAAACGCCGAAAACCCCCGATTCTCATACTGAGGTCGGGGGTTTTTTGCGTCCGGCAGAGTCCGCTTGAGTCCGGCTGAGTCCATGTTTTTAAGGGTAGGGGTAAGGGTAGGCGGGAAGACCCTCTGCAACTTCTACCCTTAAAACCAGCCGGACCCCGCTCGTACCCCTTACGTCTGCAACCAGTCGAGAGGAGGTCGTATGCCACGGTTAGCCACACCACTCAGTGATGCCCAGGTCAAGCGCGCCAAAGCCGGCGCGAAGCTCGTCAAGCTGTTCGACGGTCACGGCCTTTACCTTGAAGTGCAACCTAGCGGTGCCAAATTCTGGCGGTTCCGGTACCGCCAAGCCAACGGGAAGGAAACCACGATTACTTTCGGGCCATATCCCGAGGTAAGCCTGGCGGACGCCAGGGACAAGCGTTCGGAGGCTCGACGCCTGCTTCTCGAAGGTATGGATCCCATCCAGAAACGAGAGCAGGCGCGACGGGAGAGTGTGCGCGCGATCGAATATACGTTCCGTAAAGTCGCGATGGAATGGCTCGAACTGAAGCAGAAGTCGTGGACGCCAGCCTATGCAACGAATGTCACGCGCCGCCTGGAAATGGATGTGTTTCCCGACATAGGCAGGCTTCCTATCGATGAGGTGACGCATCGTGATCTGATCGACGTCTTCCGCAAGACCGAAGCGCGTGGCGCGCACGAAATCGCGAAGCGCAACAAGGCGATTTGCCGGCAGATCTTCAGCTATGCGATTCAGACCGGCGTAGCAACGCGAAATCTACTGATCGACATGAACGATGTGCTGCAGCCTGTCTCAACTAACAATTTTCCTGCGATTGCTACCGACGAACTGCCGCAGTTCCTGGAGGTGCTGCGAAGTAACGAAGCTTGTATGCAGCCGATAACACGGATCGGCTTGCGACTGTTGATGTTGGTGTTCGTACGGACGAGTGAACTCATCGAAACTCCATGGAGTGAGATCGAAGAGGGCAAGGCTGACTGGACGATCCCGTGGTGTCGCATGAAACTGGGCAGGCGCCGGCTTAACCCGATCAAAAAAGATCATTTCGTGCCGCTTTCCCGGCAGTCGCTCGAGCTCTTGGCTCAGCTGCGAAAGATCACTGGAGGGGGCAAGTATCTCTTCCCCAATATGCGCGATCCTCAGCGGCCGATGAGCAATAACGCTTTTTTGAAAGCCATTGAAAGGATGGGCTATAAAGGCGATATGTCGGGGCATGGTTTCAGGGCGCTGGCGATGAGTACGATCAAGGAGAAGTTGGGGTATCGGCACGAAGTGGTAGACAGGCAGCTCGCCCATGTCCACGGAGATAAGATCGCGCGGGCGTATGATCGAGCTGAGTTTATCGATGAGAGACGGGTGATGATGCAGGATTGGGCTGACTACATTGACAGTCTAACTTTGCCCAAACGTAAGACCGGCATAGGCTGAATTGTTTGTAGGCTGTGAGAAGTTATTTGCAGCTATTCAAGGTATCGGAGGTGTAGGCAAATGCGTGCGGGACCTATACGATAATCTGCGTGGTCCAGTCGCGAAAGATACGCAGCTGGGGCATTTTCGCGGCCGCGAAACCCGCGTCCACGAAAACAGGGATGCCCCTCAAGCTCGCGCATCTGCGCTCGGTCGCTACGTGACTGGCCGCCCGGGGTGGCCACCCCTCAGGGCCACCGCTTGCCGAACCCGAAAAGCAACACCCGCGAAGCGCTGCGCGCTACGCAACCCCAACGCCAAGCGCTTGCGCGCTAGGCTAACCCTACGTCGGAGCGACCGCACGGGGCTGCCTAGAGCTTGAGTTGGTCGGCATCATGTGGGAATGGCGCTGGTCGACCGTATCCCGGCGCAACCGAGCGGCCCAGGCGAGTAAGCGTTTGTGAAGGCGGTTCGGCCAAACGCTCTCACGTCGATCCTCTTGAGCGCTCGACATGAATGTCTGCGTCGACTAAATCTGGCGGCTCAGGTCGGTCGCCCCGGCTCTAGGTTCTCTATTGCCTCATCGCCAGTCGTCGATTCCCCCTGTACTGGCGCCGAAGGGCGTGCCAAATCTTCCTCGCGAATTGGTCCTGTGACCGCCTGTACGAAGGCTTCACGAACGCGACGTGCAACGTCACCCCCGGCCCGACATTCCCTAGTGATGATCTCGTGGAGGTTTACGTTTGGGACAGCCAAGGCGAGGCGGAAAAGGTCGTCGTCGTTTTGCAACGGGTTCCAAACACTTGTGCGGGCATTCCGTTCGCTGCGATATAGAAGACCGCTCGGGTGCGGGAACGATCGGGGCATGTACATCAAATAAGTGATGCCGGCCGCTTTTGCCGCCAGTTCAAGTCGCTTTTGTTCAAGTAACTCAATCCGTTTTCGTTCGGAATAGGAAAGGGCTGTCATCTCCATTTTTTTCCTCGCTCGCGCCACTGCGCTCAGGTTAAAAATCATTTGTCTTTCGCCGCTGACTAGGCAGCGTAGCTATTCGGCGTCGCGCATGCCCATTACGAAAATCGAGTATCTCTCTAAGAATCCCCGGTAGGCATTTATCAAGTCACTAACTACTTCTAAGCCCGGCACTTCTATTGGTCCAGTCCATCAACGTCGCGGGCCGGACGCTCTTGAGGAGCGCCGCGAGGCCGGGGTGCCGCCCTGAACGGCCGGCAGGCCGCTAAAGAAAAAGATCGGCCCGCTGGCGCGCCCCTTCGATTTTTCATGCGCGCGTCGATTTGGTCTTCAGAGCCCGTTTTCAATCTTTCTAGTGCAGTCAAATATTCGGATAAGGCGGTTATGTCAAATATGTGGCGGGGAATTAGTGTATCAGGACGGTATAAAAAGAAGGCGAAAAGGTTAAGGTCATTCGACTATCGTCAACGATATTATTTAATTGGATATTAAAATTACCCTATAAGGTTGAGATTCAAGGAATTTAAAGAGTTTGGCTGAAGGCCTGTCGAGAATGACAAGCACTTTTATCTACTTAAGCTAAAGGAGATTTTCCATGGCACTCGCTACTCGTTTTGGACGTAATCACACTTCCATTCGTTCGCAAAATCCTCTCAGTAACGAAGAAATCAAAGCGGTCACGCCGTCCATTTTCGCAGCCGAGAAACATGGCAGCCGCTCGGAACGGTACACGTATATTCCGACGATCGAGGTTCTGGAAGGGCTGCGCCGTGAAGGGTTCCAGCCCTTTATGGCATGCCAGGCCCGTTGTCGGGACGAGGGGAAGCGTGAACATACAAAGCATATGTTGCGCCTGCGTCGTGCTGATCACATCGTCAGTGGCGAGGCTAACGAAATCATCTTGCTGAACAGCCATGACGGGACCAGCAGCTACCAAATGCTCGCCGGCACGTTCCGCTTTGTGTGCTGTAACGGCATGGTGTGCGGCGACACCCTCAACGACTTCCGCGTACCCCACAAAGGCAACATCGTGGACAACGTTATCGAAGGTGCCTTTCGCGTGGTCGAGGATTTCGAGTTGATTAACGGACAGGTCGACGGCATGAAATCGTTGACCCTGAACGACGCCGAACAACAGGCTTTTGCGCATTCTGCGCTGGCCCTTAAATACGACCCGGAGGCCGGCGGCGCACCGATCACCGAACAGCAGATCCTGGAGCCGAAGCGTCGCGAGGACGTCGGCAACGACCTTTGGCGGACCTTCAATCGGGTTCAGGAGCGCATGTTGCAGGGTGGGGTGCGTGGGCGCACAACAAACGGCCGCCGCGTGACCACGCGTCCCGTGACCGGAATCGACAGCGATATCAAGCTTAACCGTGCGCTGTGGGTCCTCGCCGAACATATGAAGAAGTTGAAAGCTGAATAGCGAGAAGGCGGAGGGGCTTGGGCCCCTCTTTGATGGAATATCGATCAACTTTCCAGTAATCGCACTTGGGGGCACCATGAGGATTTCAAGACTAGTCATTCCGCAGCGAACCGACGCGCTGATCGCGATCGCTACCCACATGAGCGCTCTGCCGATCGGCGTATTGACGGAAGCGAGGCGGGCCGAAATCGTGCGCAACCTGTTTGACCCGATGCTTTTGCTCATCGAGGCGCTGCAGCTGGCGTCTCAATCGGGGCCCGAGGAAGAGGCAGTGGTCATGCACTTCCTTGGCGCACTGCATGCGCAGTCGGAACTGACGAAACGCAACCAGTACGTCCAGCAGCTGCTCGGAAACCTGCAGGCTTATCGTCCGCCAGGGCATGCCGCAAGCTAGTTCAGCCGTAAGATTAGCGAAGGGCTCAAGGCGAGCCGGCATGATCAAAGCCGATCAAGGACTGGCCGGTCGGCAGGAAAAGGGGAGACACCTCACGCTCGTCTTTCCACCGGATGCTAACGGAAAGCGACCGCGGCAATATATCGGTAGAGATCCCATAAAGGTCCCAAAACCGCTTGACGCCCTAGATCGGACCGCTGAGCATGACTGGCTCCGCGAACGATTGCATCGCCTGAGTACCCAGTCGCTTACGGCGTCCCGGAACGTTTCCAAGGCATTCCGTGCGCTGGCAAACAAACGGTGTTAGGCCCATTCAGCGGCGCGCCTCAACCTTGCCGCCGTTCGCCTCAGCCACCCAGCGTTTGCGTAACGAGGTTAGGCACAGTCAAAAATTATCTGGTCGCGATCGCGTAACCAATGCTCGTCAGCCACAACAGCCAAAAAGCTGCTGCGAGATAATTCCACGGGCGCGGGATGCCGAACGCCGGCATTATGACATTGGCGCCGAATGAACCCGCACCGCACGCTACGCGAGCCGCTGTCTGTACACACCGGAAGACCGTTCTCATGATGACTCCTTTAGTGCGCGCCTGCGCGCGTGATGTCGCGTCGATCAGCCCCCGGCTGAATTGATTGTCACCGGTGACCAGGCCTCAGCGGCGCGTGAAAACGTCATCAAATACCTTGTCGTGCTTCTTCTGCACTTCTTTATCGTGACGGTCCAAGACGAGATAGCCCACGACCGACGAGAGCAAAGCGGCGATGATTGCCAAAAGTGCTGTCTTGCGCATGGTTCCCCCCAAGTAAGCGTTACTTGTACAGCATGACGCCCAGGACGATCATTGCCGCGACCATACCACCGATAACGGACTGCACAATTGCGATGGCCCAGCTTCCTGATCTGGATCGCTTGCAAGCTGCCTTGAGCTGCGCGGTATCCCCCATGATGGCCGAGGCCGACTTTTCAACTTCGCCATGTAGAGCGTCACGCGCCGCCCTGAAAATCTCCGCTTTGGCTTCCGTCGCGGCCTTGAGGGCTGCCGCCATGTGCGCTTGGTCGACGCGGCCAGCCAACTCATTCGCCGCAGTCAATATCTGCTGGTGGATACTCTCCAAGGCGCCGAGTTTGGCTTCGAGCTCGGCATTGCTTTGTGTCCATTGTTCCCGTGAAGTCGCGAGCAGGTCTGCTACAACGACCTCGTTCAACGCGACCAGAGCGAAAACGGGGTCACTGCTATCCAAGCGGATACCAGTCTTCTCAAAGATGGCCACCTGCAGCTGGTGAAGGTCCATTACCACTCGACTCTCTCAAGCTTGTTGAACACGTCCCGAACGACCGTATTCAGCCGGCTACGCTCCAGCAGGTTGAACTTCGGACTTTGCATGATTTCTTTTAGCGTCAGACGTTCCTTATTCATACGCCGGACGTCATCGCCGAAAGTATCACTCGTGCGGCCATGCAGAAGGATTACGCCTTTTACGTTACCAGCATGTTTTGCGAAAGCTTCCGATTCAACAAAATTGCCAGTATCACCCCAAGCCGCGTTTTCATTCAACCACAGTACCATCGGACACGAAGTTTGACGCGCCAGGGAAATAAAACCGGCTGTCGTATCCCGCAAGTTGTCACCTCCGCCTATAATCGTATGGACATAAACATTCTTGCCTGAATTTATTAGCATGCTTAGGAAATCGCTTTCCATTAGATATGACATCAAAGGCGAAAACGTATTTGCACCCGTATCAACGACGATGTTCTGTTTGCTCTCAAAGATCTCCAGCAACATACGGTCGAATAACTTTCGATCAATCGTTCGGTCTTTCCTCATCACGTCGACCGGTTTGACGCTTAGACCCTTATATGAATAGAAACTTGCGTTCTCTTGGTCGGCGTCATACCCGTCCATCGTTCCCGGTGCGATTTCTTCGATCCATTGCGCAAGCAGCGCAGACGCGAACGTTTTACCGATGCCGCCTTTGCCTTGCAGGTTGAAATGGACACTGTTTTTCATGGCATCTTTCCTAATGATTGTTTCCGGTCTTGTCGTGCTTGAATTGAGTCTGGTCCGCCTGATCTCTCTGTTCCTTGGCCAGTCTGCGTAACTTTTCAGCCTGCGATTCCGTTTTTCCGCTGTCGCTGTTTGTAGTAGTGCACCCTCGGTGGGTCGATGCGTGTACGCCGAGATTCTGAACAAGACCCGCCGGTATCAAACCCTCCTGGCTATTGCTCGAGACAGAGAGGTGGCGTTTTATGAATTTGCGAACATTTTCACGCGACACGATCACATCATTTTTTGCAAGCCAATCACGAATCTGCAAGTCTGTATAACCTCTCTGTTTCAACTCGCGGATATCGTTCTTGAACCTTTGCAACCTTGATCGTCTTTGGCGTGGTGCGGTATCGCGGGCAAAGGCTTCAGTATCCATGTTTCATTCTGGCAGGTTGTTGCATAACAGTTGTGCTGATGGGCACTAAGTGACGAGCATTGCTAGCAATTCATTTGCAAGCTCGTGCAACCTTGTGCAACCCTCGTGCAACCATAATAGGCTAATCAAGAAGAGTTAATATCGACTCGGCGCAAAGCCGGCATTGGATGCAACCATATGCAACCTAGAATGCAACCTTAGGAATAACGCGATTGACCGAGCTCAGGCACGATAGATATGTTAACCGAATCCCTTCGGGACCCGGTTAGCATATCCATGTGCCAAAGGGGACACCCCTTTGAAACCCCCGCGTCCTACGGACGTCGGGCGCCGGCCGGGAGCCGGCTCGGTGAAATTCGCGATGCGTCCGATATTGGAGGACTGTGACATGGCCCGAAAACCAAAAGGCGAAAGCCCACTGACCAAACCATATGGCTTCCGCTTGCCACAAGACGAAGCAGAAGACCTAGACGCCAGAATCGCGGCCTTCGGCGGCTCAGCATCGGAATTTCTTCGCGATTTCGTATTAAAGAGTCGCACGATTGTGATTGCAAAGCCTAAAGCCAGTCCAGAAAAGAAGAGGGTGCAGTTTGTCTTCAATAAGGTTGGCCGCAATCTGAATCAGATCGCCCACGTTCTCAATGCAGCGAACCTTACCAACCGACTGACAGATCAATTGTTCCGTCAGGCCGTCCAGGGTTTGGAGGACATCGCTATGTACCTAAAGGCAGCGCTTGATCATGCTGATTAGAGTGCGCGGCGGCCGAGGAGGGATTAAAGAATACCTTGAGAGCGGCCATAAACAGGGGCGAGAATTCCAGCGCGACGAGCTGGACGAGCGGATCATCCTATTTGGTGACCTGGAATTCACTCAGCAGCTTATCGATAGCGTTGAGAGTCAGGGGGATCGTTATCTGCACCTAACACTGTCCTTCAAAGAAGATGAGATCTCGAATGAGACCTTGCGGGCCATTAGTGAAGAATTCCGTCTATTCATGTTTTCTGCGTACATGGATGATGAGTATAATTTTTACGCCGAGGCACACCTACCGAAGATCAAGAGCTATGAAAGCCAGCTAACAGGCGAGGTTATCGAGCGGAAGCCGCATATCCACATCGTTATCCCAAAGGTCAATCTTCGCAGTGGTGGTGTGCTGAATCCGTTTGGGCTGCTGGAGCTCAGTAAAAGACATGTCGATGCATTTCAGGAACACATCAACAATATATATGGCCTAGCCAGCCCGAAAGACAACCGCCGCATCCATTTCACGGACATGAGCGATATGATCCAGCGATACAAGGAGTACGATAATTTCGCTGGGGTGAGTAAGGACCTGAAGAGAGCCATCCTTGATGCCGTCGTGGAGCGGAACGTTACCAGTTATGACGACTTCGAAAAGTTGGTCAGTGAGTTCGGTACGACGAGGATCCGTAACGCGGGTCGCGGTAACGAATACCTCAACGTGAAGCCGAACGGGGCGGCCAAGGGGGTGAATCTCAAGGACTACCCGTTCAGCCGGCAATTTATCGAGCTGCCTGCCGGCGAAAAGCAGCGCGTCCTGTCTGCCGAGATTCAGCGCAATTACGAGATCCAAGGCGAGGCGCGGAAGGACTCGACCAACATCGTGACCACCTTGGACGAGTGGCACCGGTTCCGCGCCAAGGAAATCAAGTATGTCAACAGCGGGAACAAGAAGCTGTACCGGGACTATCGCGCAGCGTCTCCAGAAGGGCGAGAACAGATCCTGTCCGCGCTTGCGGCCAGGTTCTATGACAAGTATCCAGAGCCTTGGATCGAGCCCGAGGCATTTGCCGGTAAGAATCCTTTTGATCCGCGCTACAAGTTCAAACAGCTGGCTGACGTTCCGACCCAGCTGCCGCTGTTCGACGAGGTAGTACGCGAGCCAAGCGATGAGCCACGGCAGCCTGTCGGTCGGGCAGTCATTCGGCCGAAAGGCCTTGAAGGGCAGGGTAGCGCTGGCGTGTACTCCGCGGCCCTGCCACATCCGCAGCGGCAACAGGAGCCGCTCGTGCTCTCCGCTTTTGAACAGACGTACGCGCTCAGGATGGACGGAGCCGCGCTGGTCCAGGATCTCAAAATGAAGGCGTATGGCGGCAAGAACCCGGTTGGCCACGACCATGGCATTGTGGACCATGCAGGGAGACTGGACGGATTGACGGACGACCCAAGCCGGCAGCGGGCGGACGCGCAGCTCGCGGCCTTTGAACAGTCGCACACCCTCAGCCAGATGCACTCGGTGCCGCCCGGCCATGCCGCAGTTGCGACGCCGGCGCCCACTTTTGACCACTTGAACCAGGAGCTACGCCATGAACGACAACGATATGCAGGGAAAAACCCCATTGGCCACGAGTACGGCTACAAGCAACCACATTGGAGCGAGCGAAACCCCATCGAAGACGCGTCAGGAAAGCCAGCAGAGCGCCGATGGAGCGGGACTGGAGGATATGGAGCTGGAGACGGGACGCGAGGCACTGGGAGGCCAGGGCAGGCCGGAAGGAGTCGGCGCGGTCAACTCGCCGGTAATCCAGATCGGGAGTACGACATTGACTCACTTATCAGCGTCGAAAAGACCCGTACCGTCGACCGTCTGCGAAGCTTGCCCGGCGGCCGTATGGTACGCCAGGACCGAAAAGGTGCAGTGTTATTGCCGGCTCATGCACTTGATCAGCTGGGAAACTGGCCAAGCGGATCCAATCACAATCTGCGACGGTCCCGCCATCGCCAGCCAGTAAAAGAGGGGACGGGCCGCGTCAGCGACTCCGTGGTCAGTCAGTTGGCCCGCGACTTCGGGGAGCGGCAGCGCAGCGTAGCGGCCGGAGCGCTTGCGGAATTCCAGGAGATCAAGCAACAGTTAGATGCAAGGCGCTTGCTGGCCGAGCTCTCGCACTCACATGGCATCATCGTTGAGAAGTACGAGGTATCGACTGCAGCGGACGGGAGCGCACGGATACGCGCTAGCAATCGTCACCTGAATGTGGCCGACTTTTTGACCAAGGAAGTGCGCTTACCATGGACCGAGGCGGCGACGATCCTCCGGTACTCCTATGGGCGCCAGCTGGACCGGAACCAGACCAGTTCGCCGCGTGTCCCTCCCGACCGCACGCTATGGCGGCAGTTTCAGGACCAGCGTCGTGGACGCGGCGGCTTGCGTAGCCAGCTCGCCGTACAGCTGGCCAGTGAAAAAGCGCGGCGCGAAGTCATCAAGGAGCAGCTAGTCGAGGCCAAACGTGCGGCAGCCGCGCTGCCCGCCGCCCAGCGCAAGGCGGCGCTGTCGATCGCGCGAACGGAAGCTATTGCCGCCGAAAGCACGCTTCGATCATCCATACGAGCCGAGCGTGCTCCGTTCCGCCTGCCAGTGGCCGACCAGTATCGCATGTTCCTGCAGGAGCGCGCACAGGATGGACGCGCCGCCGCACTCGCAGAGTTGAGGCGACGATCGCGCAGTGCTCCCTCGCGCCGAGATCCGTCCGTCAATCAGATCCTGGCCGCTGAGGCAAATCATGAGTCTAACTCCTTGTTCTATCACGGTCGGCAAGTGCGCTACCGCGTTCACCTGAACGGCGATGTGGTCTATTCCCTTGGCGGGCGCCCGATCATTCAGGACAAGGGCGACAGTGTATTGCTGCTGCAAGCCGACCATCTCTCCATCGAGACCGCGTTGCAGCTCGCGCATGCGAAGTTCGGCACCAACCTCAAGTTGTCGGGGCCGGTCGAGTTTCAGGAACGGGCGGCAAGGATTGCTGCCGAGGCAGGCTTGAACGTGCGGTTCGACAACCAGCTTGCCGAGGAAGTCAGGGAATTGCGCGCGTCTGAGATGGCAACGCAGCGAACTACAAGACGTCGCGTCATCGAGACTCAGACAAAGCCGAAGCTTGGCATTGGCGGGGATACCGGCAATGCCGTGCAGCCAGGCCGTGGCGTACTGCACAGACCATCGCCGGGGCGGTCGTTAGATGATGATGAAATCGAGCTGTAGCCCGCACGTAGGCCAGCTGCAGGACCAGCGGCCATCGATTTCGTACAAGTCTGGGACTGCATAGAGAAGCATGTACGACATGCTTTTCCGAGGACCTGGCTTAGCAGCTTGCCAACAGGAACGTTTGGATATACTCTGTTCAACATCTTCCTCTGAATAGATTATGTAAAAGGCGTAAAACGAATGGCAAAAGCGCCCTACATTGAAGAAGGCAGACTGCGTCACTTACTCAAGGTCGCCGCGATCTCGGGCGAGTCACCCTTGCGAAACGTCGCACTCCTAACGACTGTGTACGGTACCGGGATGATGCTCACCGAGATTGCACGGATGCCGGTTCGCGCATACCTGAACGGTGATGGCTCTGTCCGGGTGAAGTCCTGCGTTGCCGGCGCGATCGCATACAACGAAAGGAACGCCCGATTTACTGGTCCAATGACAAGGTTGTGAAAGCGATTGACGCCTACTTGGCATATCGAGTCGTCCATCGCCATCAGCTCACACCTATGGCCACTGAGTATCGAGGCTTGGACCCGCATGGGCCGATCTTCCTTACCGGAGATGGTGAACCATACAAACTAATCGAACGCCGCACTAGCAGCGGTAGTGCCAGTTATTCGTGCGACTCTCTGAGTCAACTCTTTCGCAAGCTTCACCTTCAGGCTGGTATCGAAGGCGCAAGTGCAATGTCCGGACGAAGAACGTTCGCTGTTCGCCTAGCGAATAAAGGTTTCGATCTTCGTCATATCAACGAGCTACTAGGTCATGAAACGTTGACTGCAACGAAGCGTTTGATCGACGCTGACCCTGTACGTCTTGGCGCAATCGTAGCACGCGTCATCTGACTATTCGAACAAAGACAATGAAATTTTCTCATCGGTTTGGATTTGATCCTTCGCGCCAAGCGGGACCTATTGTAGAGGATGCACCTGATTGGTTGCGAAAAGAGTACCTTCTCCGTATTGTTGACAAGTTAACGTACATTGATCTGGACAGCAGACAAAAAAATGAGGAGAACCGGCCCCTAGGGGTAAAACAACTCAATGAACGTTTGTCGATCGAATCGAAACGCGAAATGCAGAACGATGACTGGGACTCTTGGACTTGCATCGATGGACTTCATGCGACGGTAATGGCTGGCACTTGGTATCAATTTTATGATTGTGTTGAGGTGGTGGGGGAGGCGCTGCGCGAAGCTGAGCCCAGATATCGTAGTGACGATGAGGCCAGCGAAATTTTTAATGCTTCACGCGAGCATGAGCGGTTCAAATACCCTGCGTACCGTGATGCTGTAAATGCATTGTTCGATAAGCACAATGTCAGTTGGAAGCTGAACGGCCAGGGTAATCTTGAGAATGCACTTCCAAAAGGTCTTTCGAACCGTATCGACGCCCTAGAAGAAAAACTCACTGACGAGTTCACGCCCGCCCGTGTACATTTCGCTAAAGCGCGTGCTTATGTGCTCGGCACACACAAAGACCCTGAGAATTCGATCAAAGAGTCAATAAGTGCATTGGAAAGCGTTTGCCGAGTGTTCTACCCAAAGTCGTCGAGCCTGGGCAAGGCCTTAGGCCAAATGCGATCAGATGGCACTGCCCCAGCTCGGCTAATTACTGCTTTCGAGCGCTTTTATGAATACGCAAATGATGAGCCAGGCGTGCGCCATGGCGATCGGTACGCGCCCGCGGCCCAACTGTTAGATGCTGAATTGTCCTTGCATCTTGCTGTCGCGTTGATTCGCTACGTCATGGAAACGAAGAAAAACAATACTGACACTCACTCCTCATAGACATCAAGGGAAAAATTATGGGACAGCATGAACTTACGGCTCTCTCGTTCGCGTCGCTCACCGCGGAGCGTTGGGATAGCTTTCCGGAAATTGCGACGATTTCAAAACAGATTGGTGAGGCAATTCTTGCTCAGAGTGAGGTGAGCGAGGATAAGGTCGGCTTGTATACTCCACCGGACGAGATTCGGGAGGTAAAGCTAACAGTTGCCGCGTTAGATCAAATTAGGTGCATGTGGAATGGGCATCGTGAACCTGGGCGCCGTTCTCCACCGACAGTGCCTCTCCGCTACTTCGTAACCGGTTTCGGCCAAGCAGATGGCAAGAGTTGGGCGAACGTGGAAGTGCATCCCGGGATCACCAATTGGGAAGCACCTTAACGTAGGAAAAGGGCAATGGATAAGGTTTCGATCATGCAGACGATCACGTTCGCAATCGCCGTCCTTGGGGCTGTGCTGGGTGTCATAAATACCTGGATTGGCCTGGACAAATCGTGCGTGAAACTCAAGGTAGCGCCGGCTCATGCGATTCCGGTCGGCGGCACCGACCCTCGGCTTCAGCTTTGTCTGACGATCGCGAATTTGAGTTCATTTGCGGTAACGATCGATGACGCTGGACTCCTCTACACCCGTTCCACAAGCCGTGGAAGCTTGATCCAACCGGTGGTCGGTGATGGTGGTACGTGGCCGCGAAGGTTGGAACCACGGTCGTCGGTGACATTGTACGCTCATCGTCCTGGACCAAATGGTGGGCGTCGCATCAGGGCAGCTTATGCTAGGACAGCCTGTGGAGTTACTAAAACGGGGAACAGTCCAGCGCTTCGACAGATCGCTGCTGGCAAGGCCAACTTCTAACGGAAAACATGAACGCTAATCGAAGCACCTACACCGATCGATTCTTCCCCCGTTTGCGAAAATGGATACGTTAAAACCCGTCAACGTCGCCGGCGCGACCATCGTTGTACAGGTCTGCCTACTTACAATCATTGCGCTCGCGATCTTCATGGAGCACGAGAGCGAAACGGTAGCCCAACGCAGCCACAAGCAACAGGCCTATGGCCTGACTCTCGTGTTGGCAATCCTCACAATCATATCTGTAGCCCTATCGGCCGAGTTCTATCAAGTCTGGTCACCCCTCATGGGAGACGTTCAGCTGCCGACAGTGAGCCGTTCGAGCGCATTCATGATCGTCTTCCTGCTCGACATCTTCGCAACGATGCTTCTTATCCGATGGACCGGGGGTACTCGCAATAGCCCATTCACTTCTATGCTCTTTCTGATACCGGCGCTGGCCATCTTCCTGCGCGAACCGCCGGTTAAGTTCATAATTTACGCTTTGATCGTTGGCGTGTATTACTACGTAACTTGCTCTGTGCGCTCGAACAGTCCCCGGCCCGGCTTCGACTACCGCGATGGTTCACTCCAATTCCATCGAGTCGTGAATATTGGGTGTCTGGCTCTGGCCATGCTGACTGGCTACATCACTCGTCCAGTGCCGCTTTAAGCGAACGGAAAAATATGAAGAAAGTTATTTTGTTACTGCTTCTCAGCATGTGGTTAGTCGCATGCGACGAGTCGCCTGAAGCAAAACAAATGCGCGTTGCCGAACGCGCCGTGGACATGTGTCACGAAAATCTGAAAAATGAGACTGACGCGGACGCGAAGGCCATCATCGAGGGCAGCTGCAGAGTTCTAGAGGCTGAATACGAAAAGTTGAAGCATAAGTAAATCAGTCGCATAGAGACCACGTCCAAGGAAAACACGTATGAACAGTGCAAAACGGCTTTACGATCTATTTTACGAAGCGAAATCGAGCCGCTCCCAAGAGGCATCCTATAAGTTATGGATCAAGATCTTTCAGCTGGACGGTGAACCAGCGGAGCAGCATGAGGATATTGGTTCATCTTGCATGACCGCTATACGCGAGGAACTCGAGGGGGTTTCCGCGACGCTCGAAGATCGTGGAGTCCCTGCTGAACTGTTCCGTGGTGGCCTCGATGCATTGCGTGCGATTGTCTCCCCTACACAATTTTCGGCAGGGTGGAATCACTTGGCGGATAGAGTAGGGCAGGAACACCTCATGATGCTTCGTTGGGCAGACTGGGCTCTCGACGGAAGCGAATGCGAAATCAGCCAGGACGAGCGCACCAAGTTGATCGAAGATCTCGACAGCTTAATTGCAGAATTCGAGGCGTCTTCCATACCCCGATTCACCAAAGAATTAATGCTGCGGCATCTAAATTCGGTTCGGAAGTCCCTGCGTGTTTATCGGGCTCGCGGTATTGATTCAGTGCATGCGGCTCTAAATGAGACCATTGGTGCGATGTCGACGCGCACCTCCCAGGTCTCGGCCGACCTCAATCATGCTGATCCTGATGCAAAAAGTATTTTTGGCAAAGCAGCCGACATGATAAACAGGGTAGTTGTTGTAGCTGAGAAAGCTCAAAAAATACAAAAAGGTATCGATGCAGGCATACAAGTAGCTCACCAGGTGGAAAAGATTTGGGCCGCATTGCCAGGTATGGGTAGCTGAATCAATGACCAAGGAAAACTGTTGAAAATGCGTCTTGCAATCATTGCTATAGCAGCCAGCCTGACCGCTTGCTCTCAAAAATCCGAACCATCTGTCTCTGCACCTGCTGCCGCCCCGGCTCTCACGGCAACCGAGGCACCGAAGCCAGCACCGGACCAGCAGCAGCTTACGGCCGCGGCCAACGAAGCGTCGAAGCCATTTAAAGCGCAGGAGATGTCGGCGGCAGAAGAGAAGCGCGTTATCCGGGCTGTCCAGAACCAGCAGACAGCTGACGGTGCGTCGGTGCTGCAAGTGCTGCAGCACGCGCAAAAAATGCGCCCTCAGGAGTTCAAGCTTGGTGAGTTCTCCGTCCTCTATACAACGGACGGCAAGCCATCGTCAGTCGGAGTGTGCTACTGGATTGGGTCGAAACGCTTGGTCGGTGATCAGTACTGCGATATCGCGTACGACATATCCGCCGACGGACAAGCCTTTACGCCGTCGGTCGGCTCAGCGCCGCCCGCGGTGGTAAAGGAGATGACCATCACCAAACTTGACCAAGGTCGGGATGCATTCTTACGAAGCGTCGACGAGCACTACGAGAGCGACTGTACCGATTTTCAAACACAGAAGAAGATCTGCTAGGTCCAAGGAAAGAAATGGCATTTCAAAATATTGATCGAACGGCGCTCGACCGGGCACGTGAGCGTGGATTCACCTATACAGTTGTCGACACCATGGCGCACGACTGGTTCGAAATGGTATTCCGTATCGAATTCGGCACGCAGGTTGCGCAAGGTTTCGACGCGCTAGAGATCAAAGGTTTGCTTGAAGCGCTGCAACGCTTCAGTGGCTCTCAACGAACGACAATCTGGATTGACATCCAGACCGACATCATCCACGAGGCCCTAATCGAAGCGATCGAGCGCTCTTGGTACTTCGAGCCAAATCTGTATGTAAGTTTTAAGCATATGGCCTCGCATGCACCCGCACCTCCGTTACCTGATCGGCTTCAGGCGGCTGTAGAAAAAGTAGCTTCTGGACGTCGAATGTGGCATCCAGTTCTATGTACCGAAGTCCGGGCGCGTCCCTCGTTAAGCCACAGATCAGGGGAATCGTAGGAAAATAACTTGGCGCTGCAAGGTGCCCCGAATCGGCCGGGAGCCGAGGAGAAAGCAGAATGTATATAACCTTCGTGAACGGTCTTCCGGTACTACACAATGCGCCACCCGGCGTGACACTCGCAAGTAAGGCCTTTTCCGTAGTCTTCGACACGGACAGCAATCAACAACTTGTCCCAGGCTCTGGGAAAATTACGGTCGACATTCGCCATCCTACCGGTAACACGCAGTCGATCATAGTGCGCCTTGGTTGAGTCAACCGGAAAGCCATTCCCGAAAATCAACAGAGTACGTTATGGAAAAATTGAAATAAAGATGAAGTCGGGCGAGATCGTGTCGTTGAATGTACGAGGCATGCTGGGTACTCCTCCAGCTGGAACAGAGGCCGTGTACGTTCTTCTAGGAGAAGATGGGAAGCAGAAGCCCGAGTACTTCTCAGCCACAGACGAAAAGCACGTCGAATTTGGCATTTTCGACTGTGTTGAAGTTGTGGACGGCAAAGCCTTTGCATACCGGTTTTATGAGCGAAAGCGTTTGGACGAAATTGGGGATGTGGTTTAGCTCAATCCACCAAGGAAAAAAGCGATGTCACAGTACACAATGCACTTTCAAAAATATCCGGGGGATCACGCCGAATAGTTCCGCCGCGTTCGCGGCATCGCAACCAAAGTGGTATTGCTCGGGAATCCGGCCGGCTTCGAAACGCAGATCGCAGCATTGAGGGATTCCGGCATTGAAATCGAAGACCGGACTGAGCCTGCAATTGCTGAGATCGCAAACGCCGCGATCCAGAAGGCTAAGGCCGCAAGCTAACTCCCAAGGAAAAGGGAACCAACCAATGAACAGTCGTACCAAAATCTCGATGATTGTCATGTGCGGAGCAGGTGCGATTGCCGCAATTGGACTGATGAGCTACACCCCTGAACGCGCAGCGCGTTACGAAAAACAGCGACGTGTTGAAGCTGCGTGTGACCAAATGATGAGCGACTCAGCACCAGGTGATGAGCGAAGGCTAACACGTTCTATCTGCGACAAACTGAAGGCAAAGGTCGAAGCTGAACGCTACGCAGTTGCTACCGTTCCAGTAAAAGAGGAGCCGGCAACATCCAAATTGCCAGGAGGAGCCCTGCTGGTTACGGTAGAACCATTCGTCGTTAATCTCGCTCAAGAGGGGCGCGAGTACTACCTGCAGACACAGTTCAACCTAAAGGTTCAAACGCCGACTCAGGTCACACTCCTCAATCGAAACATGAGTCGAATTCGCAGCCGCGTGTTGCTTCTGTTATCAGGAACAAAAGCTTCTGAGATCGCCTCAACTGACGGTCAAAAATCGCTAGCAGACAGGATTATTGCCGTGATAAATGAGCCGTTCCCTGGAGAGTCCGGTCAGCCACTCGTGACCGACTTAGTGTTTACCTCGTTCAAAATTCAAGACTGATCTGAAGACCCCGGAAAATTATGGCATTCGATCCTTCAACCTTACTGGACGTATCGCATCTTGTAACTTTTGTCGGCGGTGCGATCCTCGGTGCAGCTGGACAGTATCTCGGTGATCGCTTCACGGATTCCCGCCGCGCCAAGGAGCAGGTGGCGCATATTAAGAAAAAGTTCAAGAACTTGCAGGAACAGATGCCAGAGCTACTACAGGAAATGAAGGCAGACCTTCAGGCTGAGGGAGCGTCCATGATTCGTGAGTTCGTTTTGCTCCCGAACGCGCGCGTGACGTTCAATCACGGCAAGCCACGCTTTCAGTATTACGCCGAAATCCACCCGCACCTCCAGACACAAGTTGACTTGATTCGCGATGCTGGTTTCGTGGACGAACTTGATTCTACGAGCGTTCCTATGTACCGGATGCACGAGCACTTCGTAGAAGCGCTGAACAAGAATTGAACTAGGAAGGTCTCGGAAAACAATCCCGCGCCGACCTGGCGCCCCGACTGCGGGCACGAAGCCCGACCATAGAACTATGAGGTAAAAATATGATTGACCCGGACCGTGCAGGTGAGCTGATTATCCCTATGGTAGGTGCTGGTGGCATCATGCTCTATCTTCTGCATGTCGCTGTGAAGACCGGCTGGCTCGAAACCTTCCTTAAAAATCTCGACAAGCCGTCCAGCGATGCAATCAAAAAGCAGTCCGACGAAATGCGCGCTGACATGGATCGTAACGTCGCTGACCGTAAGGCCCGTCAGGACCGCTAATCGCCTCGGAAAAGGCCCTGCAGCACCCAGCGCCCGAAGCCCGCCATGAGCGGGCAGCGGCATTGAGAGGGTCGGGCGCAGTGTCCGGCCAGATAGGACACTAATTTGCCAAGCTACTCTTACGAAAAAGTCACGACAGAAGTTCGCCATCACATCGAGCAGGTGGCGGGAACTGTCCGCGAACATATCGCAGAAGGTGAGCACGAGCAGGCTCAGAATCTTGCGGCCAGCTTGTAGGTTGCCTTCCGCCTGTGGGAACGCATCACGCGCAGCGACCAACAGGACGGCGACGCGTGGACACTAGAGAGCACGATTGAAAAACTGGAAGAAGAAGCGCGCGAAGCTCCTTCGGCCTAACCCTCGGAAAACGACATAAACCGTTTGGCAGAAACGTGACGAGTCACGAAAAGAAAAAAATGGCCACATACGATCAAATCCGCGACGACGTCCAGGAGAATCACGGGCGTTATGTGCAGAACTGCTGGATCGCCCATGCGAAGGAACAGAACGGCTTGCCGGTGAAGGCTGCGCACAACCGTCAATCCAAGGACCGGCGTGTGGAGCCGTGTCTGGGGGACGTCAAGCCACTGATCGAAGCGACGATGCCCCGCTTCGGCATGATCCGATAGGAAAACACGGGAAATCCCGGCTGGAGAAATCGTATGGGCTTCGTGATGGGTTCACTCTTAATATTTATCCTCTCGTTCCCGATCGCCATCGCCCTGGTTCGTCCATTGTTCGCCTTGCTGTACCCTCGACGGAAGACACCGGCCTTGTCTAAAACGGTTGAGGTAACGGCGGGTTGGGTTGTGGTTGCGCTCCCCCCAGCGGTAGTTTATACGCTGATCTTCCAATGGATTTTTGGCAACGCGATCAAGACGGCTTTAGCAAAGTGGTTCCCCCACGTGCCTGCCTACGTCGAGCCAGCTGCAGCCTTCGGCTTCATCTATGCCGTGGTGACATCTGTATGCGCACTCGTAATCTTGTCCTCAGATTCTGCCGCATCGGAGCGGTAAGAACGGAACGGAAAACCCCATGAACAAAAATAGCAAACTCGGATTTGACTTGATCGCCAACAGCGTCGATGAGGCACAACCCCTTTTATACAGAATTACCGTGGTGCCAGCACCAGGTGCCGACCTACTCACGATCTACGTCGGCCAAACCATCAACGGTTCAAAGCGCCCGTTTGAGCGATATGACGCCAATGTTCGTAACATGCTGGAAGGGAAGCGACCGCTTAATGGAAAAGGGTTTCGTCCTGTTCACCACGACCTCCGCGCTGCACACCAAGCCGGGCACAAAATCTGCATCGAGCTTGTCAGGAACGTAGACCTTACGGCGGAGGACATCTTGAGCGCTGAACGACAGCTACAAGCGCGGTATGGAGTCGAACCGGTTGGACGGACTGAGCTGCGCGTGCTGCAAGACGACGGGGCACCTATCTAGGTCGCTGGGTCTCGAGGGGAAAGTGATGATCGATATTGGTTTGCTTAATCATCTCGCCGATAAATGTCGCCAAGGGCTACAAAGCTTGGCGAACAAGCCCGGCTCGATGTTCATGAATTTTCCGAACGGGTCATGTGGCCCTGCGGCCGAGTTGGTTGGACGGGTCTTAAAGGAAGAGACCGGGTACGATGGCGTGTACGTGTGCGGGGCTGGGCATGCTCGACTGGTTCCGAGTCAAACGCACGCTTGGTATGAGGTCGGCAAGTACATCATCGACATCACATACGATCAGTTTGAGGACACTGGACTGTCTGGCTGGGTCTTTTCGAGAGGAGCCGGGTGGCATGCAGAGTTTGAAGACTTGGACGCACGGGATGGATTCTGTATGCCATCCGGATGGCCCTGCTATCCATTTGATGGATACCTGGCGATTAAGTCGGCTCTGGCCGCGTGAAGAAGGAAAACAATGTTAGAAGTCGAATGGGAACCGTGCACCGGCTGTGACTATGATTATCAGAAGGCCGAGGTCACTAAGCTTGCATGCGATGAAACTCAGGTGACAGTTCAATTCAAAGGCTGGAGCACGGGCAATGGCCAGCACTACCAAGGTGTCGTCAGGCTACCCCTTAGCATGACGAACCAGCCGGCATTCGGTACATGCAAGCTCGGCGATAAGGATGCTCCGTTTCGATTGGTCGGTGCATTCATGAACGAGGAATTTACCCGCTACGAGGGAATTTGGCATGAAGACCCGGACTATACCGCGACGTTCTCATTCGACGCTAAGGCCTGACGCTAGTTGACTAGGAAAAGGAACGCTGACCAGGTGGCAGCGCCCCTTCCGGTTCGCGTTCGCAAAAATTAGCCGACGCGTTCGAGTTCAGGCACAAACGTCGGCTCAGGCCTGGACGGTTCGGCCCGTTGCGCGACCTGTGGGGTCGGGAGTTTCAAATCGTCCTTCTCAACCGCTTCGGTGAACCTGCTGACGATCTCGCGGCGAACTTCGGCCGGATACTTCGAAAGCTCAGCGTCAAGCACCTTGTAGGCGGCATCGACCTTCAATTGCTCGTCGGACGAAAGTTCGCGCATAACCACCAGGCCGGCCGGTTTTGCTTCCCACACGTTGCGGCGGGCCGCCATCTCTTCCTTGCCAACGACCTTGCCGGCGCCATCGCGCACGTTCGCGTCCACCGTCACCGGCTCCCAGCCTTTGCGCTCAAGCGAGACCGCGTCGCCGGCCTGAAACTGGCCTTCAACCATCGCGCGCTCCAGATCCTTGCCCCACACCGTGCGTTCGCCAGCCTGCGTCTGCAGCGTGACAAAGTAGCTCGGTTTTTCGTCCGCATCATGATTGAAGTTATCGCGGCCGTGGGTCACGAGGCGGCCGACGATCGGAGCGTCCTTTCCCTGGGTTGCCTCCGCATCGAGAGCTTCATGCTCGACGTTTTGTTCGGGCGCGGCTGCCTGCTTCGCCATCGGCGCGGACAGGGGAGTGGGCAATCCCTGGCCCACCGCTGCCTTTTCGCCCTTGGCCAAGATGGCAACCGCCAGCTCGGTGTCGGCACGTTCCGGGACTGGAACCTTGGCCTCGACTTCACGCTCAATGGTGACCGCGATGTTGTTGGCGGGCTGCGGCGCTGAGCCGGCTTCGATGCCAACGCCGCGATCTTTCTTGGCTTGGTCCAGCAGCCGCAAGTCTTGCTCGGACGGCTGGTAACCCGACGTGCTTATACCGCGAGACTCGGCCTGGAGCCAGGCCATCTGTCGGAAATTCTGCGTGCCGGTCAAATGGATGCGTTTCCATTTCTTGGCAGCCGTCACGTCGACCATGTGCGCAATCACGGCACTGTCTTCCAATGATGTGGACAGCTTCTTTCCGTGGTCCTCGAAAAGGACCTTGTCCGAGCCCTTTTCATAGAATCGGCCGCCCTTGACGGTGTAGACATCGGCAACGTGCGACGGCAGGTCGTAGCCGGTCTTCTTCAGGATAGGCTTGCTTGCCGTGTTGGCGGCGTCCTTGTTGTCGACTTCCTTGTCGAGCGCAACCGGCTGTCCTTGGGGCTGCTCCGCGGTCACTTTGGCGGGTTCTTGCCGGCCGGGTTCTTTTAATGTCACGTCCGCCACAGGAGACGCCATCTGCCGTTCCCCAGCGGACGGCCGCGCAATCGCCACTGTGTCGACCAGCGGCAGCTTTTCGAAGAAGCTCTCGAGCACGACTTCGCCCTTGCCCTTCCTGTAGCCGCTATCCTTTTCAATTGGCGCGATTTCGCGTCCGACGTCGACCTCGTTGAACAGGTTCGACTTGGCATGCACGTGAAGCCGGTTCGCTTTTTCGTTGACTAGGACGTCCTTGTTCGCCTTGTACAGCTGTTCGGCTTCCTTCATGACCGCCTGAAAGTCTCCTTCTGAATGCAGGACGTAGCGCTTCTGGTCCCTCACGTATAGCCGCATCAGTTCGGCTGCTGCCGGCGCTTGGCGTCGCCCAACCGTGGCGTGCACCTGACCGGGCTTCTCCAGTTCATCTATTGCTTCGATGCTGTTCATGAGCCATCTCCAAGTTATGCTGCTTCAGCCAATTTCACATCAACGTTCCCAGGTGTTGCCGGCACAATGTACGAGGCGAAGTCGAAGCCGATGATCTCACCGATGGCCTTCAGAATTTCCGCTTTGTTGAGGATGTCGTCAGGAGCAACCGTTGCCACTTCGTCCTGAGTCAGCGGACGGGTGCGGTGCTGGACTACTACGATCTGCAGATGCGGAACCTCAGGCGGCGGCAGCCCAGCGCGGGCTTTGAAGTCCGGATCTTTGAAATACATGATCTTGTCCGCAAAGATCGGTTTGCAGTTCTCCATCGAGATGATCAGCTTGTCGACGCCCATTTCTTTCAGTTCCTGCGGCAGCATTAATGCCCGCTGGTGCGGGCTGTCGCTGGAGTTCACGCCCGCTTTGCCGGCGGTGCGCGACACCGAACGGGATTTGACGGTCTCGTAGCCGAGGGCTTCCGAGTATTCCTTGGCGTCGTCGTGGTTTTTGGGCTGGTACATGAGGTTGACCGCGCAGTTGGTCAGAATCGTCTCGGCTCCTTTCTCACCGTACCCAGTGCCCAACAATTCATTGCCGATCAGCTGGCCTTTGTTTTGATAGATCAGCAGCAGCCGCATGTTGTACGCTGCCATGTAGGCAATCGCTTTTGGAATGATCTGGATGCGGCCGAGTGCAGGGAACTCGTCGCCGATCAGCGCACATTGGTACTTCAACGACGCATCATGCTCGGGCAAGGTGCGGGCATTTTCATTGATGAGTTGGCTGAAAAACACATTCATCAAGGTGCTGTACTTCATCAGGTCCTCGGCTGTCATTCCAAGGTAGACCGACATCTTCTTACGGCGCACCTGGCGTAAGTCAAAGTCATTACCCGATGTCGCCGCTGCGATGCGTGGGTCGCGGAAAATGTCCAGCGGCGCCTGGAGCGTGCTCAGTATGTTCGAGCGGGTCTTGTCCGGTTGCTTGGAGTAGGTGCGCAGGGCATCGACGCATTCAGGCGAAAGGCGTAGCGCAGCGCGGTTCGACTCCTCACGTTTCTTGATCGCCGCCTCGATCCATTCATGAAGGCCGGAGCCATCTGCCGGCGTGGTCAGGCGCAGCAAGTTTGCCATTGTCAGCGGTTCGTCTGGGGTTTCCAGCAAATAGAGCGTCAGGCCCAGGAACAGCGTCCGCGCGTTGTCGTCAAAAAAGGCGTTTTTCCCGCCAAGAGGCCACCACATGGCGGCGATGCTTTGTACGTCACCGATCCGGAATTCGTACTCGGACCGAATGTAAGAAAGCATATTCCAGCGGTGCGACCGCAAATCTGCATTTGTAGGGGCGAACAGGTAGCATTGCTGCCCGTGTCGCGCACGGAAGCCAGCAGTAATCGTCCAGTTCTCCAGCTTGATGTCGGTACAAACGACAGAGTGTGGGTATGTGAGCAAGTTAGGGATGACGCACCCGACACCCTTGAAGTTTCGAGTCGGTGCCCGTAGCGCTACAAACTGCTGGCCCGAAAAGAATAGGAACCGACCATTCTTTTTCCCGAGAACAAAGGCCGGCCACTTGGCTCTCTCATCACCGAGCAGCCCGGCCTGATGTACCTCCGACATGGTGGCAAAACGTGCGTTGCCGAAGAGTTCGCGCTTCGATCCGCTGAGCAAGCCGACGAGAACGAGTACAAGTGGTACGCCTGGCGTCAGGATCGCCACGACCCAACCGGCGACCAAAGTCAGTTTCACCTGCTTGATGGAGCCGTAGGAGATCCAATAGTCGTGGAGGGTGGATAGCGATACGATATCGGCCGGTAAGTGCTGCAGCTGTGCGAAGACACGACCGCCGGCATACAGGCCGACAGCCGCCAGACCTGCGAGCACGAGCAGGGCTATGCCGAGGTCGACCAGCTTCCGGGTGGTCTTAGACATTGCGATCTCCCCGCATGACTTTTGCGCGTCTGACCGGGTCGTAATACAGCGCCGTCATTCGCGTCCGCGAAAATTGCACCGTGACGTCGATCGAGGTCGTGACGTCTCGCACGATGTTGTCCCAGCCGAGAGTAAGCCCGACTTCGCTCTGCTTGATGAGCGTTGCGATCCGGTGGTATGCCTCCAACGGACTATTCGCGTGCACAGTCGTTAGTGAACCAGGGTGCGCGGTGTTGAGAGCTGCCACGTAGTCGAACGCTTCATCGCCTTTCAGTTCGGTCAAGAAGATGCGATCCGGCTTCGCGCGCATGCAGCACGCCAGCGCGTCTTTGGGCGACACGAAATCGCTGTAGAACAGATGAACAGCGTTCTCGTGCAGTGGGAGACTCAGTTCATGCACGTCTTCAATGGTGATGAGCCGGGTCTTGGCTGGCACCAGGTCGCAGAGCGCCTTCATGAAGGTGGTCTTCCCGCTGCCGGTAGTACCGGAAATGCAGATCGAAAGCTTGTGGTCAATGCACAGCTGGAAGAAGCGCTTCATATCGCGCGCTTCCTTGGCGGCCAGGATCTCGAGCTCGTAGTCCTGCAGTCTCACGTCCTCCGGTACCTGGCGGAACATCGACACATCCCGAAACCCGGAGAGGCGGCCTGATTCGACATACTGATCGAGGGAGAAGCGCGCATCGAATCCAACACGGAATGTCAGCGACACGGTTCCTTCGGTGCAGGCAGGGGGAATCATGACCTGCCCGCGTTGGCCATCCGGCAGGCGGACGCGCTTGATCGGCGATCGCAGATCCAACGGTGTGCCGCCGTGATAGATCGAAGCCGCGTTAGCCAGCTCGCGTAGCAAGTGCAGCGTGCACTGCGGTACCTCGTGCCTGACCCACCCGTCAAGCGTGTCAGTGAACACGACGCCAGGCCGGTTGACCGCGACATCCGTGACGCCCGGCTGGTCCAGGAAGCGCTGGATGCCGGCCTGCTTGAGTTTTTCGCGCACCGTTACGCTCTTGTCGTACGTGGTGAAATTAGTAGCGGACAAGTTCATACACCCTCCCGAAATCTACGTCGCGCGCGAGGAAGATATTGATGGCCGAGCCTTGCAGGCTGTACCCGGTCGGCGGAATGTTGAGGGTCTTGTCGAGTGCTTTGCTGGCCAGGTCCTGGCCGACACCGGCGGTGGTCGTGAGCCGGATCGTGTTCTCGCCGCTGTTGTTGGTCGCGTTGACCGCAGCCTGGCCGGCGTCGCTGATGAGACTAAGCATGATCGCGGCACCGAAGCGTTCCCGGAAGTGTGTGTCGACGTACGCCGGCAAACCCGAGGCGCCGAGAGCATCGGTAGCCAGCGAATTGATGTCGATGACGACGTTGTGAGGCGGCGGCGTGACGATCCTGTTCCAGAGGACCGGCATGACTTCCTGGCCAAGCTGGAGGGGCTGCTGGCGTTCGCCCAGAACCTGGCTGCCACGTTCGATCAGCAAGGTCGTGCCGTTGGCCGAGTACACGTCTTTTGACACTACGCATGTGGCCTGTCCGGGATTCGTGCTGACGATGTAGGTCTGCTGGCCGCACTGAATTGTCGTCCCCGCCAACAGCATCAGATCTAGGTTGCGGTACCGGGTAGCCGACGTTGCGCGAATCTCCGTCGGCTTGAGCTGCTCTCCTAATGCGCTCGTGCGTAGCGCAGCACTTGGCAGTTCCGAAAGCTGTGGCCGCTGCGGTGTGACACCCGGTGCAGTGTTCCGCGTGGCGCTGACACCCTTTGTCCCTCCGACCACCAGCAGATCCGCCGTCAACTCGCGTTGTTCCGGAGTTTCCGAAGGCGGCTGCGTCGTCATTGGTGAGGCGCCGGCATTCCCGCCCACGTAATTGTTCGGCGCGGACCTTACAGGGCCGCCGGTGCCGATATTTTTCGTATCCACGAGATTAGTGCCTGCGCCGCGGTTCCGGTTCGCTGTATCGAGAGCTGCTGCGGGCGGTGGCAGTCCCGCTGGCATCTGATGCACCGGCATCGTCGTTGCTTCCTCGGTCTTGATGCGCTTCTTCAACGAATCGAAGTCCGGTGTTGTGTCGTTACCCGTTGTCGGCCTCGTTTTAGCTTGCGCAGCAACTTGTTCGGCCTTACGCTCCTTCAATCGCTGCATGAAGGCCGCCGCACCGACCGCGAGCACCACGATCATGACGACCATGCCGACAATGATCGCGAGGCGAAATAGGGTACTGGTCTTGCGCTTCGTGTTCAGTTGCGGAATGTCCCGGTCGGCCTTGTCCACTTCCGCTGGCTTGGCCGCTCCGCCCGAAGGGGCAGGGTTGATGGCGTTCGTGTTCATTAGGTGTCCTTCGTCAAGCGGACAGTACGGGGAAGGGTGGTGCCAGCCCGATCGAGTGCACCGTTCGGGTTGAAGCCGTCATTGCGAATTGCCATCACGGCTTTTCCGTAGCGAAGAACGAATTGAGCTGCGGTCTCGTGAATCACCATCGTCCCGGTGTCAGAATCCATGTGGAAGTTGGTCAGCGCCTCTTTGCCGTCAGGGAGCAGCTTGTAGACGACCGGGAGCTCCCTGGTGGAATCGAAGCGCATGTAGGTGAAGCGGCCATCGTCCTCGACCAGGCTTGGCGAAAGCGATTTTTCGCCGCGCTTCATGTAATTCCGATTGCGGATGCGCGCTCCGGCGGCATCGCCATCGGCTGCGTTGCCGGCGATCTGCTGCAGCCGCTCCGTCACGGCCTCATGCTTCGTAGCCTCGGCCTGGGACTGCCTCGCTTGGGTATCCGGATATTCAAAGCGCAGGATCATCGTTGGGGCAACGTGCATATCCTTTTTCACCGAGATGAGTTCAAATGCGTACGTGCGCTTGGTCGTAACGACGATCAACTTGGTATCGGGCTGGGTGGCCATTGGCTTCAACATGATCTTGTTGGCTTTTGGCCCGACCTGCCAGGCTTTGGAATCTCCCATGCCGACCATGCCTTCCGGCGTGTCGACAATCTGCTCGTCGCTTTCGAACTCGATGAGCGTGGGGTTACCGATGCCGGTGTAGATCGGGACGACCCGGTCGGGGCTGTAGGCGACAACCTGAATGCGCGGATCACGCCCCTGGCTTGGGTCGTGTGGCGCGATCACTTGGCCGGCGTAGGCCAGCGCGAAAGTCGTGGCAAACAAGACGGCTACGATTGTCTTGGCTTTCATTGTTCGCTCCCATTGCAGCTAGTCGGCCCGAGGTAGCTGCCAGGCGCCGGCAGCATCATCGAGGTTTTGGTGATGTCCCGTACGCCGTGGTAGCTCGTGACCTTGAATCCGGCCGGATTGACGCCCCGGTCGCGATCGTCCATCGGCATATCCTCGTACTTGTACGCGATCGCTGCCTGGCAATACACGGTGGTTGGCTTGTCACCATTCGACGGGATGTACTTCTTCGAGAACGACACGAGTGCTGTATTGCCCACGAACGACACCGTGCCGGCGGTCGCGATGACCCGCACCTTGTCACTGAAGATCTTCACGGGCGAAAACCTGTTGGTCTCGGTGTTCTGAGCCCTATAGATCGTTACTTCTTCCGGGCTCGACAAGAGCACCGTGGCGTTGAACAGGTCCTGTATGGTTTCCCAATCGTAGGATTCGCGGAATCCAACATAGCGGCGCAGATTGAACAGGTCGGTCGCCCGCGTCAGCTTGATCTTAGCGTCGGCCAGGGTGCGCAGTTGCCGGATCTCGCCCGTTTCGTTGTTCACCAGGAGAATGCCGGGCGGATTCGGCTTGTTGGTCAGCACGACCACGCCGCAGGTAATGGCCGTGATGGCCTGCAGTACCGCCGTGCCGCCGACACACCGCCAAGCCAGCTTGCGCGACGCATTGGCTTGGTTGACCTTGGACTGCTCGAATTCCATTGCTTGCTTGAGATACCAGCTTCCAAGCTGGTCGAGACGGAGCTTCCCTGCGTCTCCGGTCCCGGATGCAACGCGGGCTGGGTCCCGCCGCCCGCGCAGTTTGTCGATGATGGACATGTCAATTACTCCTTCACGGGAGACGGCTGACTCACTGGAGTCCAGGCACCCGAGGGCTGAGGTGCTTTTGGCGCACTCCCGCAACCAACCAAAAGCGCGACACATGCAATCTTCAAGATCAGGCTTTTCATTGTTTCCTCACTTTTGTTCAGGGGTCAGTGCGCCGCCTTCCAGACCTTTTTGCTCGATCGTGTTTGTCCCGGTTTTGCCGGGTTCGATCCTCGGCAAACTGGACGGCCTGGGCAGTTTGCGGACCATGGTGGAGATACCGATACCGCCTGCGAGCGCGGCGGCCAGGCTGGGGAGATTCAGGGACACGAAGACCATCACGCAGCAGGTCAGGATGCAGGCGAAAATGTCGACCAACGCGAAATCCTTTGGCACCAAGGTCGAGACAAACTGAATTTCGATCTGCGCCGCAAACGAAAACAGCATCACCAGGAATGCGTAGCTCAGGCACTGTGCGGTCCAGTTTTTGAATAAGTCACGCGAAGCCGGAAACATCGCGGCCGCGATAAAGAACGGTCCGACCGCTACCAGGATTCCCACCGCCACTTTTGACAGGATGATGTAGCCGATCGCAATTACCATGAATATCGACGTTGGAACGCTCAGAATGAAAATCGTCAATGCAGCGAAAATGGCCTGCTTGATGCCATCCGCCTTGTCGTACATGTCGAGGAAGCTGTCGAGAAAGGCGCTTGCCATTTGATCGAGAGCGGCGGCCGAGTTGTATTTGGAGCTGACGGTTCCCGTAAGGTCCTCCCCAAGGCCGCTGACGAGCGGGGTCACGTAGAGCTTGTACATGTCAATGTTCAGCCCGAAGACGATAATCGCTCCCCACCCGGCCATCCTGAGAAGGAAGTCGAGGATCGGCTCGCTCTCGCCACCGCGCATGTAATCAACAAGAATCAGCATGACGTAGATGGCGAAACACACGGCCAGCAGAGGGCTGATCAAGGTGATCATGTTCGCGGTCCCGTTCAACAAAACCCCTGATACAGCTTGGTCGAACAGGTCATACACTTTTGTAAAAGGCGCGAAAGGCATGATCGGTCCTTGATTGTCGTAGTTGATGCCGCCGATCTCAACGGGCGACTAAGCCTAAGCAGTTACCGCTTAGTGAACACCGAATCGAATTCGCGGTTGCGTTGCTCAGTCGCAAGCTGGGCCTCGATTCGCTGCAATTCGAGCGCAAGGTTCAAGCGGTTCTGCTCGGCCTGGATCATCGCGTTCTCCGCGGCCATGCGGTTTTGCAGGTCAGCAGTGGCCTTCATGTCGCCGGTGGCGTTCGCCTGCTTCATCAGGTCGTTGATGTTGTTGACGCGGGCAAGGGTAGCGTCGTAGGCCTGCATTGTCATAGCCTTGTTCGCGGCAAGCACGTTGAGCTGTCGCCTACGCCCAGCGGTTGCGTTTGGGTCGAATCCTTCGGCCGAGTAGATGGCCGCTACCTTGCCGCTCAAGCCCTTGAGGTTCCCGTACTTCACCTGGTCGTAGATCGGAGCCCACTGGTCCGGAAGGTAAGCGCGCAGCGCTGGGTTGTTGAGGATCTCACCCAGGCCACGTGGGCCGGTCATGGCGTCGACCTGGCTCTTCAGGTGAGTGATCGACTGGACCATTTGTTCGTATTGCTTGGCCCACTGTGCCATCGTCTGAGCCTGATTGATCGCAGCCGGGATGTCGGAATTGACGTTCACCGTCCATTGCGCTTGAGCGCCCGACGCCAGGAACATCGCCATCGCAGCAGTCGCACGACAGCCAATCGTCTGTACTCGTTTCATTGTTAAGGTCCTTTGGTTAATTTTTCGCAGGCGCGAAAAGAGGTTATTGCTCCGGCAATGGCCCGCTTAGTACTACAGTTGTAGTTTCTTGATAGCGGCGCGCCTTAGGTAATGGTATGCGCGGGCGATGGCCTGATGTCGTCGTCGCCACAGCGACCATTGAATGACGGCCTCGAAGTACGGTGCACAAGCCCAGGCCAATTGCCACAGCAGCTTGCGAATTTCCGAAACGGTTAATGCGATATATGTGGTAGCCGCTGTGCTTTCCACGGTCTCATCGTCTGGCTGCGATGCTTTTTTTTGATGTCACTCGGGTCGATCGCATGCGCATGCAGCGCCGCCAAGAAGGCATGGGCAAACAGCGACAACGTGATATGTCGATACCAGCCATGCCAGCTGCGCACTTCGTATTGATCCAGCCCGACTTCTCCCTTGGCCGCTTCGAAGCATTCCTCAATGGTCCAGCGCACGCCGGCAACCCGCACTAGTGCGTCGAGTGGCGTGCCACGGGGGGCGTAGCATACGTAATAGGCCAACTTGCCGTCGCCGAGGCTGCGACGTAACAGCAATGAACGCTGGCCGGGCATCTTCCACGACAGCAGGGGAATGCTGGCCCATTCATACCATCGCGGCCCCTTGGCGCCTACGCCTGCCGACAGCCGTTGCCACTGTAGATCCGGAGTAGCTTCGACCAGCTTGGCGACCGTCGACGCCCCTCGCATGCCGGGCCAAACATACTGATTGCTTGCCACGGCCAGGACAAAATGCAGATTCTCTTGCTCGAGCCAGACGCGCAAATGTCGGTCGTCGCCGTAGACTTCGTCACCGGTGATCCAGGCAAAGGGCATTTTCGCTTTCACGGCACGCTCGATCATCCGGCGCGCCAATTCCGGTTTGGTCGCAAATTCCACTGACGCCGGCACCTTGGCCATTGTCCGTCGTGGGATGTCGTCGGCCCAACTGCGCGGCAAATACAATTCGCGATCCATCAGCGCATGTCCATATCGACCGGCATAGGACAAAAATACACCGATCTGGCAATTTTCGATTCGCCCGGCCGTGCCACTATATTGGCGCTGCACACCTGCCGAAGACTGGCCCTTTTTCAAGAACCCAGTCTCGTCAACGACAAGCACCCCATCATCATCCCCCAGTTCCTGAGCCAGGTAATCGACCAGGTCATCCCGCAGTGCGTCGCAGTTCCAATGAGCCCGGTCCAGCAGGTGCTGTACGCTGTACGGCATGGCATGCGCGGCTGCTTCGGCCAATTGCCAGCTATTCTTGCGTTCGATTGTGCTGAGCAGGCCGATCAAATAATCGAGAGCGCGTTCGCGCATCTCGCGCCGTCCAAAGCGGTAGCCGATATAGGCGAACAAATCCTCCAGTTCCCCCAGCCATGAACTCCGATACCCTTTGTATTGCTCGACTACGGTATCCATGTCGCACCTCCAACCTGTATCCATGCGTCAGACACGGATCATTGATGGAATTTCAAAAAATTACAACTGTAGTATTAGGCACGCCGCTTCTTACCTTTGCGGCGCTCCTGGAAAATTGGCATCCAGACTTCCGGATCGGTCCCGACTTCTTCCACCACGGCGTTGAAAATGGCCACGTTTTCCGTGTTGCCGGACAGGACCGCGATCGCGTCATCCATGCCGAACAAGTCGAGCTTGGCGAAGCAGGATTGGTTGCCTTGCTTGATCAGAAACGTGCGCGAAGCCAGGTCGAGCTCTTTCAGTTTGTCGAACTCCTTTTGGGTAAGCCCGCAACGCTTGTAGCTTTCGAATTCCGCGTGAGGATTGGGGAGGAAAATCTTGGTCGGCGTCTGATCGCGGATGGCATCGAAGATGTCCGTGTTGATGGCGTCTTCAGGCGACTGCGAGGCCAACACAAGGAATTCATCACGCTTCCGGCCTGTTTTTAGTGCATCGAAAATCATCCTGGCAGTGCTCGCGTAGCGGGCCGGTACGTGAAACTCTTCGACGACGGTCGCCAATAAGCCGCCCTTGCGCTGCATGAGCTTTTTCAGATGGAACAGGTAGGCAAGTACCGGCTCCGTAGGCTCATAGCCGACCTTGAGGAAGTCGGAGACGTCGAACCCGACAATGCGCTCGCTGGTAATGTCGATATTCCCGCCGCCTGCGTTATCGAGCGCCCAAGCGAAGCGGCCGTCGCGCGCATGGCACCAGATCGCCAAGCGCTGTGCCAGGCAGTTGCCGCCAACGTCCGGAATGTTCTCGAGTAGCCGGCTGAACTGGCGTAACTCGACAGGCAAGCCAAGCACTGCGTCCACCGCAGTCTTGATCTGACCTTTCTCTTCGGCAGACATCTTGCCCTCGTTATCGCGGCCGCAGGTCGTGACCAGGTCGTACAGGAACTCGCGGTTTTCCTCGGTGTCCGGCAACTGGAACGGAGCCAAGCCGGTGGGCTCGCCTGCGCGGATCGTGAAGTACACGCCGCCCTTGGCGACGATGAAAATTTTCAGACCCTCATCCTTATCGAGTGCAAAGATTCCATTGTCGAACCGCTCCAGGAACCCGACAGCTGTCGTTTCGAGTGTGGTTTTTCCGGCGCCGGTGGCGCCCAGGATCATCGTGTTTCCGGCGAGCTTCTCGCCAGTGTTGTCCTCCCCGACTTTCGAATAGTGGAAGTTGAAGCTGTAGAGCGACTCCGACACGGTCTGTAGGGGCATGACTGCCGAGCCGTCTCCAATCGGGTTGCCGGTGGACTTTCCGGTTGAGTAGTTGTGCATCCCGAAGGCGGCTGCCAGGTTTCGACTTGCCTTTGGCTGCGGACGCGGCCGCAGTTTGGCGCCGGGGATATGCGACAGGTAAGTGATCGGCGCCGACAGCGCCGCCTTGACGAAGCGCGCACTGCAATCCGTAAGCGAGCAAGTTTCGACCACGATACCGTCCTTGATCGCTTTGTCCACTGTCTGACCATAGACCGTAAGTGCGCCGTGATAATCGCCAAAGGCCAGCTCGCCCGAAGTGATGTAGCCCAGTGCCTGGGTAAGCTCGTTCTTCTGATGCTCGGCTTTGTCCTGCACCGACTCAAGCTTGTTGAGCTGTCGTTTGATCGCTTCCTGCGCCTCGTGCGTTCCGAGGCACACGAAGCTTTGGGTCAGTGTGAATTCTGCCGGCAGGGACAGCAGCTTGTCGAACAGCCCGCTTTTCGTGTCCGGAAAATCCTTCAGGTCGTAGGACACGGCAAAGCGTGTCCGATCCTTGGCTCGGATCTCCTGCACCTCATAGCCCCAATGCAGCCAGGAGCTCGGAATGATTTCGCAGGCCGGGGCAGACGACACCGGAATCTCTTCCTCGATCCCGTTCAGAAGGCAGCCGAGGAACTGGTACACCTGCGAGTACATCATCCCGTTCTTTTCGTAGGCGACCAGTTGTTCGGGATCGTAGTACTGCAATGCCTGCATCAATTGCTTGCCGATGTCCTCCAGCTCGGCCGCACCCTCGATCGCATCGTCATGCTTGAGTAGGACTGACACGTAAAAGGTGTTCTCGAAGAAGCTGCCGGTGTTGAAGCGGGCGAGATAAGCGGCCGAGAACCGTCGCATGAACTCCGATTTGAAGGTATAGCGGCTCGCGAACTGGACTTTCTGGCGACGCATCGTCGTCCAGAACGCGAGGCGGTTGCCCTTCGATTTGAACCGCCCCGGGAATCGTGGAGGCTGGTTGGTTTAAGTTAATACGGTTTCATCGGCAGCGATCTTGAGCTGCCGGTAGTAGTTTGCCTCAGCTTCAGCGGGCGGTATATAGCC
>NZ_JBKFGF010000018.1:0-292989 GCF_051233485.1 Massilia sp. LXY-6
CGTGAAACGACTTTGCGCCGATGATAGTGCTGCAACCAGTGTGAAAGTAGGTTATCGTCAGGCTAATTATTCAGCAGAGCCCGCCCAGTTAAGTCTGGGCGGGCTTTTTGCTTTTCTAAGGCTGTTTTCAACTTATATTTGCAAAATCGCCACAAAACCTTATATAGGGAAAGTTTTTGCTGGAGCCAAGAGGTGTGCGTACGGTAGCATTTCGCCTTTGCCATCTTTACCTTCCTTATGACCACCAGCAGCGACGCAATTTTGCAGCCCAAGCGGGCCAAGCATTTCCGCCTTGCCGCATTGATGGTGTCATTTTCCTGCCTGACTGTCGCGATCACGGTCCTGCTGCAGCTCCTACTCGTCGACCATTACGCCATCGCACATGCCTCGGAGCAGGCGAGACTCCGCTTGCAGCAGTTGTCCTGGCAGATGCGCGACTCGCTCGACCGTACCCTTGACCAGGCGGTGCGTGACGTCTATCTGCTGTCGGCCCTTCCGCAAGTGCAGCGTCCCGCCGACCCTGCCGCTGTGCGCCAGATTCTCGAAAACCTGCAGCACTATTTCAGCGATTATGCCTGGATTGGCATCGCCGATCCGAACGGTAAGGTGTTGGCCGCCACCGGCGGCCTCCTGGAAAACCGCGACGTCACCGCCCGGCCGTGGTTCCATACGGGCCAGCAGGGCGTCGTTGCCCATGACTATCATCCGGCCCTCCTGTTGGGACAACTCCTGCCGCGCACCTCCGATCCCTGGCGTTTCGTCGATATCGCCGGACCGATCCGGAATGCCGATGGTACGCTGCGCGGCGTGCTCGCCATTCACCTGAGCTGGTCGTGGGCGCGCAGTCTCGCCCGCGACTTGCTGACGCCGGCGCAGCGGGATATCGGCGCCGAAATCATCGTCGTGCGCAGCGATGGCGTGGTCCTGCTCGGCCCCAACGACATGCTGGAAAAGCGCATCGCGACGCAAAGCCTGACGCTGGCCCAGCAGGGCAAGACCGGCGCCATCACGGAACGCTGGCCGGACGGCTGCGTCTATGTGACGGGATACAGCCAGAGTGGAGGCAGCCGCGAGCACGCAGCCCTGCATTGGGCGGTCCTCGTGCGCCAGACGGAACAGGCAGCAATGGCTTCGGCGCACCAGTTCGAGCACCGTGCACTATGGTTCAGCCTGCTTCTTGCGGCTGTTCTGGCTTGCCTCGCAGCGCTGCTGGCACGCCGCCTCGCAGCGCCCTTGAAGTCGCTGAGCGGCGCCATCGAAGGCATGGCCCAGGCGCCGGACCAGGCGCGGCCGGAAGCGATTCCCCCGATTGGCGGATTCTACGAGGCAGAGGTCTTGTCCGATGCGCTGCGCGGTCTGATTCGCAGCGAACGCCACCATCGTGTGGAACTCGAGGAGATGAACGCGCATTTGGAAGAAACCGTGGCTGCGCGTACAGCGGAACTGCAGGGCCTCCTGATGCGTGACGTCCTGACCGGCCTGCCCAACCGGCGCGCCCTGCTGCAGGCGCTGCCCGAAGCGATGGCCCGTGCGGCGCGACTGGACCGTCCCTGCGCGGTGCTATTCCTCGACATGGACGGTTTTAAACAGGTCAACGACACCCGCGGTCATGAAGAGGGCGACGAGCTGCTGCGCCAGTTCGGCAGCCGCATCCTGACATGTATCCGCCAGACCGATATGGCGGCCCGCTTGGCGGGCGATGAATTCGTGGTGATCCTGGAGATGCTGGGCGGCGAGCCCGATGCAGTCGCCAAGGCCGATTTCCTGCTGAGCCAGCTTACCCGGCCGTTTATCCTGAGCAGCGGCAGCGTGCAGGTGGGAGCCAGTATCGGAGTGGCCCTGCAGATGCCGCATCAGGTGCCGGATCCGGCGCGCCTGCTGGCCCGGGCCGACCAGGCCATGTACGAGGCAAAGCGCAAGGGCAAGAGCAGGGTCGCGACGGCGCCGGTGGAAGCCGAGCCCGTCGCAGTGCGCTAGCGGCGCGCAGGCGTCAAGCGATGATTCAGACGCCCCAGAGGATGTCGCTGCCCTGGTCGCGCGCGGCGCGCAGCATTTCCAGCAGTGGATAGGCGCGGGTCGGGAAGCTCACCATTTCGGCCGGTTCGTGCTCGGCATCTTCGATCTCGCCGGCATGGGCCTTGACGTCCTGCTCGACCTCGTCGGTGGCCTGGTGCTTGCGGCTTTCCTCGATCTCATGTTCGAGCAAGGGCACCGCCTTGGCCGCTTCCGCAGCGGTGATGACACCGCGCTCCGGATCCTTGTCCAGCAGATCCAGGATGCGCATGGCGTGTTCCTGGAACATCAGGACGTTGGGATAGGCTTTGGATTTGAAGGTGATTAGCATAGCTGTCTCGTTCAATTTTTAGTAACCAAACGATAACACGACTCGCGGTAACATGTCGGTGCGCAGGCCCACTTTAGCCTCAGACTCGGCGCCTGCGCATCAGCCAGGCCAGCAACAGGCAAAGCAGTTCGGCCGCGAGCACGCCTGCCGCCATCAAGGCCGTCGAGCCCGCCGATGCGCCGCTCTCCACCGCCAGCGATACCACCAGCCAGCCGAGGCCGCCCCAGCACAGCGTGTTGACGCCCTCGAACACCGTGCACAGGAAGTTTTCCTTGCCGCGCATCTTGAAATCGCTGCGCAGGCCCGGCCGCCCCAGCCAGCCCACGATCAACGCGGCGCTGAGCACCGCTCCCACGACCACGAAGGCGATCAGGAGCCCGGCCAGCGGCGCTCGCACGAGCAGCCACAGCAGGGGCAAGGCGACCAGCAGCAGCGGCGGCATCACCGAGGCCGCCAGCTTGGCCAGCCGGATGGTGCGGCCGGCTGCCGGCGACGAGTGCAGCAGGTCGGGCGCATCCTCGGCCGAGACGATGATCCAGGCCAGCGAGCTGGTGAGCGAACTGCACAGCAGGGCCAGGCCGGCGCCGATCGCCGGGCCTGGTGCGTCGTTCTTCCGCAGGATCAGGAACAGCATCGGCGCCAGATAGACCAGTTGCAGCAGCACCTGGGAGATCAAATGTGGATCGCGTGCGATCAGGCGCCATTCCTTGGCCACGACGGTATCGAACAAGCTGCGGCGGAACCGCAGGCGCAGGGGCCCGGACGGCTTGCCGGCGGCACGCGCGCTGCCGGCCGCCTGTTGCAAGCCGTGCACGAAGAAGCGGTGCGTGCGGCCCACCGTCAGCGCAAACGCCGCGATGCCGAGCAGGGCCATGCCCAGCGTCGGCAGCGGATCGCCGAGCACGGCGCGGCCTGGCAGCCACAAGGGGCTGTCCGGCCCCAGCCACGGCGACTTCGCCATGGTGCGCAGCGTGCGCTCGGCATCGCCCGCATCGCCGCTGTGCGAGAGCATCGAATACGACTGCGACAGCAGGAACAGCAGGGCGCCCGCCACGGCGCTCAGCACCTGCGCCAGCACGCGCGTGCGGCGCGCGCCCAGCAGGCGCACCAGGGCCAGCGTGAGGAGCATGCCGAGGCAGGCCATCAGCGTGGCCGTGGCCACGATCGCTACATACACGCCGACCCAGTGGAACTGCCCCAGTGCCACGCCGACGTGGACGAGCGGCCCGAACAGGAACAGGTAGAGCGCCGCGGCGGCCAGGATCACGCCCAGCAGGCGCACCGTGAAGATGCTGCGCGACGACAAGGGCGAAGACAGCAGCAAATCCAGGTCGCCGCGCTCGAACAGCGCCAACACGCTGGCCCTGAGCGAGGCCGCGAGCATGAAGGTGGCGACGGCGGCCAGCAGTATCGTTGCCGGGATCGCCAGAACCGGATCGATGACGCCCCCCGGCGTGAGCTTGCGCAGGAAGGCAAACGCGGCCACATGCAGCAGCAGCCAGGCGACCGCCCACACCGTCATGCTGCCCCAGCTCATGCGCCGCCGTCCGCCCGCATTGATGGCCGCGCCATACCAGGCCAGCCGCAGTTCGTGGCGCAGCAGCCAGCGGGCCGAGCCGGGCGGTGCCTTCATGCCTGCTCCGTGAGCTGCAGGAACACGTCTTCCAGGCTCCCGCCGTGCGTGCGTTCGCGCAGTTCGGCCAGCGTGCCTTCCGCGATCAGTCGGCCCTGGCGGATGATGCCGATGCGCTGCGCCAGGCGTTCTGCCACCTCGAGGATGTGGGTGGTCAGGATCACGGTGCCGCCCTTGGCCACGTGGGAAACCAGCAGGTCCTTCACCTGGCGCGCAGCAGCGGCGTCGAGGCCGGTCAGCGGCTCGTCCAGGATCAGCAGCTCGGGTTCGTGGATCAGGGCGCCGGCCAGGGCCAGCTTCTGCTTCATCCCGCGCGAAAAGCCTTCGGTCAGCTCATGCGCATGCTTGGTGAGGTCGAGCCAGTCGAGCAGCCGGCGCGCGCGCGGCTCGGCGTCCTCGGGACCGATGCCCCACAGGCCGGCGACGAATTCGAGGTATTCGGTCGGCTTGAGCTTGCCGTACAACAGCGGGTCGTCCGGCAGGTAAGCCATCTTCTGCTTGGCCGCGCCGGGATCGCTGGCCAGGTCGATGCCGAGCACCTCGACCTGGCCGGAATCCGGCGCCAGCAGGCCGGTGACCATGCGCAGCGTCGTGGTCTTGCCGGCCCCGTTCGGGCCGAGCAGGGCGTAGAGTTCGCCGCGCCTGACGCTCAGGTCGATGCCGTCGACGGCCGGGCGGCCGAAAGCCTTGCTCAGGGCGCGCAATTGCAGTGCTGGGGTATCGCTGTTCATAGTTTGAAGGAAGTGAGGAACTGCTCGACCTGCTCAGGCGGCAGGGCGCCCGGCTTGCCGAGCACGATGACCTGGTAGAAGCGCTTGCCGCGCGCCTCGAAATGGCCCACCAGGCGCACCGGCGTGCCATTGCTGTTGCCGGTGGCGTCGACGTCGCGGCTGTTCTTGCCGGGCGCGGCGGCAGCTGTCCGGCTGTTCGCGGTGGCGCCGATGTTACGCATCAGCGCTTCCTGCATCGCCGCCACCGCGGCCTGGGCGTGCGCCTCGTCCGGCGCCTCGGCCGCGCCGACCGCAAAGGTCGCGCCATCGACGTCGGCCGCCGTCATCGTCATGCTGACCTGCATGCCATCGAGGTCGATCGTGCGGGTGAAGCTGGCCGGCTTGACCGGGAACATGATCCGGTAGGGCGCATCCGGACTGGCATAGTCGCGCCAGTTGTATTTCGGGCTGCAGGCGCCGAGCAGGGCGTTGGCCAGCAGGAGGGCAACAGCCGACGACGGGAGACGGATTTTCATGGGACCGATGGTATCAGTGCCCCGCGCCGCCGGCCAGTCCAATCCTTGCTTTTATGTAATCTCCGCCTATGCCTCGACCAGCCCGCGCCGGTACTGGATCGCCTCGGCCACGTGTTCCGGCTGCACCCGCGCGGACTCCGCCAGGTCGGCGACGGTCCGCGCCACTTTTAACACCCGGTGATACGCCCGCGCCGACCAGTGCAGGTGCCGCATCGCGCCGCGCAGCAGCTGCTCGGCGGCGGCATCGAGCGCGCAATGGCGGTCGATTTCGCGGGTCGACAGGCGCTGGTTGGCCTTGCCCTGGCGCGCCAATTGAAATGCATGGGCTTGCGCCACGCGTGCGGCGATGGCGCCGCTGGGCTCGCCGTCGGCATGCGCCGCCATCGATTCCGGCGCCATCGCCGACACCGGCACCTGCAGGTCGATGCGGTCGAGCAGCGGACCCGAGATCTTGTCCTGGTAGCGCAGCACGGCCTCCTGGCTGCAGCGGCACTTGCCGGACGGGTGGCCCAGCCAGCCGCAGGGGCAGGGGTTCATCGCTGCGATCAACTGGAAGCTCGCGGGAAAATCGGCTTGGCGCGCCGCGCGCGAAATCGTGATGTGGCCGGATTCGAGCGGCTCGCGCAGCACTTCCAGCACATGGCGGCTGAATTCAGGGAGCTCGTCGAGGAACAGGACGCCATGATGGGCCAGCGAAATCTCGCCCGGACGCGGCACCCCGCCACCGCCGACCAGGGCCATGCCCGAGCTGGTGTGGTGCGGGCTGCGGAAAGGGCGGCGCCGCCAGCGTTCGATCGAAAAGCGCCCGGCCAGCGACTGGATCGCCGCCGACTCCAGTGCCTCCTCATCGCTCAGTGGCGGCAGCAGGCCTGGAAAGCGCGAGGCCAGCATGCTTTTTCCCGCGCCGGGCGGACCGACCAGCAGCACTGAATGCAGGCCGGCGGCCGCGATCTCGAGGGCGCGCTTGACGTGCTGCTGGCCCTTCACATCCGCAAAGTCGGGATAGCAGGGCGGCGCCAGGGCTGCCGGCGGACGGTGGCGCGCCAGCCGGGCATCGTCGCTCCGGGCAGCGAAGTGCGCGCAGACCTCGAGCAGGGTGCGCGCCGGGTAGATGGCGGCGTCGCTGACCAGCGCCGCCTCGTCGGCATTCGCCTGCGGCAGGACGAAAGCGCGTCCGGCGCCGTCCGGGCTGCGGTGCATGGCGAAGGTCATCGCCAGCGCGCCGCGGATCGGGCGCAGCTCGCCCGACAGCGAAAGCTCGCCGGCGAATTCGTAGCGGTCCAGCGCGTCGCTGGGAATCTGTTCCGAGGCCGCCAGGATGCCCAGTGCGATCGGCAGGTCGAAGCGGCCCGATTCCTTCGGCAGGTCGGCCGGGGCCAGGTTGATGGTGATGCGCCGGTTCGGCAGTTCGAAGCCGGAATTCTGCAGCGCGGCGCGGACCCGGTCCTTCGATTCGCGCACTTCGGCGTCCGGCAGGCCGACGATGGCGAGGCCGGGCAGGCCGTTCGCCAGGTGCACTTCGACGCTGACGGCGGGCGCGTCCATGCCGGCCAGTGCCCGGCTGCGCAGTACTGCAAGACTCATGGCAATCCTGTCGGAATGAAGACTTGCAGATGGTGAGGGCAGGCCGCCACCCTATTGTTGAGAGCGGCCAAACGTGCGGCCGGGACTCAGGCAACCGGGGTTTCGGCGTCCAGTCCGGCAAGGGCGGGGAGGTGCAGCTCGATATTGAACTGCTCGGCGTCCGAAGGCGCGACGAAATAGGCGGTGATGTGGTCGAATTCCTCTTCCGACATCACTTTCGAGCCTGGTGGCTGCTCGATATTGCGCTGTCGTAGCTGGTTCTTGCAGAGGGCGTCCGGCAGGTCGACGAAATGCAGTACATGGTGCGCGCCCGCGGCCTCGAACAAGCTACGGAACCACTGGCGCTGGCGTGGGACGTTGCCGGGAAAGTCGAGTACCACCGAATTGCCGCGCCGGAGCAAGTCCACGATATGCGGCGCCAGGGTTTCCTTGAGTCGCGCCGCACGCTGCAGGTAATCCTCGAAGCTGTGGATGTCGGCCGGATACAGCCGCGACAGCCACGGGTCTTCGCAAATCAGCACCGCGCCCAGTTCGCCTGCCAGTTTCTTCGACAGGGTCGATTTGCCGGCGGCCATTTTCCCGCAAAAGAAATGCAGGGTTGGCGTGGAGGAATTCAGAAATGCGGGATTGCCCATTTTTCTCCCCGATCGAGGTGCTTGTTCAAGGTCGAATCAAGCTTGCGCGAGTATTGCTGGAAAGTCAACAGCCCTGATGGGGAGAAACGGATGACGTATAGTGCCGGGATGCCGAAACTGATCCTGTCCTGCGCCGTGCTGGCGCTGCTGTTCTGCCTGCTGTGCGGGCCGGTGCTCTATGTGGCCTTGCGCTTCAGGCGCAGAGGGGATGTCGCGGCATTGCGGCCGCTGCGCTCCGTCTGGCTGGCGCAGCTGGCGCTGGCCGCCGTCTTCATCTTCGTCGCCGACGATGCCCGGCTGGGCAATCCCGTCGGCGTCATGCTGGGCATCGTCATCGGCGTGAGCCTGGGCGGCGCAGCCGTGTTCGCCCTGTGGCGCCTCGTGCGGCGCCTTGCTGTTCGCTGAACCTGTGCGTTAAACCTTCTGCTCCGCCGCCAGCTTCGCTTCCAGTTCCGCCACGCGCAGTTCCAGCGCCTCGAGCTTGGCGCGGGTCTTGGCCAGCACCTGGGCCTGGATGTCGAACTCTTCGCGCGTGACCAGGTCCAGCTTCGAGAAGCCCTGGGTCATCATGGCCTTGACGTTGCGTTCGATGTCCTTGGCCGGCGAATTCTCGATCGCCTGGTTGATCCTGCCCTGCAGGTCGTTGAAGAAGTTATTCATATCCATCTCTGTCCATAGTGACCGGCGCCGCGCAATCTCGGTGCACCGCCTCGTGCGCACTCTTTTCGTGCGCGCCTCGCTGCGCTTTTCGCTGATTTAGTGCGTGCACCCAAGTGGCGCACGTCCCGCGGCGTCGTTTAAATTTTTTTCAATCCCAGAGTGGGGGCAGGCCCCGGGAATACAAGGCCAGCCGGTCCAATCCGGGGTGGCACGCATCCTGCTAAAGCAACCATACAAGATAAAAAAGCAGGAACGCGAAGTTCTGATTGTAAACCCATCAGGTCCAAAGTTCATTGATGAAGGGAGTTCGTATGAAGCGTCGAAGCAGCAAGTGGCCGCACGCCGTCGTGCTGGCAGCAGGATTGTGGAGCCTGACTACCGGGCTGGCCGGCGCACAGGAACAGGCGCCGGAGCAGAAGCCCGAGCATGAGCTGAGCTTCAATGCGGCGCTGACCAGCGACTACCGTTACCGCGGGGTGTCGCAAAGCCGTCTCGACCCGGCCCTGCAGGGCGGCGCGGACTACGTGCACAACCCGACCGGCCTGTACGTGGGGACCTGGCTCTCCACCATCAAGTGGACCAAGGACGCGGGCGGCAGCGGCAACGTCGAATGGGACATCTACGGCGGCAAGCGCGGCAACCTGAGCGCGGATGTCACCTACGACGTTGGTGGGCTGTACTACTTCTACCCGGACAACGGCCTGCACCCGAACGCCAACACCTTCGAGCTGTACGGCCAGCTGGGCTATGGCCCGGCCTACGTCAAGTACTCGCACTCGCTGACCAACCTGTTCGGCACCGCCGACAGTAAAGGCAGCGGCTACCTCGACGTCGGCGCCAACGTCGATGTCGGCAACGGCTTCACGCTGAACCTGCACGCCGGCCGCCAGAACGTGCGCCACAACGGTTCGCTGTCCTATACCGACTACAAGCTCGGCGTGACCAAGGACCTGGGCGTCTGCTCGGTGGCGCTGGCTTACGTCAAGGCGAATACCAGCAGCTACCGGAGTCCGTCCGGAGAAAACCTCGGGAAGTCCGCGGCGCTGCTGTCTGTTTCAAAAACTTTCTGAAGAGGCAATCGTATGAAAATGATCACCGCCATCATCAAACCCTTCAAGCTCGACGAGGTCCGCGAGGCCCTTTCCGAGATCAATGTCCAGGGTATTACGGTGACCGAAGTGAAGGGGTTCGGGCGCCAGAAAGGCCATACCGAGCTCTACCGTGGCGCCGAATACGTGGTCGATTTCCTGCCGAAGACCAAGATCGAGGCAGCGGTCGACGACGCCATCGTCGACCAGGTGATCGACACCATCCAAAGCGCGGCACGCACCGGCAAGATCGGTGACGGCAAAATTTTCGTCTCCAGTCTGGAGCAGGTAATCCGTATCCGTACCGGCGAGACCGGCAACGATGCGCTGTAAGGGGAAACCGATGATCCGCACAATCACCAAACTGATCGCAGGCTTGAGCGTGGCCGTGGCGCTGGGCAGTTCGCTGCCGGCCATGGCCCAGGATGCCGCCAAGCCCGCCACGCCGGCGGCCACCGCAGCCGCCGATGCAAGCGCCGCTCCCGCCGTGGCCGCTCCTGTCGCCGCTCCGGCAACGGCAGCGGCAACCCCGGCCGCGCCGGCCGCCGCAGCACCGGCTGCCGCACCGACTCCGCAGAAGGGCGACACCGCCTGGATGTTCGTCGCCACCTTGCTGGTGATCATGATGACGATCCCGGGCCTGGCCCTGTTCTACGGCGGCCTGGTGCGCTCGAAGAACATGTTGTCCGTGCTGCTGCAAATTTTCATGATCTTCGCCGTCATCATCGTGTTGTGGTGCATCTACGGCTACTCGCTGGCGTTCACGGAAAACAATGCCTTCATCGGCGGCTTCGATCGCGCCTTCCTGAACGGCATCTGGGATCCGGCCAAGGCCACCTTCGCGACCGCCGCCACCTTCAGCAAGGGCGTGGTGATCCCCGAGTTCATCTATGTCGCCTTCCAGGGCACCTTCGCCGCCATCACCTGCGGCCTGATCGTCGGCGCCTTCGCCGAGCGCGCCCGTTTCGCCGCGGTGCTGGCCTTCGTGGTGCTGTGGTTCACCTTCGGCTACCTGCCGGTGGCCCACATGGTCTGGTTCTGGACCGGCCCGGATGCGATCAAGGATGCGGCCACCCTGGCGACCGAATCCGCGAAGGGCGGCTGGCTGTGGCAGAAGGGCGCGCTCGACTTCGCGGGCGGCACCGTGGTGCACATCAATGCGGCCGTCGCCGGCCTGGTCGGCGCCATCATGATCGGCAAGCGCATCGGCTACGGCCGCGAGCACATGGCACCGCACTCGCTGACCATGACCATGATCGGCGCCTCGCTGCTGTGGGTGGGCTGGTTCGGCTTCAACGCCGGCTCGGCGCTGGAAGCGGGCGACGTCGCCGCGCTGGCTTTCATCAACACCCTGCTGGCGACCGCCGCGGCCACCGTGTCGTGGGTGTTCGGCGAATGGATCACCAAGGGCAAGCCGTCGATGCTGGGCGGCGCCTCGGGTGCGGTGGCGGGCCTGGTCGCGATCACCCCGGCCTGCGGCTTCGTCGGCCCGATGGGCGCGCTGATCATCGGCCTGGTGGCGGGCGTGGTCTGCCTGTGGGGCGTGAACGGCCTGAAGCGCATGATCGGCGCCGACGACTCGCTCGACGTGTTCGGCGTGCACGGCGTGGGCGGCATCCTGGGTGCGTTGCTGACCGGCGTGTTCGCCGCGCCGCAGCTGGGCGGGCAGGGCATCTTCGACTACACGACCAACAAGATGTCGGCCGACCCGTACTCGATCGCCGGCCAGGTGCTGATCCAGGCCGAGGCGATCGGCACCACCATCCTGTGGTCGGTCGTGGTGTCCCTGATCGCTTATAAACTGGTGGACATCGTGATCGGTCTGCGCGTGCCGGAAGAGCAGGAACGCGAGGGACTGGACATCACCAGCCACGGCGAATCGGCTTATCATTCCTGATTGCCGGCCGCATCGTTCGAAGCGCCCTGCGGGGCGCTTTTTCGTTTCCGATGGGATAATTGGCCTTTAAAAAGAAGGGGAGTGCCCCCATGTTGCATTTCCCACATCGCTAAGAAGCCCCAAGGACGTCACCATGGTTCCCCACCTTGCCACAGCCCTCAACGGTCCCCTGCTGGACCTGGAAAAGAAGATCCTCGAAGCCACCCCCGCCATCGAGCGCTGGTTCCGCCTCGAGTGGCAGGAGCATACGCCGCCATTTTATTGCTCGGTGGACCTGCGCAACGCGGGCTACAAGCTGGCGCCGGTGGATACCAACCTGTTCCCGGGGGGCTTCAACAACCTGTCGACCGAGATGCTGCCGCTGACGGTGCAGGCGGCGATGGCGGCGATCGACAAGTATTGTCCGGACGCCCGCAACCTGCTGCTGATCCCGGAAAGCCATACGCGCAACCCGTTCTACCTGCAGAACGTGCAGCGCCTGATGCAAATCTTCCGCCAGACCGGCCTGCACGTGCGGCTCGGTTCGCTGTCGCCGGAAGTGACCCAGCCGACGCCGCTGGCGCTGCCTGACGGGAACATGCTGGTGGTCGAGCCCCTGGTGCGTTCGCCCAACGGCCGCCGCGTCGGCCTGGCCGATTTCGACCCCTGCACGATCCTGCTGAACAACGATCTCTCGAGCGGCATCCCGAGCATCCTCGAGAACGTCCACGAGCAGTCGCTGCTGCCGCCGCTGCACGCGGGCTGGGCGATCCGCCGCAAGAGCAACCACTTCAAGGCCTTCGACGAAGTGGCGAAGAAGTTCGGCAAGCTGATCGACATCGACCCGTGGCTGGTGAATCCGTTGCACAGCAAGTGCGGCGAGGTGAACTTCCAGGAAGACGTGGGCATGGAGTGCCTGGCCGACAACGTCTCGGCCCTGCTGTCGAAGATCAAGAAGAAGTACAAGGAATACGGGATGAAGGACCAGAAGCCCTTCGTCATCGTCAAGCCCGACGCCGGCACCTACGGCATGGGCATCATGACGGTGAAGGACGCTTCCGAGGTCAAGGACCTGAACCGCAAGCAGCGCAACAAGATGTCGGTCATCAAGGACGGGGTTACCGTCAACGACGTGCTGATCCAGGAAGGCGTGCCGACCTTCGAATCGATCAACGACGCGGTGGCCGAGCCGGTCGTGTACATGATCGACCGCTACGTGGTGGGCGGCTTCTACCGCATTCACGCCGAGCGCGGCATCGACCAGAACCTGAACGCGCCGGGCTCGCAGTATGTGCCGCTGGCGTTTTCCCAGCAGCACGCGGTGCCCGATTTGAAGGCCAAGCCGGGCACGGCGGCGCCGAACCGCTTCTACGTGTACGGCGTGGTGGCGCGGCTGGCGCTGCTGGCGGCCTCGCTGGAGATGGAGCGCACGGATCCGGATCCGGAGATTTATTAATCACTGCCGCGTCCCCCCTACGGCTCCTTGCGCGCCATGTAGATGAAATGGGAGCGCAACAGCGGCACCAGCGCTCCCAGCAGCTCCGGCAGCAGCCAGGGCAGGCGTGCCATCGCCCGGCCCAGCGGCGGCGCCAGCACCAGGGTGCGGTAATGGCGCTGCTCGGCGGGCCAGAAGCGCAACAGTTCGACCTCGGTGAGCTTGCGGACGCTGGTGTTGCGCGGACTGCCGTAGCGGACGTCGAACAGCATCGCCCAGCCGCCGGGCTTGAGCACGCGCCACATTTCCGTAGCCAGTTCGCGCCGCATGTCTTCGTCCAGGATCGCCGAGAACACGGCATGTGCGCTGACCAGGTCGACGCTGTTGTCGGCAAAGGCGTCCAGCCGGCCCAGGTGCCAGCGCACCCCGGGCGCCGTGTGCAGGCGCGCGTGGTCGAGCCGCTCCTGCTGCAGTTCGGTGCCGGCCAGGTGGGAAGGCGTGGCGCCCCAGTCGATCAGCTGGCGCAGGAAGGCGCCGCTGCCGCAGCCGACATCGAGCACGCGCACGGCGGACAGGTCGCGGCCCACGGTGCGCGCCAGCAGTCCGGCCAGCACGCGCGTGCGCGCCGCCTCCCGGCTCACGGTGTCCGGCCGGTGCCAGTCCTGGCGCCCCGGCGTGGCGCTGCCGTGCCAGTGGCGATAGACGTGCTTGATGCGTTCCTGCTCGGCCTGCTTGCTCATCGTTGATCTCCCAGGCCGCCCATGATCCGTAAGCCATCTGCGCGCACGCTTGAGAGCCCGCAAATGCCACCCGAATAAGTGCTTTTTTGCCAATGGGAAGTGGCCGGACGGGCAAGGCGGGCGCTTCTGGCCGGCTTTTCGCGAGAATCCGCGTTTCCGGCTAAAATCGATGCATTGTCCCGACTGGAACCAACATGAAAATCGCTTTTCTCGCCGACCCGCTGTCCGGATTCAAGATCTACAAGGACTCGACTTTCGCGATGATGCGGGAAGCGGCGCGGCGCGGCCACCAGGTCTATGCCTTCGAGCAGCGCCACATGGTGCTGGAGCAGGGCGTGGTGACGGCCGACGTGGTCGAGCTCACGCTGACCGGCGATCCCGACGAGTGGTACCTCGCGGGCGAGGCGCAGACCCTGCGCCTGTCCGAGTTCGACGCCGTCATCCAGCGCAAGGATCCGCCGTTCGACATGGAATACGTGTACGGCACCTACCTGCTGGAACTGGCCGAGCGCCAGGGCGCGCGCGTGTTCAACAAGCCTTCGGCGATCCGCGACCACAACGAGAAGCTGGCGATCGGCCAGTTCAGCGAGTTCACCTCGCCGACCCTGGTGACGTCGTCGCCGACCCGGCTGCGCGCCTTCCACGCCGAGCACGACGACGTGATCCTCAAGCCGCTCGACGGCATGGGCGGCGCCGGCATCTTCCGCGTGAAGGACGATGGCCTGAACCTCGGCTCCATCATCGAAACGCTCACCGAGAACGGCACCCGCACCATCATGGCCCAGAAGTACATTCCGGCCATCGTCAAGGGTGACAAGCGGGTCCTGGTGATCAACGGCAAGCCGGCGCCCTTCGTGCTGGCGCGCATTCCGCAGGGCGGGGAAGTGCGCGGCAACCTGGCGGCCGGCGGCGTCGGCGTGGCCCAGCCGATCTCAAGCAGGGAGCGCGAGATCGCGGAAGCGCTCGGCCCGACACTGGCCGAGCGTGGCCTGTTGCTGGTAGGATTGGATGTGATCGGCGATTTCCTGACCGAGGTGAATGTCACCAGCCCGACCTGCTTCCAGGAGATCACCGACCAGACCGGCTTCGACGTCGCGGCGATGTTCATCGATGCCATCGAAGCACAGGTAACCGGAAAATAAAGACATGGTAGGCATTCTGCTGATGACCCACGCGCCGCTGGGCCAGGCATTCATCGCGGCGGTCGCGCACGTGTTCCGCGGCCCGACCGAGCGCTTCGAGGCGATCGACGTGACGGCGGACCAGGACACGAACGAGGTCAACCGCCTCGCGATTGAGGCGATCAAGCGCCTGGACGACGGCGACGGTGTGCTGGTCATCACCGACATCAAGGGCGGCACGCCGTCCAACTGCTGCAATACGCTGGCCGAGGCGGGCCGCGTGGAAGTCATCGCCGGCATCAGCCTGCCGATGCTGCTGCGCGCCATCACCTACCGCCGCGACACCCTCGACGTGGTGGTCGAGATGGCGCTGGCGGGTGCACAGAACGGCGCGGTCCGGGTCGACAACCGGATCCGCGTGGGTACCTGATCAAGTACTTGAGTTGATAAACTGAGTAACGAACGACACTACAACGAGAACATGATTCAACAGGAACTTGAGATTATCAACAAGCTGGGCCTGCATGCCCGCGCCTCCGCCAAATTCACCCAGCTGGCCTCGAAATACAAGAGCGACGTCTGGCTCACCCGCAACGCGCGCCGCATCAACGCCAAGTCGATCATGGGCGTGATGATGCTGGCCGCCGGCAAGGGCGCCAAGGTGACGCTGGAAGCCGACGGCCCGGACGAACAGGAGTGCATCGCGGCCCTGACGGGGCTCATCAACGACAAGTTCGGCGAAGGCGAGTAATGCCGGACTCCCGAGGCGGCCGGTTTCAAGGACCATCGATGGCATCGTTCACACTGCATGGCATTCCGGTCTCGCGCGGGATCTCGATCGGGCGCGCGCACCTGCTCACGCCGGCCGCGCTCGACGTCAAGCACTACCTGGTACCGGAAGAGCAGGTCGAGGCCGAGGTCAAGCGCCTGCAGGACGCGATCGCCGCGGTGCACCGCAACCTGCAGGACCTCTGGACCGAGTTGCCGAAGGACGCCCCGACCGAACTGGGCGCCTTCATCGACGTGCACGTGCTGATCCTGTCGGACCCGATGATCTCGGAAGCGCCGCTCGACATCATCCGCACCCGCCACTACAACGCCGAATGGGCGCTGGTGACCCAGATCGACGAGCTGTCGGCGCAGTTCGACGAGATCGAGGACGAATACCTCCGTGAACGCAAGCAGGACATCCAGCAGGTCGCCGAGCGCGTGCTGAAGGTCCTGATGGGCACCGCCCTGGCCGCGCCGCCCGTGCGCGCCGCAGGCGAGGACGAGTTCCAGCCGCAGATGATCGTGGTGGCCCACGACATCTCGCCGGCCGACATGCTGGCCTTCCGCGACCGCTCCTTCGTCGGCTTCGTCACCGACGTCGGCGGCCAGAACTCGCACACCGCGATCGTCGCACGCAGCCTGGACATCCCGGCTGCGGTCGGCATGAGCCAGGCCTCGCGCCTGGTCGAGCAGGACGACTGGGTGATCGTCGACGGCGATGCCGGCGTCGTGATCTGCAATCCGAGCGCGCTGGTGATGGAGCAGTACCGTGCGCGCCAGGCCATGTTGCTGAAGGCGAGGAAGCGCCTGCTGAAGCTGAAGAAGACCCCGGCGGTGACCAAGGACGGCACCCCGATCACGCTGCTGGCCAACATCGAGCTGCCGGACGACTGCGCGCCGGCGCTGGATGCGGGTGCGGCCGGCGTCGGCCTGTTCCGTTCCGAATTTTTGTTCATGGGACGCGGCGGGATCGGCAATGCGGGCCTGCGCGTGCCCAGCGAGGACGAGCAGTTCGAGCAGTACCGCAAGGCGGTGCTGGCGATGAAGGGCCGCCCGGTCACGATCCGCACGCTGGACGTGGGCGCCGACAAGCCGCTTGACCCGACCGAGCACACGGCGCTGAATCCGGCCCTGGGCTTGCGCGCGATCCGTTACTGCCTGGCCGAACCGCAGCTGTTCCTGACCCAGCTGCGCGCGATCCTGCGTGCCTCCGCCTTCGGCAAGGTGCGCATCCTGATCCCGATGCTGGCGCATGCCTTCGAGATCGACCAGTCGCTCAGCATGATCGCCCAGGCCAAGCAGCAGCTGCGCGAGCAGAACGTCAAGTTCGACGATGGCGTAGAGGTCGGCGCCATGATCGAGATCCCGGCCGCCGCGCTGGCGCTGCCGATGTTCGTCAAGCGCCTGGATTTCCTGTCGATCGGCACCAACGACCTGATCCAATATACGCTGGCGATCGACCGCGTCGACTACGAAGTGGCGCACCTGTACAATCCGCTCCACCCGGCGGTGCTGAACCTGATCGCGATGACGATCGAGGCCGGCCGCAAGGCGGGCATCGACGTCGCGGTGTGCGGCGAGATGGCGGGCGATACCAAGCTGACCCGCCTGCTGCTGGGCATGGGCCTGCGCGAATTCTCCATGCATCCGGCCCAGCTGCTGGCGGTCAAGCAGGAAATCCTGTCCAGCGACCTCACCGTGCTGCAACCACGCACCCGCCGCATCCTGCGCGCGATGGAACCGGCGGCGATTGCCGAGGCCGTCGAGCAGCTGCAAACCCTGTAAAACAAGAACCTCATGGGATCGATCGGAATAGTTTCACCCCAGGCGATGCACTTCGCCGAGCCCCTGCGCCTGCAAAGCGGCGCCGCCATTAGCGACTACACGCTGATGTATGAAACCTATGGCCTACTCAACGCCGACAAGTCCAACGCGGTGCTGATCTGCCACGCGCTGAACGCCTCGCACCACGTGGCCGGCCACTACGCGGGCGAAGCCAAGAGCGCCGGCTGGTGGGACAACATGGTCGGCCCCGGCAAGCCGGTCGATACCGACCGCTTCTTCGTCATCGGCGTCAACAACCTCGGCTCCTGCTTCGGCTCGACCGGCCCGATGCACACGAATCCGGCCACCGGCAAGCCCTACGGCGCAGCCTTCCCCGTGGTGACGGTGGAGGACTGGGTCGCGGCCCAGGCGCGCCTGGCCGAGCGCCTCGGGATCGAACAGTTTGCGGCGGTGATGGGCGGTTCGCTGGGCGGCATGCAGGCCCTGGCCTGGAGCATCATGTTCCCCGAGCGCCTGCGCCACTGCATCGTGATCGCCTCGACGCCCAAGCTGTCGGCCCAGAACATCGCCTTCAACGACGTCGCCCGCCAGGCCATCCTGACCGATCCGGACTACCGCGGCGGCGATTTTTATGAACACGGCGTGGTGCCGAAGAACGGCCTGAAGGTGGCACGGATGGTCGGCCATATCACCTATTTGTCGGATGATGACATGGCGGAGAAGTTCGGCCGCAAGCTGCGCAACGCGTCCGAGAGCGACGACTACAAATTCGGCTTCGGGGTCGACTTCGAGATCGAGTCCTACCTGCGCTACCAGGGCGACAAGTTCTCCGAGTACTTCGACGCCAACACCTACCTCCTGATCACCAAGGCGCTCGACTACTTCGACCCGGCGCGCGAGCATGGCGGCAACCTGGCCAAGGCCCTGTCGGCTACTCGCGCGCAGTACCTGATCGCTTCCTTCAGCACCGACTGGCGCTTCTCGCCCGAACGCAGCCGCGAGATCGTCGAGGCCCTGCTGGCGAACCGCCGCAAGGTCAGCTACGCCGAGATCGACGCGCCGCACGGCCACGACGCCTTCCTGCTCGAGGACGCGCGCTACATGAACATCGTGCGCGCCTACTATGACCGGATCTGGGAAGAAGCCAGCAAGAGCAGGGAGGCCGCATGAAATTCGAAGACCTGAGCACCCTGCGCCCCGACCTTGCCTTCATCGCGCACTGGGTCGGGGAACGCGCGCACGTGCTGGACGTGGGCTGCGGCGACGGCGCCATGCTGCGCTACCTCGAACGCAGCAAGCGTTGCACCGGCTACGGCGTCGAGATCGCCGACGACAAGGTCCTGGAGAGCACGAAGCGCGGCATCAACGTGATCCAGCACGACATGGAACAGGGCCTGGACCTGTTCGGCGACGATGCCTTCGACATGGTGCTGTGCCTGTCCTCGCTGCAGATGATGCAGCATGTCGAGGCGCGCCTGCGCGACATCGTCCGGGTCGGCAAGGAAGCCATCGTGTCCTTCCCGAACTTCGCCTACTGGCCGCACCGGATAGCGCTGCTGAAGGGCCGCATGCCGGTGTCGCGTTCGCTGCCCTACCAGTGGTTCGACACCCCCAACGTGCGCTACGCCACGATCTACGACTTCAAGGACCTGGCCGAGAAATGCGGGCTGGAGGTGCTGGAATACGTGGCGCTGGCCGAGGGCCAGGTCGTGTCCTTCCTGCCGAACCTGCGCGGCAGCCTGGCGGTGTTCCGCCTGCGCAAGAAGGATCTGGTCGTTACCTAACAGTGCGCTCTCATATGCTTGTGTATGATGCGGCGTAATGACAGCGTATCGGAGAGGACCATGACCAAGTTCAAGCAAGCAGTGGCCGTGCTGGCCTTGTGCGGCATCGTGCAGGTGGCCCCGGCCAAGGATCGCGGGCAGCAGGGCCAAGTGGTGCAGGACGGGATCGCGGTCAAGCCGCTGAAAGGCGGCGCTCTGCGCGACCTGCTGGCGCCGGAAGGCGCGATGGACCAGCAGGCCGCCCAACAATACACGGCGCTGCTGGGCCAGGCCCAGCAGAAGGGGGTGCTGGTGCCGCCCGGCGACCCGCAGGTCAAGCGCCTGCGCGCCATCGCCGAGCGCATCATCCCGCATACCACGCGCTGGAACCCGGATGCCCAGCAGTGGAAATGGCAGGTCAACCTGTTGAAATCGGACCAGGTGAACGCCTTCTGCATGCCGGGCGGCCGCATTGCCTTCTTTAGCGGGATTATCGACAAGCTCAAGCTCACGGACGACGAGATCGCCGCCGTGATGGGACACGAGATCGCGCACGCCCTGCGCGAGCACGGGCGCGACCGTCAGGCCAAGGCGACCACCACGGGCTTGGCATCGTCCGCGCTCGGAGCGCTGTTTTCGGCCTGGTCGGGCTACGACGTGCGCGGCCTGGCCAACACGGCGGGCCAACTGTACGTGCTGAAGTTTTCGCGCGACGAAGAGCGCGAAGCCGACCTGGTCGGCCTGGACATCGCCGCCCGCGCAGGCTACGACCCGCGCGCCGGCATCGCGTTGTGGAACAAGATGGCAGCACTGGACCAGAGCGGCGCGCCGATCGACCTGCTGTCCACCCACCCGGGCGGTGCCAACCGCATCCAGCAGATCGAAGATCACATGAACGTGCTGCTGCCGCTATACGCGCGCACCAAAGGCACCTCGGTGGACCGCCTGCCGCCATACCGATCGAATGTCGCGCTTCGTTAGAAAGGGCCACCAGGCCGAAGCCAATGCCTTCGTTCCGCTGCCGGTGCGCGACGGCGTCGCGCCCAGCTACCTGTGGATCACGGAAAGCCGCCCGGGCGGCATGCTGGCCTTCCTCGAGGAGCGTTTTGCCGGCGTCGCCGGCCCGCCCTGGCGCGAGCGCCTGGCGCGTGGCGACGTGGTCGACGCCACGGGCGAGCCGCTGCGGGCCGACAGCCACGTGCGCCAGGGCATGCGTATCTGGTATTACCGGGAACTTGAAGAAGAAACCCCGATCCCGTTCGAGGAAACCATCCTGTTCCAGGACGAGCACCTGCTGGTGGTCGACAAGCCGCACTTCCTGCCGATGATCCCGACCGGGCGCTTCCTGCGCGAGACCCTGCTCGTGCGTCTCAAGCGCAAGCTGGCCCTGCCGCACCTGACGCCGATCCACCGGCTCGACCGCGAGACGGCCGGGGTCGTGATCTTCTCGCACAACCTGGCCACGCGCGGCACCTACCAGTCGATGTTCCAGAAGCGCGTCATCCGCAAGACCTATGAGGCGCTGGCGCCGGCGCTCGAAGGCAGGGAGTTCCCGTTCACCTACCGCAGCCGGATGGTCGACGGCGAGAAGTTCTTCGTGATGAAGAACGAGCCGGGCGAGCCGAATTCGGAAACCGTGGTGGAGTTGATCGAGCGCCGCGGCGATCTCGCGCGCTACCGCCTGCACCCGCACACGGGCCGCAAGCACCAGCTGCGCCTGCACATGGCCTCGCTGGGCGTGCCGATCCTGAACGACACCTTCTATCCGGTGGCGCTGCCCTGCAAGGGCGACGATTTCTCGGCACCGCTGCAGCTGCTGGCGCGCTCGATCGCCTTCGAGGACCCGCTTACCGGTGAAGCGCGCAGCTTCGCCAGCAGGCGGGAGCTGGACTGGCCCTGAGGGCCGGCCTGTGATCGATTACAGGGCGTAGTCGATGATGAGGGGCGCGTGGTCGGAGAAGCGCTCGTCCTTGTAGACCGAGACCGCATGCGCCTTGGCCGCGATGCCCGGGGTGGCGACGTGGTAATCGATGCGCCAGCCGACGTTCTTCGCGTAGGCCTGGCCGCGGTTGCTCCACCAGGTGTAATCGGCGGCTTCGGGCGCTACCACGCGGTGCACGTCCACCAGGCCGAGCTCGTCGAAGATGCGGGTCATCCAGGCGCGCTCTTCCGGCAGGAAGCCCGAATTTTTCTGGTTGCTCTTCCAGTTCTTCAGGTCGATTTCCTTGTGCGCGATGTTCCAGTCGCCGCAGATGACGACCTCGCGGCCTTCGGCCTTCAGCGCTTGCAGGTGCGGCAGGAACACTTCCATGAAGCGGAACTTGGCTTCCTGGCGCTCCGGCGAGGACGAGCCGGACGGGCAGTAGACCGAGATCACGGTCAGATTGCCGACGTCGCAGCGGGTGTAGCGGCCTTCGTTGTCGAACTCGACGCAGCCGAAGCCGATCCTGACGGCATCCGGCCTGCTGCGGCTGTAGACGCCGGTGCCGGAGTAGCCCTTCTTTTCGGCGTAGTGGAAATGGCCGTGGTAGCCATGCGGCGCGAGGAATTCCTCGGTCATGTCGGCTTGCTGGGCTTTCAATTCCTGCACGCAGATGAAGTCGGCGTTCTGGCCGCCGATCCAGTTGAAAAAGCCTTTTTTGTGGGCGGAGCGGATCCCGTTCAGGTTGGCGGAAATAATTCTTGGCATGGATCGAAAAGAAAGAGGGCGGAACGGTTCTGGAAGGTCAAGAGTGTAACGTGTTTTGATCTATCTCAACATATCCCTCATGGACCAGGCTTACGGCCAGTGTGTACAGTTGAGGTCGATTTACCCATGAATGTGAACTGCTCTGTTGCGGCATGTTAAACTTTTTCGTGGTGTCTGCTTTCTGCGGCGCCTTTCACCAATGCACAGGGAGTTTGCGTGCTGATCAAGACCGACGACGTTCTGTCTGGCAAATACGGCAAGTGCGGGCATTTCGTCCGCTTCTACGACAATGACGACGTCCTGCTCGACGAGGTCGCGGCGTTCGTCGAGCAGGCCCTGCATGTCCATGGCAAGGGGATCGTGATCGCCAGCGCCGCGCACCGCGAGGCGCTGTGCCGGCGTCTGGATGCGGAGGCCGCGCGGGTCGTCTGGCTGGATGCCGAGGCGACGCTGGCGACCTTCATGGTCGACGGCTGGCCGGACCGGCAGCGTTTCGACGCCGTGGTCGGCGGCGTCGTGGCCGCAGCCTGCGCCGGCGGCGTCCGTGTGCACGCGTTCGGCGAGATGGTGGCGCTGCTGTGCGCCGCCGGGCAGTACGAGGCCGCGCTGCAGCTCGAACGGCTGTGGAACGAGCTGGCGCAGCGGATGGAGTTTTCCCTGTTCTGCGCCTATCCGTGGGATCTGTTCCCGTCGGCCGACCTGGCGAACGCCTTCCAGCAAGTGTGCGACGAGCACCATCACGCCTGCGCGGATGCGCCGATGACCTTCCCGGCCGGCGGCAAGGTCGACATCAACCTGGTCAAGCTCGAACAGAAGGTGCACGCGCTGCAGGCCGAGGTGGCGCGCCGCCAGGAGGCCGAGGAAGCCCTGCGCCAGAGCGAGCGCGAGTTCAGCGACTTCGTCGAGAACGCGGCCGAAGGCCTGCACCGGGTCGGCTTTGACGGCACCATCCTGTGGGCCAACAAGGCCGAGCTGCAGATGCTGGGCTACCGCTGGGAAGAATACGTCGGCCACCACATCGCCGAATTCCACGTCGACGAGCCCATCATCGGCAGCATCCTGCACCGGCTGTCGAGCGGCGAAACCCTGTACGACCAGCCGGCCCGCCTGCGCTGCAAGGACGGCTCGATCAGGCACGTGCTGATCCACTCGAACGGCCACTTCGAGGACGGCAAGCTGCGCTATACCCGCTGCTTCACGCGCGACGCCACCGAACGGCGCGAGCGCGACATCGCGCTGGCCCAGCGCGACAGCATGCTGCTCAACGCGCCGGTGGCGGCCGCGCTGCTGACCGGACCGGACTTCACCTTCCGCCTGGCGAACCGCAGCTATTGCGAACTGGTCGGCCGCAGCGGGCTGGAAGGGAAGGCCTTCCTGGAGGCTTTTCCGGAATTGCGCGACAGCGAGACGCTGCACCTGCTGGAACAGGTCTACCGCAGCGGCCAGATGGCCCGCGCGGAAGAGCTGCGGATCATCCTGCACGACGCCGACGGCCAGCCGCGCGAGCGCTTCCTCAAGTTCAGCCTGGAGCCGCTGGCCGTGACCGGAGGGGAAGCGCCGGGTGTGATCGTGGTGGCGGTCGACGTTACCGAACACGTGCGCAGCCGCCAGGAAATCGAGCGCGCCCATGCCGAGCGCGCAGAGCTGCTGGCCGAACTGACCGCGGCCGCCCAGGCCAAGGACGAGTTCCTGGCCATGCTCGGCCACGAGCTGCGCAATCCGCTCTCGCCGATCGTCACCTCGCTCCAGCTGATGCGCCTGCGCGGCGAGAGCGCCGCCCTGCGCGAGCGCGAGATTATCGAACGCCAGGTCGGCCACCTGATCCGCCTGGTCGACGACCTGATGGACATCTCGCGCGTCACGCGCGGCAAGATCGACCTGAAGTTCGAGCGCGTCGAGATCGCCCAGCCCCTCGACAAGGCGGTCGAGATGGCCAGCCTGCTGCTGGAAAAGCGCCACCACCGCCTCGACGTCGAGATCGAGCCCGGCCTGGCCTGGGAAGGCGATCCGGTACGCCTGGCACAGGTGGTCTCGAACCTGCTCACCAACGCGGCGCGCTACACCGAACCCGGCGGCCATGTGCGCCTGCGCGCGGCGCGCGAGGGCGCGTCCTGGCTGCGCATCAGCGTGGCCGACAACGGGGTCGGCATGGCGCCGGAACTGCGGGCCCAGGTGTTCGACCTGTTCTTCCAGGGCAAGCGCAATATCGACCGCGCCGAGGGCGGCCTCGGCATCGGCCTGGCGCTGGTCAAGAACATCGTCGAACTGCACGGCGGCCGGGTCGAGGCGCGCAGCGAAGGGAAGGGCAGGGGCAGCGAATTCGTCGTCCTGCTGCCGCTGCGCACGCTCGGCGCCGGCGCCGCGGACAGCCTGCCGGCGCCGCAGCCGGCACCCGCCGCCTGCCGGCGTCGCGTCATGCTGGTCGACGACAACGTCGACGGCGCCGAGACCTTGGCGCGCCTGCTGGTCGCCCACGGCCACCAGGTGCAGGTGTTCCACGAACCGATCGCGGCGCTGGCCGCGGTGCGCGCATTCCGTCCCGACCTGGCCGTGCTCGACATCGGCCTGCCGGTCCTCGACGGCTACGAACTGGCGCGCCGCATGCGCACGCTGCTCGACGGCCATCCGTGCCGCCTGGTCGCGCTGACCGGCTACGGCCAGGAAGCCGACAAGGCCAGGAGCGAGCAGGCCGGCTTCGAACGGCACCTGGTCAAGCCGGTCAATCCCGACCTCTTGGTGCGGCTGGTGGCGTTAAAATAGCGGCTTTACAGACCAGATCAGAGGTAAGTCGTGGACAATCTGCGCCAGCAGTTCATTGCGTTTTCCGTCGAGGCCGAAGTGTTGAAGTTCGGCCAGTTCGTCACCAAGGCCGGCCGCCAGTCGCCGTATTTCTTCAACGCGGGCCTGTTCCACGACGGTGCCACGCTGGGCAAGCTGGCCCAGTTCTACGCCCAGACCCTGCTCGACTCGGGCATCGAATTCGACATGCTGTTCGGCCCGGCCTACAAGGGTATTACCCTGGCCTCCGCCACTGCGGTGGCGCTGGCGGCGAAGGGCCGCGACACCTCGTTCGCCTACAACCGCAAGGAAGCCAAGGACCACGGCGAGGGCGGCACCATCGTCGGCGCGGGGCTCAAGGGCAAGGTCGTGATCATCGACGACGTGATCTCGGCCGGCACTTCGGTGCGCGAATCGGTGGCCATGATCCGCGCCGCCGGCGCCGAGCCGGCCGCGGTACTGATCGCGCTGGACCGCATGGAGCGGGCTGGCCGCGACGGCGTGCTGTCGCCGCTGTCGGCGGTGCAGGAAGTCAGCCAGACCTACGGCATCCCGGTGATCTCGATCGCCAACCTTGCCGACCTGTTCACCTACCTGTCGGCCGATCCGGCCATGGCGCAGCACAAGGAGGCGGTGGCGGCGTATCGCGCCCAGTACGGCGTGGTGTGATCCGGTAACTGCCGCCAGCATAAAAAACCGGGGCCAGGCCCCGGTTTTCGTTGAAAGGGTCAGCTTCAGCCGGCCAGCTTCTTCTTCAGCAGCTCGGTCACCTGGGCCGGGTTGGCCTTGCCCTTCGAGGCCTTCATGCACTGGCCGATCAGGGCATTGATCGCCGCTTCCTTGCCGGCGCGGTACTGCTCGACCGATTTCGCATTGTTGGCGAGGACTTCGTCGACGATGCCTTCCAGCGCGCCGGTGTCGGAGATCTGCTTCAGGCCTTCGCGCTCGATGATGGCGTCGGCCAGGTGCTCGTCCTCAAGCTTCGCTTCCCACATCAGGCTGAACACCTTCTTGCCGGCGTTGTTCGAAATCGTACCGTCGGCGATCCGTTTCAGGAGCAGGGCCAGCTGCGAAGCCTCGACCGGTGAATCCACGATGTCCACGCCTTCGCGGTTCAGTGCCGAGGACACGTCGCCCATCAGCCAGTTGGCGGCGGCCTTGGCGTTTTCCTTGCCGGCCTTGGCCACCACGGCTTCGTAGTAGGTCGCCATGCCCTGCGAGCCCGTCAGGATCAGGGCGTCGTATTCCGGCAGGCCGTAGTCGCTGACGAAGCGCTCGCGCATCGCGCCCGGCAGTTCCGGCATGTCGGCCTTCACGCGCTCGATCCAGTCCTGCGAGATCATCAGCGGCGGCAGGTCCGGGTCGGGGAAGTAGCGGTAGTCCTGCGCGTCTTCCTTGGTGCGCATGGAACGGGTTTCCTTCCTGTCCGGATCCCACAGGCGAGTCGCCTGGATCACCTTGCCGCCGTCTTCGATCAGTTCGATCTGGCGCCGCACTTCGTAGTGGATCGCCTCTTCCATGAAGCGGAAGGAGTTCAGGTTCTTGATCTCGCAGCGGGTGCCGAATTCCTGCTGGCCGACCGGGCGCACCGAGACGTTGACGTCGCAGCGGAACGAGCCTTCCTGCATGTTGCCGTCGCAGACACCCAGCCACATCACCAGCGAGTGCAGCGCCTTGGCGTAGGCGACCGCCTCGGCGGCGCTGCGCATTTCCGGCTCGGAGACGATCTCCAGCAGCGGCGTGCCGGCGCGGTTCAGGTCGATGCCGCTCATGCCGGCATAGTCCTCGTGCAGCGATTTGCCGGCATCCTCTTCCAGGTGGGCGCGGGTCAGGTTGATGGTGCTGGTGACCATCTTGCCGTCCTTCTCGTAGGCGAAGGTGAGGGTGCCGCCCTGGACCACCGGGTCCTCGAACTGGCTGATCTGGTAGCCCTTCGGCAGGTCGGGGTAGAAGTAGTTCTTGCGCGCGAACACGGACTGCGGCGCGATCTTCGCGCCGACCGCCAGGCCGAAGCGGATCGCGCGCTCGACCGCGCCGCGGTTCAGCACCGGCAGCACGCCCGGCAGCGCCAGGTCGACCGGGCTGGCCTGGGTGTTCGGCTCGGCGCCGAAGCGGATCGAGCTGCCGCTGAAGATTTTCGAATTGGTCGTGAGCTGGACGTGGTTCTCAAGACCGATGACGACTTCCCATTCCATAATATTCTCTCTTGTTTATCTCTGTTCCGGCGTGGTTGGCACAAACCGGGGTCAGAGCCCTTTTAAAAGCAACACCGGGCTCTGACCCCCGCCTCCGTTACACGCCTTCAGGGGCGCGGGTGTGCCAGTCGGTCGCCTGCTGGTACTGGTGGGCGATGTTCAGCAGCTTCGCTTCGCTGAAGTAGTTGCCGATGATTTGCAGGCCGACCGGACGCTTGGCGTTCTTCTCTCCCTGGCCGAAGCCGACCGGGATCGACATGCCGGGCAGGCCCGCCAGGCTGGTCGACAGCGTGAAGATGTCGGCCAGGTAGTTGGCGACCGGGTCGTCCGATTTCGCGCCCAGGTCCCAGGCCACGGTCGGGGCCACCGGGCCCATGATCACGTCGCACTTGTCCTTGAACGCGGCCTGGAAGTCGTCGGCGATCAGGCGGCGGATCTTCTGTGCCTGGACGTAGTAGGCGTCGTAGTAGCCGTGGCACAGCACGTAGGTGCCGACCATGATGCGGCGCTGGACTTCCTTGCCGAAGCCTTCCGCGCGCGTCTTCTTGTACATGTCCTGCAGATCCTTGTACTCCGGCGTGCGGTAGCCGTAGCGGACGCCGTCGAAGCGCGACAGGTTGCTCGATGCTTCCGCCGGCGCGATGATGTAGTAGACCGGAATCGACAGCGAGGTCTTCGGCAGCGAGATCTCGACCAGGGTCGCGCCCAGCTTCACGAACTGGTCGAGCGCGGCGCGCACGGCCTGCTCGACATCCGCGGCCAGGCCTTCGCCGAAATACTCTTTCGGCACGCCGATCCGCAGCCCGTTCAAAGGCTGGTTCAGTTCGCGGGTGAAGTCTTCGCGCGCATTGCCTTGTTCAGGGGTGAGGCAGGTCGAGTCGCGCTCGTCGAAGCCGACCATCTCGTTCAGCAGCAGGGCGCAGTCCTCGGCAGTGCGCGCCATCGGACCGCCCTGGTCGAGCGAGGAGGCGAACGCGATCATGCCGAAACGCGACACCCGGCCGTAGGTCGGCTTGATGCCGGTGATGCCGCAGAAGGCGGCCGGCTGGCGGATCGAGCCGCCGGTATCGGTGCCGGTCGCGGCCGGCGCCAGGCGCGCGGCGATCGCGGCGGCCGAGCCGCCCGAGGAGCCGCCCGGCACGGCCAGGGCATCCCACGGGTTCGTCACAAAGCCGAAGGCCGAGTTCTCGTTGGCCGAGCCCATCGCGAACTCGTCGCAGTTCAGCTTGCCCAGCGTGACCATGCCGGCGTCGCCGAACTTCGTGACCACGGTCGCGTCGAACGGGCTGACGTAGTTGCCCAGCATGTTGGACGCGGCGGTGGAGCGCCAGCCGCGCGTGACGAAGATGTCCTTGTGCGCGATCGGAATGCCGGTCAGCGGGCCGGCCGAGCCTTCCGCGAAGCGCGCATCGGCGGCCCTGGCCTGGGCCAGCGACAGCTCGGCGTCGACGTGCAGGAAGGCGTTATGCTTGCTCGCGGCGATGCGGTCGAGGTAGTGCCGGGTCAGCTCGGTGCTCGATACCTGTTTCGAATGCAGGAGCGTGGACAGCTCCTTGATAGTCTTGTTATGCATGATCTGGTGGGGGCTCGAACAAGCTGCTGCGCGTTGCATTGCTGGTGTGCGATGCTCGCTACGCTTCTTCGAAGCCCCTTCGCTGTTAATGGTTAAATTATTCGATGACTTTCGGCACCAGATACAGGCCGTCCTGGGCTTTCGGGGCCGGCGCCTGGTAGTCGGCGCGGCGGTCTTCCTCGGTCACCACGTCTTCGCGCAGGCGCAGCGGCAGGGCGAGCCTTGCTGCCAGCGGGTGCGACAACGGCTCGACGCCGGTGGTGTCGACGGCTTGCATCTGTTCGGCCAGGGCGAAGATGCCGTTCAGTTCATTGAGGGCGATCTTCGCGTGGGCCTCATCCATATCGAGCTGGGCCAGGTTGGCGATCCGTTTTACGTCTGAAAGAGTCAGGGACATGGCTTAAGACGCGGTCAAGGGCCGCGTTCAAAGATGGTTGTGCGAATAATGAAATTTGGTTAACGGCGTGCTAAAGCTGATAAAAGCTTTCTAATACCGTCGATCTCGCGGGCTGATATAGGCGTGTTTCCACCCGTTTTTCAGCGTTTAATCGGCAAATTATAAGGTAGAATGGCGGGCTAATGCGTTCTCCGGCGCCGAAAGCAGGCAGCCGCGCATGAAAGCCCGCGGTGCGGATTCATCAATCGCGGCGAGGATCCCCCGATTAATGTTTGGGATCTCGACAAGTCGACAAGTCGAGATCCGCTTTAGGCGCACTTGGATGCGCATCAGGACACACATGTTTGGTTTTGTCACGCAGTTATTTTCGAACGATCTGGCGATCGACCTGGGTACCGCAAATACCCTGATCTACGTTCGCGGCCAAGGCATCGTCCTGGATGAGCCGTCGGTCGTTGCGATCCGCCAGGAAGGCGGCCCGAACGGCAAGAAGACGATCCAGGCGGTCGGCAAGGAAGCGAAACAAATGCTGGGCAAGGTGCCTGGCAACATCGAAGCGATCCGCCCGATGAAGGATGGCGTGATCGCCGACTTCACCGTCACCGAGCAGATGCTCAAGCAGTTCATCCGCATGGTGCACGACTCGAAATTCCTGCGCCCGTCGCCGCGCATCATCATCTGCGTGCCTTGCGGTTCGACCCAGGTCGAGCGCCGCGCGATCCGCGAGTCGGCGCTGGGCGCCGGCGCCCGCCAGGTCTACCTGATCGAAGAGCCGATGGCGGCCGCGATCGGCGCCGGCCTGCCGGTGTCCGAGGCGACCGGTTCGATGGTGGTCGACATCGGCGGCGGCACCACCGAGGTCGGCATCATCTCGCTGGGCGGCATGGTCTACAAGGGTTCGGTGCGCGTGGGCGGCGACAAGTTCGACGAAGCGATCGTCAACTACATCCGCCGCAACTACGGCATGCTGATCGGCGAACAGACCGCCGAGTCGATCAAGAAGGCCATCGGTTCGGCCTTCCCGGGTTCCGAAGTCAAGGAAATGGAAGTCAAGGGCCGCAATCTGTCCGAAGGCATCCCGCGTTCGTTCACGATCTCGTCCAACGAGATCCTGGAAGCCCTGACCGATCCATTGAACAACATCGTCTCCGCCGTCAAGAACGCGCTCGAGATGGCGCCGCCCGAGCTGGGCGCCGACATCGCCGAGAAGGGCATGATGCTGACCGGCGGCGGCGCGCTGCTGCGCGACCTGGACCGCCTGCTGATGGAAGAGACCGGCCTGCCGGTGCTGGTCGCGGAAGATCCGCTGACCTGCGTGGTGCGCGGTTCGGGCATGGCGCTCGAGCGCATGGACAAGCTGGGTTCGATCTTCTCCTACGAGTAAGCCGGCGCGCGGTTTCGCGAAACAGGACGGGCGGCCTCCGCGCGTCCTGTTTTGCGTGTCTCGCCGCGTTCAATGTTAGTGTGTCTTCACGTCGGTGCCCCGCTGCATTCCACGGGCGCCCTCATTATTGGAAGTCATGGAATACAGTCCTCCGCCGCTCTTCAAGCAAGGCGCTCCCGCCAGGGTCAAGGTGACGGTGTTCGCAATCCTCTCGATCGCACTGCTTGTCGTCGACGCGCGGTTTCATGCGCTCACCGCCGTGCGCCAGGTTGCGGCCACGGTCCTTTATCCTTTCCAGATGGTGGCCCTGATGCCGCGCGACGCGCTGAGCAACATGGGCAGCTATTTCTCGTCGATCTCCGCCTTGCAGAAGGAAGTGCGCGACTTGAAGAGCCAGCAGGTGGCGATGGCCCAGGCCATGCAGCAGGCCCAGCTCCAGATGGCCGAGAACGGCCAGCTGCGCAAGTTGATGGACGCGCGCGCGCACCTGCCGGTGCGCTCGATGATGAGCGAGATCCTGTACGACGCGCGCGACCCGTCGACCCGCCGCGTGGTGCTCGACCGCGGCGCGCGCAACGGCGTCAAGCTCGGCCTGCCCGTGATCGATAACGCCGGCGTGGTCGGCCAGGTCACGCGCGTGTTCCCGTTCACCTCCGAAGTCACCCTGCTGACCGACAAGGAGCAGGCGATTCCCGTGCAGGTGCTGAGGAACGGCCTGCGCAGCGTCGCCTACGGCCGCGGCCAGTCCGGCCTGCTGGACCTGCGCTTCGTGGCGCCGAATGCCGACATCCAGGTCGGTGACGTACTGGTCACCTCCGGCCTGGACGGCATGTATCCGGCCGGCCTGGCGGTCGCCAAGGTCACCCAGGTGGAGAGCGTGGCCCAGGGCGCGTTCGGACGCGTGGTGTGCCAGCCGCTGGCCGGCATCGACCGCCACCGCCAGCTGCTGGTCGTGATGTCCGACGAGCCGGCGCAGCCGCGCCCGCCCGCGGAAGCCCCGAGGAGCAACGCCAACAACACGCCGCGCCGCAACCTGCCGAAGATGGAGCCGATCCCGCTGCCGCCGCTGCCCGCGCAGCCGCTGCCGCCGGCCCGGCAGCCGGCGCCGAACGGCGCCGCGCCCGCTACGGCCGGCGCCGGTGTGCGGCCGGCCACGGCGCCGTCCGCAGCGCCGTCAAGCGGTGTGCCGGCGGCGCCGGCGAACCGCGGCGCCGCACCGGCCCGCGCCACGCTGCCCGCAACGGCTGCCGGCACCGCGCCGGCCGCGCGTAACCCGGCCGCGCGCGCGCCGGCGACCGCTACGCCGGCTGCCGCGGCACCGGCTACCGCGGCACCGGCTACCGCGGCACCCGCGGCGCCCCAGCCGGCGGCCGCCCCGCGCACCGGGGAGGGTGCATAATGCCGAACCGTCCGCACTACATCCTGCTGCCGGTCAGCCCGCTGTTCATCGCCTTCAGCCTGATCTGCGCGTTCATGCTCAACCTGATGCCCTGGGGACGCTGGGTCGGCGCGCCGGACTTCGTCGCGCTGGTGCTGGTATTCTGGGGCATCCACCAGCCGCGCAAGGTCGGCATCGGCATCGCCTTCTCGATGGGCCTGCTGATGGACGTGCACGACGCCACGCTGCTCGGCGAGAACGCGCTGGCCTATACGCTGCTGTCGTATTTTGCGATCATGATCCACCGCCGCGTGCTGTGGTTCCCGCTGGTGACGCAGGCGATGCACGTGTTCCCGCTGCTCCTGATGACGCAGGCGGTCCAGGTGGTGGTGCGCTTCATCGTCACCGGGCGCTTCCCGGGGTGGCTGCACTTCATCGAAAGCGTGATCGCGGTGGCCCTGTGGCCGGCCATTACCTGGCTGCTGCTGGCACCGCAGCGCCGTGCGGTTGACAAGGACCATACCCGTCCCATCTGATTTTCTCGAATGACCGAAATTAAAGACAGCGATCGCGAGATCCACCACTTCCGCATGCGCCTGACGGCGCTGGTGGGGCTGGTGTTGATCTGCTTCGGCCTGCTGGTGGCGCGCTTCGTGTGGCTGCAGGTGGTCAAGCACAACCAGTACATGGCGCAGGCCGAGGACAACCGCATCGCGCTGGTGCCGATCGTCCCCAACCGTGGCCTGATCCTGGACCGCAACGGCGTGGTCCTGGCCAGCAACTACTCGGCCTACACGCTGGAAATCACGCCCTCCAAGCTGGAAGCCAACCTCGACTCCGTGATCGACGAGCTGTCCAAGCTGGTCGCGATCGAAGCGAAGGACAGGAAACGGTTCAAGCGCCTGCTGGAAGAGTCGAAGAATTTTGCGAGCGTGCCGATCCGCACCCGCCTGACCGACGACGAGGTCGCGCGTTTCACCGCGCAGCGTTTCCGCTTTCCGGGGGTCGAGGTGCAGGCGCGCCTGTTCCGCCAGTATCCGCTGGGCGAAATCGCGTCGCACGTGCTGGGCTTCATCGGCCGCATCAACCAGAGCGAAGCCAAGGCCATCGAGGCCAGCGACGACGCAGCCAACTACAACGGCACCGACCACATCGGCAAGGAAGGCCTGGAGAAGAGCTACGAACGCCAGCTGCACGGCCAGACCGGCTACGAGGAAGTCGAACGCTCGGCCGGCGGACGCGCGATCCGCACGCTGTCGCGCACGGCGCCGACCCCGGGCACCAACCTCGTGCTGTCGATCGACATCGAGCTGCAGAAGGTGATCGAGGAAGCCTTCGGTGACTTCCGCGGCGCCCTGGTCGCGATCGAGCCGGAGACCGGCGACGTGCTGGCCTACGTGTCGCGTCCCGGCTTCGACCCAAACCTGTTCGTCGACGGCATCGACGCCCAGAGCTGGAACGAGTTGAATACCTCGCTCGACCGTCCGCTGATGAACCGTCCGCTGTCCGGCACCTACCCGCCCGGCTCGACCTTCAAACCCTTCATGGCGCTGGCCGCGCTCGAGCTGGGCAAGCGCCGTCCGGAGCAGGGCATCAGCGACGCCGGCTTCTTCATGCTGGGCGGGCACCGCTTCAACGACGACAAGCCCGGCGGCCACGGCTACATCGACATGTACCGTTCGATCGTGATGTCCTGCGACACCTACTACTACCAGCTCGGCAACGACATGGGCATCGACGCCATCAGCGGCTTCATGAAGCAGTTCGGCTTCGGTTCGCCGACCGGCATCGACCTCGAGCACGAAAAGGCCGGCGTACTGCCCTCGCAGGAGTGGAAGCGCGAACGCTTCAAGCGCAACCGTGCGGCCCAGAAGTGGGTCGGCGGCGACACCATCTCGATCAGCATCGGCCAGGGCTACAACAGCTACACCATGCTGCAGCTGGCGCACGCGGTCGCGACCCTGGCCAACAACGGCGTGATCATGAAGCCGCACCTGGTCAAGATCCTGGAAGACGGCGGTACCAAGCAGCGCACACTGACGGTGGCGAAGGAATCCGGCCGCATCCCGCTCAAACCGGAGAACATCGAGGTGATCAAGCACGCAATGGTGGGCGTGATGACCGACCAGAGCGGCACCGGCTACCGGACCTTCCGCGACGCCCCCTATGTTGCCGGCGGCAAGACCGGTACCGCCCAGGTGGTGGGCCTGAAGGGCGCCAAGTACAATCACAACATGACGCCGGAGCGCCTGCGCGACAACGCGCTGTTCACCGCCTTCGCGCCGGCCGACAAGCCGAAGATCGCGATCGCGATGGTGGTCGAGAACGCCGGCTTTGGTGCGCAGTATGCGGCCCCGATCGCGCGCAAGGCGCTCGACTACTACCTGCTGGGCAAGCGCCCCGGCGACAAGGCCAAGCCGGCGGAGAAGCCGGTGGTGCCGAAGGAAGACCTGGCGGTTCCCGAAGAGTCCTTCGGTCCGAACGCCGGCCTGCCGAAGCCGCCGGGCGGTGAAACCCCTGGCAACAAGGAGTAAACGATGCCGGCCCATATTCCCGAACGGCGCTCGCTGAGCCGGCGCCTGAAACCCTATCTCCTGGTATTCGACGGCCCGCTGGCCCTGATCCTGTTCCTGCTGTTCTCGGTCGGCACGCTGACCATGAGCTCGGCCGGCCATGACTTCCCCGGCCGCATGGAAGGGCAGATGCGCAATATTCTGCTGTCCTTCGTCGTGATGTGGATCGCCGCGAATATTCCGCCGCAGATGCTGCTGCGGCTGGCGGTGCCGATCTATACCTTCGGCGTCACGCTGCTGGTCGCGGTGGCCTTGTTCGGCGTCGTCAAGAAGGGCGCGCGGCGCTGGCTGCACATCGGCGTCGACATCCAGCCTTCCGAGATCCTCAAGATCGCCACGCCGCTGATGCTGGCCTGGTATTTCCAGTCCCGCGCCGGCTTCATGAAATGGCAGAATTTCGTCGTCGCGGCGATCCTGCTGCTGGTTCCGTTCGGCCTGATCGCCAAGCAGCCCGACCTCGGCACCGGACTGCTGGTGGGCGCTTCCGGTTTCTACGTGATCTTCCTGGCCGGCCTGTCGTGGAAGGCGCTGGCGGCGCTGTTCGCGGGCGGCTGCGCGGCCCTGCCGGTGGCGTGGTCGATGATGCACGACTACCAGCGCGAGCGGATCATGACGCTGATCGACCCGACTTCGGATCCGCTCGGCAAAGGCTTCCACATCATCCAGTCGACCATCGCGATCGGTTCCGGCGGGGTGAGCGGCAAGGGCTATATGAAGGGCACCCAGGCCTACCTCGAGTTCATTCCCGAGCGCACGACCGACTTCATCTTTTCCGTGTATTCGGAAGAGTTCGGTCTGGTCGGTAACCTGGTGTTACTGTTCTTGTATTTTCTGCTCATCGGGCGCAGCATGATGATCGCTGCAAATGCCCCGAATCTGTTCACGCGCCTGCTGGCGGGCGCGGTCTCGATGATGTTCTTCACCTATTGTTTTGTGAACATGGGAATGGTCAGTGGAATTCTTCCCGTGGTCGGAGTTCCGCTTCCTTTCATGAGCTATGGCGGAACTGCGTTGATTACTTTGGGGCTCTGCAGTGGTATATTGATGAGTATCCAACGACACCGTAAACTGGTGCAGACCTGACATGAAAGAGAACGCGATAGCCGTTCGCGCATTACGCGGTCGATTTTTGCCAGCGGTTATTACGTTAGCGTCAGCGACGCTGATCACCGGCTGCAGCACGACCGAGAATGGCGAACACAAGAGCCTGATTCCCCTGCCCTGGAAGCACAAGGTGGCAACACGGAACGGCGATATCGACCCCAAGCTCCCCAAAGCCGGTTCCGGCCGCGGCGGCTACTACCAGGACGACGGCCCAGGCGACAATCCGCCGCCCGGCTTGCGCGACGTCCCCGATGCGGTCGTCAAGTACGAGCCCTATGCCAGGTTCGCCAACAAGCCGTATTCGGTATTCGGCCAGACCTACGTCCCGCTGGTCAACGACGAACCCTTCAGCCAGCGCGGCGTCGCCAGCTGGTATGGCGTGAAATTCCACGGCCAGCGGACCTCGTCGGGCGAGCCCTACGACATGTACAAGATGACGGCCGCGCACCCGACGCTGCCGATCCCTTCCTACGCCCGCGTCACGAGCCTCGAAACCGGCAGGTCCGTGGTGGTGCGCATCAACGACCGCGGCCCCTTCCACTCGGACCGCATCGTCGACGTCTCGTACACGGCGGCACTCAAGCTCGGCCTGCTGGGCAAGGGCAGCCACCAGGTCGAGATCGAGCGGCTGTTCGCAAACGATTCCACCCGCGTCGCCACCGTGCGCCGCGCCGCCGCCTCGGCCGCGCAGGCCGCGCCGGCGCCGGCCGAGATCGCCGCGCTGATGCTGGAAGACCGGGTCGCGATGGACAGCGCCGCGGTGGCGCGTCCGGACTCCCAATCCCGTTCGGAACAGGCGAAGGCCGTCAAGTCCGTCGCCAAGGCGGGATTCTACCTGCAACTGGGCGCCTACGGCCGCGACGGCAAGGCGGAAGAGGTGAGTGAGCAGCTGAAAAAATCCGGCGTCTCGCAGGCGCTGGAAGTGGTGCGCTCGGGTTCCGTCAACCGCCTCTACAGCGGCCCCTTCGACACCCGTGCCATGGCACAGGAAGCGGCGCGTTCGCTGCCCACTTCACTCGGCCTGAAACCGATCGTCGTACGCCGATAAAGGCATGCGTGGGCACCCCGTGCCCACGCGTGACGCCCGCACATCGTCAGCCCCTACCGGCAGCTCTTCGCCTCCGCATCCGACACCGCATCCGCCGCCGCGACTATGCGCTCGCGCGTGCCGGGCTCGATATCGCGGAAGCGGTAGGCGTAGCGCGTGGCCTCCCGCCCGCGCGGCGTGATGCGCGCCGTGTGCACGCCCTGCTTGTTCAGCTGCGCCAGCAGGGTCTGGGCCCCGTTCTCGGTCTTGAACACGCCCAGCGAGATCGCCCACTTCAGCGGCGAGTCCCCCGACATGATGAAGAAATTGGTGACGCCCAGGTTGCGCAGTTCGCCGGCCTTGCGCTCGGCCGCTTCCTTGCTGCCCTGGGGCGGAATGTTCACCAGGTAGCTGGTCACGTCCTGGGCCTGCACGGCCTGGCGCGACTGGCGTTCGCCGAGGTCGAGCGCAGCCAGGCGGGTTTCGAAGCGCTTGGCCTCACCGGTGCTGAAGGTGCCGACATCGATGCAGGCCAGCGGTTTCGCCGCTGCGCTTGCGGCTACCGCCGGCGCGCTCGCTTCCACGGCCGCCGCCGCTGGCGCGATGGCCGCTTCACTGGCCGCTTCGCTGGCCGCTGCCGGCGCCGCCTTCGCCGCTGCGGCCTGCTCGTTGGTCAGCACGGTCAGCCTGGCGGCTTCCAGTTGCGGCTTGATGCGCGCGCGCTCTTCCTCGCTTCCCTTGCTGGTGCCGAAGAAACCCTGGGCATACGCGAACAGGGCGGCATTCAGGAACAGCAGCGACCAGAAGACGAATCTCAACACGGCATTTCCCTATGGTGAAGGTGACGCGATGGCGGCCGCATGCAGGCCGACCAGCACAATATTATCCAGCATCCGGTACGGCACCGACAACGCCGGCGCCACGTGGCCGGCCGCGCCGCCCGAGATGATGCACAGCTCGGCCGGCAGGCTTGCTACGGCGCGCTCGATGGCGCCGGCCTGGGCCGAGATGCAGCCGGAGCGGATCGCGTCCAGCGTGTTGTCGGCAAAGGCGGGCGGCAGCACCGCATCCGCGCTGGCCTCGGGCAGCTGGGCGGTGCCGCGCGCGAGCGATCCCAGCATCAGGCCGAGTCCGGGCAGGATCATCCCGCCCACGAATTCTCCTGCGGACGAGACGGCATCCACCGTGGTCGCGGTGCCGCAGGTGGCCACCACCAATGCCTTGCCGGGAACCAGGGTGCGTGCGCCCAGCGCGGCGGCGAAGCGGTCCGCTCCCAGCTGGCTTGGATTGCGGTAGCGATTGCGCAGCCCGGCCAGCTCGGCTTGGGCGCTGAACCATTCCGGCTGCAGCGTTGGCCAAAGGCGCGGCAGCAGGGCCGCCAGGCGTTCGGCCAGCTGCGCGCCCGCCACGTTCGAGACGAGCGCGCGCGTGACGCCGTGGCCAAGCCAGGCGGCTTGCAGGGTGTCCAGCTCCGCGTGCAGCACCGCGCCGTGGGCGAGCCAGTCGCCCGGCGTCGCGCCATCCCGCGCCAGGGCCCACTTGACCCGGGTATTGCCTGCGTCGACCAGCAGCATCGTCATGACGGCACCTCAGCCTTTGATGCGCAGCGAGACGTCGCCGGCGACGATGGCGATGCGGCCGCTGCCGGTATCGAGCAGCAGGCGGCCGGCATCGTCGACCCCGGCGGCCAGGCCTTCGTGCAGGACTTCGCCGCGGTCGAGGATGGTGACCAGCTGGCCCTGCCAGCCATGCAGCAGGTTCCAGCGCGCGCTGAAGGCCCCGAAGCCGGCCTTGTCGAACAGGCGCAGGGCCTCGGCCAGGCCGTCCAGCAGGGCCGCCAGCAGGGTGTCGCGGTCCATCCGCGCGAGCCAGGGCACGGCGGCCACGGAGCGCCCGATCCGCTCCTCCAGCTCGTCCGGCATGACGAGGTTCAGGCCGATGCCGATGACGGTCCAGACGGCGCCGTCACCGGCCGCGGCGGTCTCCACCAGGATGCCGGCCAGCTTGTCGCCATCCTTCAGCACGTCGTTCGGCCACTTCAGCGCTACCGGCTGGCCGAGCCGGCCCAGGGTTTCGGCCAGCGCCGTGCCGACCGCGAGCGGCAGGCCCGTCAGTTTTTGCAGTCCGCCATCGAATTTCCAGGCCAGCGAGAAGGTGAGGGAATGGCCGGGGCTCGACAGCCAGCTGCGGCCGGCGCGGCCGCGGCCGGCGGTCTGGTGTTCGGCTACCAGCAGCAGCGGCGAGGCCAGGCCGGCAGCGCGCGCCAGCAGGTCGGCGTTGGTCGAGCCGGTTTCCGCCACGACTTCGACAGATACGCCGGCGTGGGACAGCGACATGATGCGCTGCGCGTTCATGCGGCCTCCTTGCGCGCCTTCTGCGGAGCCCGCGCGAACAGCGCGTCGAAGATCGCGTTCGGCAGCACGCGCAGCAGCCGGGCGACGAGGCCCATCTGCCAGGGGATCACACGGAAACTGGTGCCGGCCTCGATGGCGCCGACGGCCCGCGCCGCGAAGCGCCCGGCCGGCATCAGGAAGGGCATGGGGAATCGGTTATTGCTTGTCATGGGTGTATCGATATAGCCGGGCGCGATGGTCACGACCCGGATGCCGTAGGGGCGCATCTCCAGGCGCAGCGACTCGCAATAGCTGTGCACCGCCGCCTTCGAGGCGCAATAGGCGCCGGCGCCTTTCATACCTCGCACGCCCCCCACGCTGCCGATCGCCACCAGCCGGCGTGCGCCGGCACCCTCCTTCATCGCCGCGATGAAGGGGGCGAAGGTGGCGATGGTGGCCTGCACGTTGGTGGCGAACACGGACTCGAACAGCGGCAAATCCTCGAGCCGCTCGGTCAGGGTGCCGTGCGAGATACCGGCCGAGGCGATCACGACGTCGGCGCCCCCGTGCGCGCCGATGAAGTCGTTGGCCGCGCCCGCCAGCGCCGCGTGGTCGGTGACGTCGAGCGCATAGACGCGGTGGCGTTCCGGATGGGGGAGGGTGGCGACCAGGGCGTCGAGCGCATCGCGGCGGCGCGCCAGCAGGCCCAGCACGGCGCCGCGCGCCGCATATTCGCGCGCCAGCGCGGCGCCGATGCCGCTGGACGCGCCGGTGATGAACACGCGCTGAGGCGCGACGCTCATTGTTTTGCCTTGGCCACCAGGTAATCCATCACCTTCAGCGCCACCTCCTGCTGCTGGGCCTCGGTGCGTGCTTCGTTCGCGTACGCGCCGGCGTGCGAAGGCGAGGTCAGGTAGCGGCCGCCGATCGCGACCACCGGCCAGCGGTCGATGTGGTAGGCATCCATCATGGCGTCGGCGCGGCGCAGGCGCTGCTGGATGCCGAAGGAGCGGTAGGTGTCGACGAACTTGGCGCGCTCGATGCCGTTCTTCTCGGCCCAGTCGAACACCTGCTCGTCGCTGTTCAGGCGCAGGCGCTCGACGTGCATGGCATCGAACACCTTGTCGTGGTACTGCTCCAGCAGGCCCATCGCTTCGAGCGTGAAGAACAGGCGCTGCTGGGGCGCCACGCCGGCGTCGCGCGCGACATGCACGCGCTTGAACACGATGTTGTCGCCCTGCCGCCTGACCCAGGCGTTGAGGACCGGCTCGAAGGCGTAGCAGTGCGGGCAGTAGTAGGCGAAGAACTCGATGACCTCGACTTTGCGGCCGGTATCGGTCGGCAGTCGGGCGGGCAGGGTCAGGTAGTCGACGCCGTCCTGCGGCTCGGCGGCGGCAGGCAGGGCGACTGCCGCCTCCGCCAGGCCGAGCAGGGCGGTGCAGAAGCGGCGGCGAAGCGGGCGCGCCATGGTCAGCGCTGGTTGCGCACGATGGCGACGTCGACGCCGCTGTCGAGCAGCTTGGCGCGCGCCTTATTCATCGACTCGACCTGGCTGAACGGGCCGAGGCGCACGCGGTGCAGTACGCCGCTGTCGCTGGTGCGGTCGCTGATCGCGGCCTCGAAGCCGAGCAGGGCCAGCTTGGCGCGGGTGGCTTCGGCGTCGGACATGTCGCGGAAGGCGCCGGCCTGCAGGTAGTACACGTATTCGCCGCTGCCGGCAGCGGCGGCATGGGCCGCGGCCGGCGCGGGCGACGGCGTCGCGGCGGGCACGGCCAGCGGATGGCTGTTGCGCGCGGCCGGCTTCGCTTCCAGGCTGGCGATCGCCTGGCCCAGCGGATCCGCCGCCGCCGGGGCTGCCGGGACAGCCGGGGCTGCCGGAACAGCCGGGGCAGCCGGCTCGGCCGTCCTGGCGTTGCGCGCCGCTGCCTTTTCGGTGACTTCCTTGTTCGCTTCGCGCGCGGCGTCGCGGTTGGTGTACATCGGCTTGTTCGGATCCATCGCCTCGCCGGGGGCCGGGTCGGCCGGGCGGCCGGACTTGGCGGTTTTTTCCGTGAACGGCGAAGCGCCCTTGGTGATCGTCAGGGCCACCGCGACGGCGATGCCGAGGCCGACGATCAGTCCGATGATCAGGCCGGTGAGCGTGCTGCCGCGCTGGCGCCCGGCGGCACGGATGGTGCGGGGTCGGAAAGCGGTCATGGCGATTACATCTTCTCCGGTGCCGAGACGCCGATCAGCGCCAGGCCGTTACGCAGTACCTGGCGGGTCGCGGTGGCCAGGGCCAGGCGCGCCAGCTTGAGCGCTTCGTCGTCGTCGAGCAGCCACTTGTGCGCGAAGTAGTAGCTGTGCAGCTCGCCGGCCAGTTCGCGCAGGTAGAACGCGACCTGGTGCGGGCCGAGTTCGGCCTGGGCGCGCTGCAGCATCTCCGGATAGGCCGCCAGCTTGGCCAGCAGGCTCGCTTCGTGCGGGGTGTTCAGCGGCGACAGGTCGACGTTCGCGAGGCTGGCGACGTCGCCGCCCCAGTTGGCCAGCGCCGAGCAGATGCGGGCGTGGGCGTACTGCACGTAGTAGACCGGGTTCTCGTCGTTGGTGGCCAGGGCGACGTCGACGTCGAACACGAACTCGGTGTCGGCCTTGCGTGAAATGAGGAAGAAGCGCACGGCGTCGCGCCCGCGCGTGACGTCGCCGTTGCCCGACCATTCGATCAGGTCGCGCACGGTGACGTAGGAGCCGGCGCGCTTGGAGATCTTGACCTCTTCGCCATTCTTCATGACGGTGACCATCTTGTGCAGCACATAATCGGGATAACCGCGCGGGATACCAATATTTACCGCCTGCAGGCCGGCGCGCACGCGCGCGATGGTGCCGTGGTGGTCGCTGCCCTGGATATTGATCGCCTGGTCGAAGCCGCGCTTGAACTTCTGGATGTGGTAGGCGACGTCCGGCACGAAATAGGTATAGGTGCCGTCGGACTTGCGCATCACGCGGTCCTTGTCGTCGCCGTAGTCGGTGGTCTTCAGCCACAGGGCGCCGTCCTGTTCGTAGGTGACGCCGGCGTCGACCAGGGCCTGCACGGCGCTTTCCACCTTGCCGTCGGTGTACAGCGAGGACTCCAGATAGTAGTTGTCGAACCTGACCCCAAAGGCTTGTAAATCCTGGTCCTGCTCGTTGCGCAGGTAGGTGACGGCGAAGCGGCGGATCGATTCGAGGTCGTTGGTGTCGCCGCTGGCGGTGACCGGCGCGCCGTCGCTGCAGGAGACAGTCTTCTTCGCCATGAAATCGTCGGCGATGTCCTGGATGTAGTCGCCGTTGTAGGCCGACTCCGGCCACTCGATATCGCCGGGGCGGAAGCCGCGTGCGCGCGCCTGGACCGAATTGGCCAGGGTGGCGATCTGCACGCCGGCGTCGTTGTAGTAGAACTCGCGGGTGACCTTGTGGCCCTGGGCTTCGAACAGCGAAGACAGGGCGTCGCCCAGCGCGGCCTGGCGGCCGTGGCCGACGTGCAGCGGGCCGGTCGGGTTGGCCGAGACGAACTCGATGATCACGTGGTGGCCGGCGCCGCCGTCACCGCGGCCGTAGGCTGCGCCCTCCTGCAGGATGGTGCGTGCCACCGACTGCTTGGCGGCGTCGGCCAGGCGCAGGTTGATGAAGCCCGGACCCGCGAGCTCGGCCGAGGCGATCAGGCCCGCGGCCTGCGGATCGGCCTGCAGGGCGGCGACCAGGCGGGTGGCCAGTTCGCGCGGATTGGTCTTCAGCGGCTTGGCCAGCTGCATCGCGATGTTGCAGGCGATGTCGCCATGGGTCGGATCGCGCGGGCGCTCCAGCGCAATGTTGGGGGTCAAATCGGTGCCTGCGACGATCGGGGCCAGGGCGGCCTGGAACAGGGCAACGATTTCTTGTTTTTGTTGGGCGAGCATGAATGTGGTCGAAAATGAAATGGTTGGGGCCTAGGCCGGGGCCAATGAGACGGCGACAGAGCCGCAGGCAAACATCGGTCATTATACTGGTTTGACGCAACACGGAATACGTTCCCGGCCGTTGCCCCAAAGCTTCGTTTAAGCCTGCGCAACGCTTAACCGCTACAATGTGCGTCTTTATGCATTGACCGATTCGCCATGACTGAAAAGCGCCCGACGCTCACCCTCAAACCCAAGGCCAAGGCCGGCGCCACGCGTCCGGGGCAGAACAAGTCCGGCCCTGCGCGGCCGCAGGCCAAGGGAGGCCCGGGCAAGCGCGCGGACGCTCCGCGCGGCGGCCAGGGACCGGACACGCGTCGCCAATCCGGCCCGGCCAGCCAGCCGGGGCAGGGCGCACGCAGTCCCGCGCCGGAACAGGCATCGGCCCCGGTTTCTGCTCCCATTCCGCAGGCCAAGGCGCCCTCGGCCATGAACGAGGCCCCGCGCCTGCGCCAGAGCCACGAGCTCAAGACCCCGGCCCAGCTCGATTACCGCCCCGAGCTGAAGGGTGATTCGCTCGCGTTTGCCCTGCTCGGCGCGGCCAGCAGCCTGGCCCGCGTGCGCACCGGCACCGCGCTGCCGCAAGCCCTGTCCGAGGTGTTCCAGGCCTATGGCGCGACCCCGCAGGCGCGCGGCGCGATGCAGGACATCGCCTACCGCACGATGCGCCAGCTGGGCCGCAGCGAGACTCTGCTGGGCATGATGACGAGTAAGGCGCCGGAGCCGCCGATGCTGGCTTCGCTCTTGTGCGCGGCGCTGACCCTGCTCGATCCGCCGGAAGGATTGCCGCCGGCGTACGAAACCTTCACCGTGGTCGACCAGGCGGTCGGCGCGGCCGCCGCGCATCCGGATTTCGCCCACGCCAAGGCGATGGTGAACGCGGTGCTGCGGCGCTTCCTGCGCGAGAAGGACGGCCTGCTCGGCAGCGCGCTGGCGCAGCCGCTGGCGCGCTGGAATTATCCGCAGTGGTGGATCGACGCGGTGCGCACCGCCTATCCGCAGCAGTGGCAGGATATCCTCCAGGCCGGCAACCGCCAGCCGCCGCTGACCCTGCGCGTCAACCTGCGCAAGACCAGCGTCGAGGACTACCTGCAGACCCTGGCCGCGGCCGGCATCGAGGCGAGCCGCGTCGGGCCAAGCGCCTTGCGCCTGGCCCAGGCCATGAACGTGCTGCAGATCCCCGGCTTCGAGGCTGGACTGGTGTCGGTGCAGGATGCCGGCGCCCAGCTCGCCGCGCCGCTGCTCGACCTGCGCGACGGCATGCGCGTGCTGGACGCCTGCGCTGCCCCGGGCGGCAAGAGCGGCCACATCCTCGAGCTAGCTGCCGTCGAGCTGACGGCGCTGGACGTCGACAGCCGCCGCCTGGCGCGCGTCGACCAGAATCTGCAGCGCCTCGGCCTGCAGGCCACCGTGAAAACGGGCGCGGCCGAGCACGCCGATTGGTGGGATGGACGCCAGTACGACCGCATCCTGGCCGACGTGCCGTGCACCGCGTCGGGCATCGTGCGACGCCATCCGGACATCCGTTGGTTGCGCCGCAAGAGCGATACCCACCAACTTGCAACACTTTCTACCAAAATACTCGACAACCTTTGGCAGATGCTGCGGCCCGATGGTAAATTGCTGTTCGTGACATGTTCGCTCTGGCCGCAGGAATCGGAAGCGCAGGCCGCCGCCTTCGCGGCGCGCCATGGTGCGGTCCGTCTCGATGCGCCGGGCCAGCTTCTTCCAACGAGCGGTGCCGGGCAGGATCATGATGGTCTGTACTATGCCCTGTTCCAGAAGGCCGCGGCGTGAGACTTCCCGATAACACGCTTTTTTAAGGTTCTGGCCCTAGTGACTGCCCGATTTTTCCGCCTCCTCGTCTGCCAGGTGCTGCTGGTTTTCGTGTGCGCCACCGCGCATGCGGCCGAGGGGATCGAGATCACCCGCGCCAGCATCGAGGCCTCCGACGACGGCTACCGCCTGGCCGCCAATTATTCGTTCGACCTGACCCCTGGCCTCGAGCAGGCCGTGATGCACGGCGTGCCCCTGTACTTCACCACCGAGATCGAGCTGACCCGGCCGCGCTGGTGGTGGACCGACGACAAGGCCGTGTCCAAGCGCCGCACGGTGCGCCTTCACTACGACCTGCTGACCCGCCAGTACACCGTGTTCGTGATGGGCAGCATCCAGCAGAGCTTCGCCACCCTCGACGATGCGCTGTTCCTGATCCGGCGCCCCAGCCGCTGGCTGTTCGCCTCGCGCGGCGACCTCAAGCCCGGCGAAACCTACAACGTGAGCCTGCGCATGTTCATGGATCGCGAATACCTGCAGAAGCCGCTCCAGGTGGACGCCTTCAACAACGCCGATTTGCGCCTGGCCTCGCACAGGAAGACCTTCACCTACCGGGCGGAGTAAGGCGTGACCCAGGTCCTGCGCTACGCACTCGTGATCGGCAGCGCGATCGGCTCGATCCTGCTGTTCCTGCTCGCCTCGGCGTCCGACAACTCGGGCTTCTTCGACCGTAACTATTCCTGGCTGCTGGGGCTGAACGCCGCCGTCGCCGGCGCCCTCCTGATCCTGGTGATCGTGGCCCTGACGCGCCTGTACGCGCGTCACAAGGCCGGCAAGTTCGGCTCGCGCCTGATGACCCGCCTGATGCTGCTGTTCGCCGGCATCGGCATCCTGCCCGGACTGGTGATCTTCATGGTCTCGGTGCAGTTCGTGTCGCACTCGATCGAGTCCTGGTTCGACGTCAAGATCGAGGCCGCGCTCGACTCCGGCCTGAACCTGGGCCGCGCCGCGCTGGACGAATCGCTGTCCGAACTGGGTTCGACCGCCAGCACCACCGCCGCCACGCTGGCCGGGCAGGATCCGGCCAGCGCGCGTGCCATCCTCAGCCGCGTGGTCAGCGGCGAGACCGGGATGCAGAGCGCGCTGCTGCTGTCGGCCGAGGGGCACGTGCTGGCGTCGGCGGCGGCGAACCAGCAGGTCGACCTGGCCCCCGACCTGCCGACCCCGCAGATGCTCAAGCGCGCCGGCCTGCCGGGCGGTTATGCGCAGTCCGAAGGCAGCGCCGAGCGCGAGTTCCGCGACTTCCAGGGCGCCGGCGCACCCAGCGGCCTGGACATGGCCACCGGCCTGCGCCAGCGCGTGGTGGTGGCGGTGCCCGAGCCGCCTGGGATGGCGCCGCGCTACCTGCAGCTGATGCAGGCGGTGCCGGTCAACCTGGCCTCCAACGCCCAGGTGCTGCAGGACGCCTACAGCACCTACCAGAACCGCGCCTTTGCCCGCACCGGGCTGCGCAAGATGTACATCGAAACCCTCACGCTGACCCTGCTGCTGGCGATCTTCTCCGCCATCGGCAGCGCCTTCCTCATCGCCGGCAACCTGGCGCAGCCGCTGCTGGTGCTGGCCGAGGGCACGCGCGCGGTGGCCGAAGGCGACCTGTCGCCGCGCCCGATCGTCGAGACCAACGACGAACTCGGCACGCTCACCCAGTCGTTCAACGCCATGACCGGCCAGCTGTTCGAAGCCCGCTCCGCCGTCGAGCGCAACCGCTCCGCGCTGCAGAGCGCCAAGGCCCACCTCGAATCGGTGCTGGCGAACATGTCGGCCGGCGTGATCGTGATGGATGCCGACGGCGTGGTGGTCAACTCGAACGAGGCCGTGCACCGCATCCTGCAGATCGACGCCAGTGCGCTGGCCGGCCGTCCGCTGGACGAGATCGAGGGTCTGGAAGCCTTCGCCAGCGCCGTCACGCGGGCGTTTTCGGCCCAGAGCGCGGCGCAGAGCGCGCACTCGGCCGCACGGCATGGACGCCGCCAGGGCGACCAGCGCGCCCACTGGCAGCAGCAGATCGAGGTGCCGCGCCGGCCCGGCACCAGCGACGACCACGACCTGACCCTGCTGGCGCGCGGCTCGCGCCTGCCGGTGGGGGCGGGCAGCGGCTTCATCGTGGTGTTCGACGATATCTCCGACGTGATCTCGGCCCAGCGCTCGGTGGCCTGGGGCGAGGTCGCGCGGCGCCTGGCGCACGAGATCAAGAACCCGCTCACGCCGATCCAGTTGTCGGCCGAGCGCATGCAGATGAAGCTGGCCGACCGCCTCGACCCGCAGGGCGCCGAGCTGCTGAAGAAGGGCACCGACACCATCGTCAACCAGGTCGACGCCATGAAGCGCATGGTCGACGACTTCCGCGACTACGCCAAGGCGCCGCCGGCGGTGCTCGGTCCCCTCGACCTGAACGACCTCATCACGCAGATCCTGAACCTGTACCTGGCCGAGGACGAGTCGGACGTCATCCACGCCACATTGGCGCCGAACCTGCCGCGCGTGATGGGCGACGCGACCCAGCTGCGCCAGGTGATCCACAACCTGCTTGCCAACGCCCAGGACGCGCTGGCCGATGCCCCGCCGGCGAACGAGCCGCCGCGCGTCGACGTCGTCACCGAGACCATCCACTACGAAGGCGCGGACGGCGCGGCCGGCACCGCGGTGCGCCTGGCGATCGTCGACAACGGTCCCGGCTTCGCGCCGAAGATCCTGTCGCGCGCCTTCGAACCCTACGTCACCTCGAAGGCCCGCGGCACCGGCCTCGGCCTGCCGATGGTCAAAAAGATCGTCGACGAACACGGTGGACGTATTGACGTTGCCAACCGCGCGGATGGATCTGGCGCTTCAGTATCGATTTTGCTGTTAAAGTTAGCACCCGAGGCGAACTTGGCCGAAGCGTAAATCGCGCATAGAATCTGGGCTGTGAGGGTCAGACAGGAAGGCAAGACAAGATGGCGAATATACTCGTAGTGGACGATGAAATGGGAATCCGCGAACTGCTCTCGGAAATCCTTGGCGACGAGGGCCACGTGGTGCAGCTGGCCGAGAACGCGCAGCAGGCCCGTACTGCACGCCAGCAGGGTGCGCCCGACCTGGTACTGCTCGATATCTGGATGCCGGATACCGACGGCGTCACCCTGCTCAAGGAGTGGCAGCGCGACGGGCTGCTCAGCATGCCGGTGATTATGATGTCGGGCCATGCCACCATCGACACCGCGGTGGAAGCTACCCGTATCGGCGCCCTGAACTTCCTCGAAAAGCCGATCGCCCTGCAAAAGCTGCTGAAGGCGGTGCAGCAGGGCCTGACCCGGGCCCAGGAAGTGGCGCGCGCCCCGGCCATCGCACCGCGTCCGGCGGTCGCCAGCGTACCCGCGCCGGAACCGAGCATGCCCAGTGCCCCGATGTACGCGGCCCAGCCGCCTGCGAGCGGCGCGATCGGCATCGCGCGCCCGATCAGCAACGGCGAAGCCCATGCGCATGGCTACACGCTGTCCTTCGACCTGCCGCTGCGCGAGGCGCGCGACGCCTTCGAGCGCATGTACTTCGAACACCACCTGGGCCGCGAAGGCGGCTCCATGACCCGTGTGGCCGAGAAGACCGGCCTGGAACGCACCCACCTGTACCGCAAGCTCAAGCAGCTCGGCGTCGAGCCCGGCAAGCTGGGCAAGAAGAACGTCGGACAATGAGCGCGGCGCGCCCCGACCGCGTGCCTACCACGCTGGTCACGGGCCCGTCGGCGGAGGCGCGCGAGCGGGCCATCCACGCGCAGTTGCAGTTGTCAGATTTGCACCAAACTAGTGCAAGAGCGGCGATCATCCTGGAAGGCCTGGCGCCCGGTAATTCCCCTCTGGATACTCTTCCTGAACATCTCCTGTTCGCGCGCATCGCCCCGGGTTGCCTGTGCTGCACCGGCAATTTGGTTTTGCGTGTAACATTGAATCGCATGCTGCGCCAGCGCCCCGACCGCCTCTTCATCGGGGTCGCGCGCAGTGAGCATCTTGATCAGTTGCGATCGTGGCTGCAGGCCGAGCCATACGATCAGCTGCTAAGGCTGACAGCCAACCTGATCTCATAGGAGCATGCCTACAATGCCTCAGGCGTTTCCGGATACTTGAAATCGGTTGGGACAGCCCCACCTCATCATTGAAGTGGACTGCAAGTCATCATTGGTCGCCCGCCGCCGGGCACCAAGCTTCGCCAATCTGATCGAGTGAAGGAGTCATCATGAACATGATCTATAACAGCGAGCAATACAGCGTCGTCGAATTTGGCGTCGATCACAACCTCGAAGCCCTGCGCTTCGGCGGTTACGAAATCGTCGACAAATCCGGTCGCCGCGAAGCATTCATCGGCGGCAAACTGGCACAATCGTTCCGGCGTGACGTGAACAACCTGATCGCAAGCGAGCCGACGATGGAAGAGATCGACGAGTTCCTGGGTTCGTACGACACCTTGATGAGCCAGCCGGTCGTCCTGCACTGAACCGCATCGCCCGGGCCCGTCGTCTTCTCCAAGACCGGCCCGGCAACCCGCCCATGGTAAGCTTAGTGCATGTGCCAACTACTTGCCATGAATTGCAATGTCCCCACTGACATTGTCTTCAGCTTCACCGGATTCGCCCACCGCGGCGGCCGCACCGATACCCACCACGACGGCTGGGGCATCGCCTTCTTCGAGGGTGCCGGAGTTCGCCATTTCGTCGACCACCAGGCCGCCATCGCCTCGCCGATCGCCGAACTGATCAAGCAGTACCCGATCAAGTCGCTGAACGTCATCGCCCACATCCGCAAGGCCACGCAAGGCCAGGTCGCGCTGGAGAACTGCCATCCCTTCGTGCGCGAGCTGTGGGGCCGCTACTGGGTGTTCGCCCACAACGGCGACCTGAAGGATTTCCGTCCGACCCTGGACGGCCCGTTCCACCCGGTCGGCAACACCGACAGCGAACAGGCTTTCTGCTTCCTGCTGCAGGAGCTGCGCGCGCGTTTCGGCGACCGCACACCCGCCATGCCGGCACTACGCGCGGCCATCCGCGACCTGGTGCACGTGATCGCCCGCCATGGCACCTTCAATATGATGCTGTCCGATGGCTTGGCCCTGTTCGCGCATTGTTCGACCAAGCTGTGCTACGTGGTCCGCAAGTACCCCTTCGACAAGGCCTGCCTGGCCGACGAAGACCTGTCGGTCGATTTTTCCCAGGTCACCACGCCGAACGACCGCGTCGCCATCATCGTCACCACCCCGCTCACGACCAACGAAACCTGGACCGAATTCGCGCCGGGTGAGCTGAAAGTCTTCGTTGACGGCTTGCCGCAAGCGGAATGATCAAATGTGATTCGAATGGTACGTTTTTTTGTGGAAACTAATGCCTAAAAGCCACTAAGCGGGCGGAATGGGGTAAAGTACTTTGGTCTACCAGCTGCCGAAGAGTCCGAGATGACCGATACCCCGAGACAGGACCACGCCGACCATCCCTTGCGGGTGCGTGATTTTTACCTGGGCCGCCAGCCCGTGCTGGACCGCAACCAGGCCCTGTTCGGCTACGAGCTGCTGTTCCGCAGCACGCCGCTCGGGCAGGCAAACATCGGACAAGGCGGCGCAGCCGGCGCACCGGCCACCGGGACAACACCCGGCCTGAACGCCACCGCCGCCGTGATCGCCCACGCTGCCCAGCTCGGCCTGGCGCGTGCGATCGGCGACGCCCACTGCTTCCTGAACGTCGACACCGACGTGCTCGGCAGCGATATCTACGCCTTCCTGCCGCGCGAACGCACCGTGCTCGAACTGGCCGCTTCGGTGATGCCGACCGATGCCGTGCTGGCGCGCCTGGCCGAACTGGCCGGCCACGGTTTCCGGTTCGCGCTGGACGGCATCGGCAGCGCCAGTGCGGGGGACAGCGAGCGCCTGCAGCGCCTGCTGCCGCTGGCGCGCTTCGTCAAGCTCGACGTCCGCAACAGCTCGCAGCCGGCGCTGACCGCCCTGGTGGCGCGCCTGCACGGCATGCATCAAACCGTGGTGGCGGACAAGGTCGAGACCCGCGACGACTACCAGGCCTGCCTCGACCTCGGCGTCGACTATTTCCAGGGCTATTATTTCGCCCGTCCTTCGGTACTCGGCGGGCGCAAGCTCTCGCCCTCGCAGCTGGCGGTGCTGGAGCTGATGAACCTGGTCACCTCGGACGTCGACAACGCCGGCATCGAACGCGCCGTGAAGCGCGACATCACCGTGGCGCTGAACCTGCTGCGCCTGGTGAATACGCCGGCCGTCGGCGCGCGCCAGCGCATCGACTCGGTGTCTCAGGCCTTGCTGGTGCTGGGCCGGCGCCAGCTGCAGCGCTGGCTGCAGATCATGCTGTACGCCGAACCGGGCACGCGCGGCCACAACCAGACCCCGCTGCTGATGCTCGCCACGACCCGCGGCCGCATGATGGAACTGCTGGCCCAGCGCCTGCGCCCGGGCCAGCGCCACCTGTCCGAGATCGCCTTCACGGCCGGCATCATGTCGCTGATGGACGTCCTGTTCGGCATCCCGATGGCCGACATCGTCGAGCAGATCCCGGTCAGCGAGGAGATCAGGAACGCGCTGCTGCGCCGCAGCGGCTTTTTCGGCGAGCTGCTCAAGCTGGCCGAATGCATCGAGCAGCCGCACCCGCAGGACGAGGGCGCGCTGCCGGCACTGCGCGGGCTGGCGATTGCGGGCGACGACATGGTCGAACTCGAGATGGCGGCATTCCAGTGGAGTGACAGCGTCGTCAGGTATGCCATCTGAAGAGGGGCGAGCATGTCTTCTGTCTTGTTGAGTGTGCATAACCTGGTCAAGACTTACGGGACACGCCGTGCCGTCGACGGTGTCTCGTTCCGTGTGCTGGCCGGCCAGACCGTAGGCCTGCTGGGACCGAACGGTGCCGGCAAGTCGACCATCGTCAGCATGCTGTGCGGCCTGGTCGTGCCGGATGCCGGCGACATCTTCCTGGGCGGCGAGCGCGTCGGGCCGGGCGCCGCCGCCGTCAAGCGCAGGATCGGCGTGGTGCCGCAGGACCTGGCGCTGTACGACGATTTGTCCGCGCTCGAGAACCTGCGCCTGTTCGGGGCCTTGTATGGCTTGCGCGGCAAGCTGCTGGCCGAGCGGATCGACACCGTGCTGGGCCAGGTCAACCTGCGCGACCGCGCGCGCGACAAGCCGGCCACCTTTTCGGGCGGGATGAAGCGGCGCCTGAACATCGCCGCGGCCCTGATGCACGACCCGCAATTGCTGATCCTGGACGAGCCGACCGTCGGTGTCGACCCGCAGAGCCGCAACGCGATCTTCGACACTTTGGAGGCCTTACAGGCCCAGGGCAAGTCCCTGATCTACACCAGCCACTACATGGAAGAGGTGGAGCGCCTGGCCGACCACATCGTCATCGTCGACCACGGCAAGGTGCTGGCCGACGAGAGCCCGGCCTCGCTGCACAGCCGCCTGGCGGCCCAGGCCGCGCTGCGGGTCGAACTGGCCGGGCCGGCCCATGCGAGCCTGCTGGACGGGCTGCGCGCCCACCGCGGCGTGATTTCATTGGCTTGCTGCGAACTGGCGACCAGCGGCACCGCGCTCGACATCGGGCTGGCGCAGGCGGCCGATGCCTTGCCCGTGATGGGCTGGCTGCAGCAGGCCGGCTGCCGGCCGCTGCACTTCGCCACCGCGCGCACCAGCCTGGAAGACATCTTCCTGTCCCTGACCGGACGCTCCCTGCGCGACTGACATGACCGCCTTCTGCGCCCTCGTCCGCAAGGACCTGATCCTGTTCCTGTCCGACCGCCGCGCCCTCGTCATCAGCCTGGCGCTGCCGATCGTGATCGCGGCCTTCTTCGGCTCCCTGTTCGGCGGCACCGGCAAGGGCAGCGCGATCGAGGTCGCACTGGTGCAGCAGGACGGCAGCGAGGCCGGTGCGAAGATCGCCGCCGGCCTGAAGAGCGACCCGAGCCTGCGCATCACCCCGATGACGATGGCGGCCGCCGAAGCCGCCGTGCGCAAGGGCGAGCAGAAGGTGGCGATCGTGCTGCCGGCCGGCTTCGGCGAAGCGGCCGGCGCAGCCCTGTTCGGCAACCGCGAGAAGCCGTCCATCCCGCTGCTGTACGATCCCTCGCAGCCGGCCGTGCTGGCCATGGTGAAGGGCATGCTGACCCAGCAGGTGATGTCGACGGTCAGCGCCGAGATGTTCGGCGGGAAGATGGGCCAGGACCTGACCGAGCGCAGCCTGCGCCGGCTCGACGAACTGGCGCGCACCGACCCGGACAGCAAGGCATTGCGCGACATGCTCGCCAGCGTCCGCAAATACCAGGCGCTGCCGCAGAAAGAGGGCACTTCGGCCGCCGCCGCGAAGGGCCTCAGCATGCCGTTCACCACGACCGACAAGCAGCTCGCCAGCGGCATGGCGGAGCAGGGCTACAACGCGTATGCGCACGCCTTCGCCGGCATGGGCGTGCAGTTCATCCTCTTCATGGGGATCGACATGGGGATCGGCATCCTGCTGGCCCAGCGCAGCGGCGTCTGGAACCGCCTGCTGGCCGCGCCGGTGGGCCTGACCCAGGTGCTGCTGGCACGCGCGGCGTCCGGCGCCATCATCGCCTTCGCGCTGCTGTGCATCGTGTTCGCGGTGGCGGTGTTCGGCTTCGGCGTGCACATCGCCAGCCTGCCGGGCTTTATCGGCATGGCGCTGTGCTTCGGCATGCTGACCGCCAGCCTGGGCCTGCTGATCGCGGCCTTCGGCAAGACTCCGGAAGCGGCGCGCAAGATCGCGATGTTCGCGGTGCTGATCATGGTGATGCTGGGCGGCGCCTGGATGCCGTCCTTCCTGTTCCCGGAATGGATGCAGAAGCTGACGGTGGCGGTGCCGACCCGCTGGGCGATCGACGGCCTGGATGCCATCACCTGGCGCGGCATGGATGCGGCAGCGGCAGCGCCGGCGATGGGCGCGCAGTTGGGGTTTGCGCTGGTGTTCGGCGTGATCGCGGTGTGGAAGTTCAGGCGAGCCTGACCCGTCGTCCCCGCGCAGGCGGGGACCCAAGTTCTGCGTGAGCTATCGCAACGCGAACAAACTTGGATCCCCGCCTTCGCGGGGATGACGTTCTCAGAGATTCGGCGCCAGATAACGCTCGAGTTCCTCTTTCGGCAAGCCACGGCGCGCCGCCATGTCGTCCAGCTGGTCCTGTCCGATCTTCCCGACCACGAAGTACTTCGATTCCGGGTGCGAGAAGTAGAAGCCCGACACCGCCGCGCCCGGATACATCGCGAACGATTCCGTCAGCGCCATCCCGATCTCGTCGGCCTGCAGGGTCTTGAACAGCTCGGCCTTCACGGTGTGCTCGGGGCAGGCCGGGTAGCCCGGAGCCGGGCGGATGCCGACGTAGGCTTCCTTGATCAGCTGCTCCTTGCTCAGGTCTTCGCCCTGCGCATAGCCCCACAGGTCGGTGCGCACGCGCTCGTGCATGTACTCGGCGAAGGCTTCGGCCAGGCGGTCCGCCAGGGCCTTCACCATGATCGACGAATAGTCGTCGCCTTGTGCCTCGAAGCGCTTCTCGATCTTCTCGGCGCCCAGGCCGGCCGTCACCGCGAACATGCCGATGTAGTCGGCCACGCCGGACGATTTCGGCGCGATGAAGTCGGACAGGCACTGGTTCGGGCGCTGCACACCGTCCACCACCGGCTTCACGCCCTGCTGGCGCAGGCCGTACCAGGTGAAGGCGACTTCGCTACGCGTATCGTCGGTGTAGATCTCGATGTCGTCGTCGTTGATGGAGTTGGCGGGCAGCAGCGCGACCGCGCCATTCGCCGTCAGCCAGCGCCCGTCGACGATCTTCTTCAGCATCGCCTGGCCTTCCTCGAACACCTTGCTCGCGGCCTCGCCAACGACTTCATCGTTCAGGATGGCGGGGTAGGGACCGGCCAGGTCCCAGGTCTGGAAGAACGGGCCCCAGTCGATGTAGCGGGCGATGGTGGCCAGGTCGACGTTCTTGAAGACGCGGCGGCCGATGAATTTCGGCTTCAGCGGCGCATAGTCGAGTTTTGCCTTGTTGGCGCGCGCCTGCGCCAGGCTCACCATCGGCAGCGCCTTCTTGTTGGCGTGCTGCTCGCGGATGCGCTCGTAGTCGCCGGCGAGTTCGGCCACGTAGGCGTCGCGCGTGTCCGCCGTCACCAAGGCCTGGCCGACCGACACCGAGCGCGAGGCGTCCGGCACGTACACGACCGGACCTTCGTAGTGCGGCGCGATCTTGACGGCCGTGTGGGCGCGGCTGGTGGTGGCGCCGCCGATCAGCAGCGGAATCTGGCGCTCGCGGAAGTAGGGGTCGCGCTGCATTTCGCGCGCCACGTAGGCCATCTCTTCCAGCGACGGGGTAATCAGGCCGGACAGGCCGATGATGTCCGCGTTCTCTTCCTTGGCCTTGGCCAGGATCTCGGCGGCGGGCACCATCACGCCCATGTTGACGATCTCGAAGTTATTGCATTGCAGGACCACGGAGACGATGTTCTTGCCGATGTCGTGCACGTCGCCCTTCACGGTCGCGATCACCATCTTGCCCTTCGGCTTGGCGACGATGCCGGTGCGCGCTTCTTCAAGCGCCTTTTCCTTTTCGATGAAGGGGATCAGGTGGGCCACGGCCTGCTTCATCACGCGCGCCGATTTCACCACCTGCGGCAGGAACATCTTGCCTTGGCCGAACAGGTCGCCGACGACGTTCATGCCGTCCATCAGCGGGCCTTCGATCACCTGGATCGGGCGGCCGCCGGCGGCGTCGATCTTCTGGCGCGCTTCCTCGGTGTCCTCGACGATCCACTGCGTGATGCCGTGCACCAGCGCGTGCGACAGGCGCTGCTCGACCGCGGCCTCGCGCCACTCCAGGTTCGCTTCCTGCCTGTTACCGCCGGCTTTTAAAGTGCCGGCGAATTCGATCATGCGCTCGGTGGCGTCCTTGCGGCGGTTCAGCACCACGTCCTCGACGCGCTCGCGCAGCTCCGGCGCCAGGTCGTCGTACACGCCGACCATGCCGGCGTTGACGATTCCCATGGTCATGCCGGCCTTGATCGCGTGGTACAGGAACACGGTGTGGATGGCTTCGCGCGCCGGGTCGTTGCCGCGGAAGGAGAAGGACACGTTCGACACGCCGCCCGACACCTTGGCATGCGGCAGGTTCTCGCGGATCCAGCGGGTGGCGTTGATGAAGTCGACCGCGTAGTTGTCGTGCTCTTCGATGCCGGTGGCGATCGCGAAGATGTTCGGGTCGAAGATGATGTCTTCGGGCGGGAAGCCGACCTTCTGCGTCAGCACGTCGTACGCCCGCTTGCAGATCTCGGTCTTGCGCTCGAAGGTATCGGCCTGGCCTTTCTCGTCGAAGGCCATCACGATCACGGCGGCGCCGTAGCGGCGGCACAGCTTGGCCTGGCGCAGGAACTCCTCTTCGCCTTCCTTCATCGAGATCGAGTTGACGATCGCCTTGCCCTGCACGCACTTCAGGCCGGCCTCGATCACGCTCCACTTCGAAGAGTCGATCATGATCGGCACGCGCGAGATGTCGGGTTCGGAGGCGATCAGGTTCAGGAAGCGCGTCATGGCCGCCTGCGAATCGAGCATCGCCTCGTCCATGTTGATGTCGATGACCTGGGCGCCGTTCTCGACCTGCTGGCGCGCCACCGACAGCGCCTCGTCGAACTGCTCGTTCAGGATCATGCGCGCGAAGGCCTTCGAGCCGGTCACGTTGGTGCGCTCGCCGACGTTCACGAACAGCGAGGACTCGTCGACGGTGAACGGCTCCAGGCCCGACAGGCGCAGCGCGGTCGGGACTTCCGGCACGGCGCGCGGCGTGGCTTTGGCCATGACCTCGGCGATGGCCTTGATGTGTTCCGGCGTGGTGCCGCAGCAGCCGCCGGCCACGTTGATGAAGCCGGCCTCGGCAAACTCTTTCAGCAGGTTCGAGGTGTCCGCCGGCAGCTCGTCGAAGCCGGTGTCGCTCATCGGGTTGGGCAGGCCGGCGTTCGGGTAGATGCAGACGAAGGTGTCGGCGATGGTCGACAGTTCCTGCGCATACGGGCGCATCAGGGCCGCGCCCAGCGCGCAGTTCAGGCCGATGGTCAGCGGCTTCGCATGCCGCACCGAATTCCAGAACGCGGGCACGGTCTGGCCGGACAGGATGCGGCCCGAGGCGTCGGTGACGGTCCCGGAAATCATCAGCGGCAGGCGTGGCATGTCGGGATGATCGTCGAAGTACTGGTCGATCGCGAACAGGGCGGCCTTGCAGTTCAGGGTGTCGAAGATGGTCTCGACCAGCAGCAGGTCGACGCCGCCATCGACCAGGCCGCGCAGCTGTTCATAATAAGAGGCGACCAGCTGGTCGAAAGTCACGTTGCGCGCCGCCGGATCGTTCACGTCGGGCGAGATCGAGGCGGTCTTCGGGGTTGGGCCGAGGGCGCCGGCGGCGAAGCGCGGCTTGTCCGGGGTCGAATACTTGAGGCAGGCAGCGCGCGCCAGTTTGGCGGCCTCGACGTTCATCTCGTAGACCAGGTGCGCCATGTGATAGTCGTCCTGGGCGATGCCGGTCGCGCCGAAGGTATTCGTTTCGATCAGGTCGGCGCCGGCCGCCAGGTAGCGCTCGTGGATTTCCTGGATGATCTGCGGCTGGGTCAGGTTCAGCAGCTCGTTGTTGCCCTTGACGAACAGCTCGCGCGCGCCGCTTCCTTCTGGTGCGGCAAAATCCTTGAAGCGCACACCGCGGTAGGCCTGCTCGTCGAGCTTGTACTGCTGGATGATCGTGCCCATCGCGCCATCCAGAATCATGATGCGGCGCGCGAGGATCTCGCGGAGCTGGGCGTCGACGGGAGAGGTGGCGAGGGCGGCGGTGGTCATCGGTGATCTTTCCAGGGCGGGTCTACAGAGGCGGGTCTGAAATTATACCTTCACTAGCAGAGTTAGTCCCGATGTCAAGCTCCGACCCACAAAAATGCACCCAAGTGGTGCAAGGCGGGCTGGTGTAAAGACGCTTGTAACGTTGTGTATCAAAAGCCGGTTTGTTACAGTGCGATACAAAACGGGGCTTATTAGCAATTTCCCGGATACATACAGAGACGACAATTAATTCCCATGGCGCCGCCGCTGGCGCGGCCCTAGTTCAAATCGAACGGAATGTGCGGACCCGTCGTCCGCCGCCTCAATGGGAAGAATTGTAATGAACAAAGAATACCTGCCCGAATGGGACCAGCCTGCAACCCGCAATGAAGAAAGCATTGTCAGCAAGAATGTCGTGAGCGGCGTGAAGCAGATCGTGACCATCCGCCTGGATGTCGATATGCTGGAGTGGTTCAAGTCGGCCGGTCCGGGCTACCAGACCCGCATCAACCAGGTCCTGCGCGAGTACATGGAAGCAAATCGCGTGCGTGCTCAAGGCGAGCAGCAATAAGCGAGTAGGGTGGGCGCGGCCGGCGTAGGCAGTCTCTGCCCACCAGGATGTGAATGCGAAGGTGGGCAGAGGCTGCCCACCCTACGAGTTACTCGAACGACACGCCGTCGAACGAAAATCCCTTCAGGAACTCTGCTGCCGCCAGGCGCTTGCCACCCGGTTTCTGCAGTTCCGTCAGGCGCAGCGCGCCTTCCCCGCAAGCCACCACGATTCCCTGGGCATCGGCCGACAAGACCTGGCCGGGCTGACTCTTGCCCTTGATCGCCTGCGCATTCCAGATTTTCAGCGTCACACCTCCCGCCTGCGCATGGGCGCCCGGGAAGGGATTGAACGCCCGCACCTTGCGCGCCAGCTCGGCAGCAGGGCGCTGCAGGTCCAGCTTCGCTTCCTCCTTGCTGATCTTGGCGGCATAGGTCACGCCCTGTTCCGGCTGGGGCACGGCGTCCAGGCCACCCGCCGCCAGCTTGTCCAGGGCTTCGACGATCATGCGGCCGCCCATTTCCGCCAGCTTGTCGTGCAGGGTGCCGGTGGTGTCCGTGTCCAGAATGGGCAGGGCCTCGATCAGCAGCATCGGGCCGGTGTCGAGGCCTTCTTCCATCTGCATGATGGTCACGCCGGTCTGGGAGTCTCCGGACTCGATCGCGCGGTGGATCGGCGCGGCGCCGCGCCAGCGCGGCAGCAGCGAGCCGTGGATATTGATGCAGGGCTGTATGTCGAGGGTAGAGCGCGGCAGGATCAGGCCGTAGGCCGCGACCACCATCACATCATAGTCGGTCGCCAGCAGGCGTTCGTGGGCGGCTTTCGCTTCCTCGGCACGCTGCGGATCCTTGCTATCCATGCGTAAGGAGAGCGGCTGCAGCACCTCGATGCCGTGCGCGCTTGCCACCTGCTTGACCGCGGAGGCCTGCAATTGCATGCCGCGCCCGGCCGGGCGGTCCGGCTGGGTCAGCACCAGCGGAATCTCGAAGCCGGCATCGATCAGGGCACGCAGCGCGACCGCGGCGAACTCGGGTGTGCCGGCGAAAACGACCTTCATGCGCGCCGCCATCAACGACGGCCGGCGGCCTTCGGCCCGCTGTTTTGCTGGGCGCGTTCTTCCTTCAGCAGCTTGGTCTTGATGCGGTTACGCTTGAGCGGCGACAGGTATTCGACGAAGACTTTGCCCATCAGGTGATCCATTTCGTGCTGGATGCAAACCGCCAGCAGGCCGTCGCATTCCATCTCGAAAGGCTTGTTGTGCTGGTCGACGGCCTTGACCTTGACGCGCGCGGGGCGCTCGACGCCGTCGTAGATGCCGGGCACCGACAGGCAACCTTCGTCGTACACCTGCTTTTCCGGGCTGGACCAGGTGATTTCCGGATTGATGAAGACGAGCAGCGCGTCATGGGTCTCGGTCACGTCGATCACGATCACGCGCTCGTGCACATCGACCTGGGTCGCGGCTAGGCCCACGCCCGGGGCGTCATACATGGTCTCGGCCATGTCCGCGACCAGCTTTTGCAGACGCTCGTCGAATGCGGTGACCGGTGCGGCCACCTTGTGCAGGCGCGGGTCGGGATAGCGGAGGATGTTCAGTAAAGCCATGGTTCTTGTTTAACCTGTTTATTCTGTCGGTACTGCGTAGATGGGGTGTCCGTCGTGCCCGTGCCAGCTGTGCTATTGTTGCCGCACAGACATAAAAGCAACACGCCGCGCCTGCAGCAGGACGCGCTTGTCTTGCTAGTTCAAGGATTTGTGGGCAGAATTTGATTCAGTTCGGCAACCCTTCAGTACAGCAACCTTTGGATCCGGTGTGCGGTCAGGGAGTCGTCTGCTGTTTCGCGCCATGAATGGCACGGTGTGTTTATGCCGCACTTTACGGACTCTTTGATGAAAAATTTTAGCACAGGCGCCGTCCGACCGCTCGCAGGGCGCGTCGCCATGGCAGCCCTGGCCAGCGCCATGTTCGCCGCTCCCGCCGTGGCGGCGCCCACCACCGGCACGCATTGCAGCTTCCGTCCGAACGCCCCCGACCAGCACGTCGTCATCAAGCGCGATACCTTGTGGGACATTTCCGGCGCCTTCCTCGAGCATCCCTGGTGCTGGCCGCAGGTGTGGGGCATGAACCGCGACGAGATCCGCAATCCCCACTGGATCTACCCGGGCCAGGTCATCTATTTCGACCGCGCCCATGGCCGCCTGACGCTCGTCAAACCGGGCAGCAACGATGCCGAGGCCGGTCTGCCGCCGGTCACGAAGCTGTCGCCCCAGGTCCGCACCGAAGCGCTGGGCCTTGACGCCGTGCCCTCGATCCCGTCGAGCGCGATCGAACCCTTCCTGACCCAGCCGCTGGTGGTCGAGCCACGCGAGCTGGACGCCGCGCCGCGCATCGCTGCCACGCCGGAAACCCGGGTCTACCTGGGCGAAGGCGACCGTATCTACGTGCGCGGGCCCCTGAACGGCGCCACCAGCTTCCAGGTCTTCCGTCCGGGCAAGGAACTGGTCGATCCCGACACCGGCAAGGTCGTCGCCCACGAGGCCGCCTATGTCGGCGCCGCCAAGCTGGTGCGCGAAGCCGGGCAGGGCGTGGACGTGCATACCTTCACGGTCACCCGCTCGGTGCAGGAAATGGGCATCGGCGACCGCCTGCTGCCGACGCCGCCGATGCCGTTGCGTAACTACGTGCCACACGCGCCGGCCACCCCGATCGCGGCCCGCGTGATGGCGATGGCCAACGAATCGAATTACGCGGTGCAGAGCCAGGTCGTGACTGTCAACCGGGGCGCGCTTGACGGACTCGATGTCGGCTCCGTGCTGCAGCTCTATCATCTCGGGAAGACGATCCCGGACCCGGGCGGCAGCAAAGGTTTCCTCGGGATCGGCAAGTCGACGATGCGGATGCCGGACGAGCAGTATGGCGAACTGTTCATTTTCCGGGTGTTCGGCCATGTCTCGTATGGACTGGTCATGCAAGTGACGTTGCCGGTAGAAATCGGCGACGTGGCGAAATCACCGGAGTAAGCCCGCCGTGCAGGACACGGACCCCCAATCTTTAGCGGCCGCTGCAGTCAATCCAGCGGCCGCTACGCTTTTCCGGCCCGCCATGGACGACGCCCGGCTCGCGGCCTGGCTGCGCCTGGAGCGCGCCCCCGGCATCGGGCCGCACACCGGCCTCAAGCTGCTGGAGGCCTTCGGCGGCATCGATGCCATCTTCGCGGCCGGCGTCGATGCGCTGGTCGCCCACCTGGGTCCGGCCCAGGCAGGCGCCCTGGCGGCCCCGCCGTCGGGCGCGCTGGAGCGCCTGGTCGAGGCCACGCTGCGCTGGCGCGCGCGGCCCGGCCACCACGTGCTGGCGCTGGGCGAGCCCGGCTATCCCGAATTGCTGGCGCATATTCCCGATCCGCCGCTGCTGCTCTATATAAAAGGGCAGGCGGAATTGCTGGCCGCGCCGATGCTGGCGATGGTCGGCAGCCGCAACGCCAGCGCCCAGGGCAGGGCGAATGCGCTGGCGTTTGCGGAACACCTGTCCGGTGCCGGCCTGTGCATCGTGTCCGGCCTGGCGCTGGGGATCGATGCCGCCGCCCACGAAGGCGCGCTGAAAGGCGCCGGCTCGACCGTTGCGGTGGTCGGCACCGGGCCGGACCTGGTCTACCCGGCGCGCAACCGCGCCCTGTGCGAGCGCATCGGCGCGCAGGGCTGCATCGTCAGTGAATACCCGCTCGGCACGCCTCCGCTGCCCGGCAATTTCCCGAAGCGCAACCGGATCATCAGCGGGCTGGCGGCCGGGGTACTGGTGGTCGAGGCGGCAGTCCAGTCCGGCTCGCTGATCACGGCGCGCCAGGCGGCCGAGCAGGGCAGGGACGTGTTCGCGATTCCCGGCTCGATCCACGCCGCGCTGGCCAAGGGCTGCCACATCCTGATCCGCGAGGGGGCCAAGCTGGTCGATACGGCGGCCGACGTGCTGGAGGTGATGGCGCTGTCGCCGCTGGCGCGTTGGAACGCGGCGCCGGTCCGCCGGCCCAGCGCCGGCGCGGCCGGGCCGGCGGACAGCATGCCTGCGGGGGCCGCCGCCCTGCTGGCTGCGCTCGGCCACGACCCGGCCGAGCCCGACGATCTGCTTGCCTCCCTGGGCATGAAGCCGGCGTTATTGAGCAGCCAATTGCTTGAACTTGAGCTCGCCGGATTGCTCGAACGCAGGCCCGGTGGCAGGGTGCAAAGAGTGGTGAAGTGAGTAGAGAAGCGAATAAGGCCGATAAACAACGATGATGTTTCTAGACAGTAATGGACCTTGTGACGCACTTGTGCCGGGGCGAACTTAGCTGCTACAGTAGCGTCACCATGTTCGACATCCTAGTCTACCTTTACGAGACGTACTACCGTCCCGATGCCTGCCCGGAGCCGGCAGCCCTGGCACGCAAGCTGTCGGCCGTCGGTTTCGACGATGTCGAAATTTCCGAAGCGCTGGACTGGCTGAACGGCCTCACCGAAATGGCCGGCACGACCAATCCGGCCCTCGAATCCAGCGGCACCCGTTTTTATGTTGCACAAGAAGTCGATACGCTCGGCAGCGCCGCCGTCGGCTTCATCCAGTTCCTCGAGCTGGCCGGCCTGCTGACCGCCTCGCAGCGCGAGATCGTCATCGAACGCGCGCTGGCGCTGGACGAATCGCCGGTCACGCTGGGCAAGCTGAAAATTATCGTCCTGATGCTGCTGTGGAGCCAGGGCAAGGAGCCGGACGCGCTGATGTTCGACGACCTGTTCGGGGCCGACGAAGATGAGGACGCCGAACCGCGCCTCCTGCACTGAGATGTCACAATCGTCATGACGAAAACGGGGCTGCGGCCCCGTTTTTTCTTGCAGTAACGCAAGATCAAGCGTACTTTTCCTCTGCGCATCGCAGGCACAGTCCACTTGCGGAGTGTGACGCAACCCGCTTATCATTTGCCGCATCGCGTCAAATTGTTACCAACAAGCTATCAACGGACGGGAATCCCGGGCAAGGGATCGTGATCCGTGCGGTCGCCGTCATGTATGATGCGCGAGCCGCGACTATCGAACACACAGAGAAACCATATGACCAAAGCCCTCATCATTGCCGAGAAGCCCTCCGTGGCCAACGACATCGCCAAGGCGCTCGGCGGCTTTACCAAGCACGATGAGTATTTCGAATCCGACGACTACGTCCTGTCGTCCGCCGTCGGCCACCTGCTGGAAATCGCGGTGCCCGAGGAATACGACGTCAAGCGCGGCAAGTGGAGCTTCACCCACCTGCCGATGATCCCGCCGTACTTCGCGCTGAACCCGATCGCCAAGACCGAATCGCGCCTCAAGGTGCTGAACAAGCTGATCAAGCGCAAGGACGTCACCACCCTGATCAACGCATGCGACGCGGGCCGCGAAGGGGAGCTGATCTTCCGCCTGATCGCCCAGAACGCCAAGGCCAAGCAGTCGGTCAAGCGCCTGTGGCTGCAGTCGATGACGCCGAACGCGATCCGCGACGGCTTCGCCCACCTGCGCAGCGACGAAGAGATGATGCCGCTGGCCGACGCCGCGCGCTGCCGCTCGGAAGCGGACTGGCTGATCGGCATCAACGGCACCCGCGCCATGACCGCCTTTAACTCGAAAGAGGGCGGCTTCTTCCTGACCACCGTCGGCCGGGTCCAGACCCCGACCCTGTCGATCGTGGTCGAGCGCGAGGAAAAAATCCGCAAGTTCGTGCCGCGCGACTACTGGGAAGTGCGCGCCGAGTTCGTCTGCGCCGCCGGCGTCTACGAAGGCCGCTGGCTGGACACGAAATTCAAGAAGGACGAGAACGATCCGGAAAAGCGTCCGGAACGCCTGTGGAGCAAGGCCGCCGCCGAATCCATCGTCGTGGCCTGCCACGGCAAGCAGGGTGTCGTCACCGAGGAATCGAAGCCGACCACCTCGATGGCCCCGGCCCTGTTCGACCTGACCTCGCTGCAGCGCGAGGCCAACGGCCGCTTCGGCTTCTCGGCCAAGAACACCCTGGGCCTGGCCCAGGCGCTGTACGAAAAGCACAAGGTGCTGACCTACCCGCGTACCGATGCGCGTGCGCTGCCGGAAGACTACATCGGCACGGTCAAGTCGACCCTGGAAGTCCTGAAGGAAAACGCGAACTATCACCAGTTCGCCAAGCAGATCCTCGACAAGGGCTGGGTCAAGCCGAACAAGCGTATCTTTGACAACAGCAAGATCTCGGACCACTTCGCGATCATCCCGACCGGCGTGGTGCCGAAGAACCTGTCCGAGCCGGAACAGAAGCTGTACGACCTGGTCACGCGCCGCTTCATGGCCGTGTTCTTCCCGGCCGCCGAGTTCCTGGTCACGACCCGCTTTACCGAAGTCTCGGGCCACCAGTTCAAGACCGAAGGCAAGGTCATGACCAATCCCGGCTGGCTGGCCGTGTACGGCAAGGAAGCCGCCTCCGGCGACGACAAGGACGGCGCTACCCTGGTGCCGGTCGCCAAGGGCGAGAAGGTGCTGGCCGACAAGGTCACGCCGAACGGCCTGGTGACGAAACCGCCCGCACGCTACAACGAAGCGACGCTGCTGTCGGCGATGGAAGGCGCGGGTAAGCTGGTTGATTCCGACGAGCTGCGCGACGCCATGGCCGGCAAGGGCCTGGGCACGCCGGCGACGCGCGCCGCCATCATCGAGGGCCTGCTGACCGAGAAATACCTGCTGCGCGAAGGCCGCGACATGATCCCGACCGCGAAGGCGTTCCAGCTCATGACGCTCTTGCGCGGCCTGGGCGTGAACGAACTGACGGCGCCGGAACTGACCGGCGAGTGGGAATACAAGCTGTCGCAGATGGAGAAGGGCAATATCACGCGCGAGGAATTCATGCGCGAGATCGCGCAGATGACCCAGATCATCGTCAAGCGCGCCAAGGAATACGACAACGACACGATTCCGGGCGAGTACGCGACCCTGAAGACGCCGTGCCCGAACTGCGCCGGCGTGGTCAAGGAAAACTACCGCCGCTTCGCCTGTACCAAGTGCGATTTCTCGATGACCAAGGTGCCGGGCGGCCGCCAGTTCGAGATCGAGGAAGTCGAGGAACTGCTTAAAAACCGCACCATCGGTCCGCTGCAGGGCTTCCGCTCCAAGATGGGACGTCCGTTCGCGGCCATCCTGCGCATCGTGCGCGACGAGGACATCCACAACTACAAGCTGGAGTTCGACTTCGGCCAGGACCAGGCGGAGGGCGAGGAGGGCGAAGGCGTCGACTTCACCGGCCAGACCCCGCTCGGCCCCTGCCCGAAGTGCAATGGCGGCGTCTACGAAATGGGCCTGGCCTACGTGTGCGAGCACCAGGTCGCCAGGCCCAAGACCTGCGACTTCCGCAGCGGCCGCATCATCCTGCAACAGGAGATCCTGCCCGACCAGATGGCCAAGCTGCTGAACGAAGGCAAGACCGACCTGCTGCCGGGCTTCGTCTCGCAGCGTACGCGCCGTCCGTTCAAGGCCTTCCTGGTGCGCGGCAAGGACGGCAAGATCAGCTTCGAGTTCGAGGAGCGCAAGGCCAAGCCGGGCGCCAAGGCAAAGGCCGGTGCCGACGAGGGCGGGGACGAGGGCGGCACGGCGGTAGCGACCAAGCCGGCAGCCAAGACTTCGGCCAAGACCGCCGCCAAGACCGCGTCCAAGAAGCCGGCAGCCAAGGCGGTGGCGGCCAAAAAGCCGGCGGCCAAGCGCGCCACGGCGGCCAAGAAGGCAGCTGCGGACGAGTAATTCCAGCTGTTTCTGTAAAAACGCGGGCCGAGGCCCGCGTTTTTTTTATGCCTGTCGGCGCCGCCGGCGCCAGAGACACGAGCACCACGTGCGGACAATGTCCAGGGCACTCGGCATGGCATTGACCATGCGTCCTCTACTGAGCGGTGGCGTTGCGCGCTGCCCGGTGTCTCCAAAATTTAACGAAAATGCGCCAGGTCTAAAAATCTGACAAGAAATCATGTATATTTCCATGCTGCAACCCGGCTCGCCGAAGAGATTCGTGCTCCGTCCCCGCAAAATACGCAATTCCTAACATACTCACATGAGAATCTCCGACCTCAACATTGCAACCCGCCTGCACCTCGGCTTCGGCGTGGTCGTGGCCCTCCTGATCGTGCTGGTGAGCCAGTCCTACTCCAATTTCGCGCGCCTGGGCAGCGCCAACGAAACGAATATCCATACTTACCAGGTGCTCGGCGAGGTCGATGCCGCACTGATGGCCCTGGTGGACATCGAGACCGGCGAACGCGGCTTCGGCCTGACCGGCAAGGATGCCTCGCTGGAGCCCTACCATGCCGGCAAGGAAGCCTTCCGCCAGCACCTGGAGGCGGCCCGCAAGCTGACCTCGGACAACCCGCGCCAGCAGGACCGCCTGCAGCGCCTCGCGGCCGAGCAGCAGAAGTGGCTCGACAGTGCGATCGACCCGACCATCAAACTGCGCCGCGGCGCCCAGGATGCCGACATCGCCGCCGTCGTGGCGGCCGAGCAGGAGGGCAGGGGCAAGCAGGGCATGGATACGATGCGCAAGCTGGTCGCCGACATCAAGGGCGAGGAAGCCGGCCTGATGGCGGAGCGTGCCAAGGCCGTCGACTCGCTGGCGACGACCATGTCGCGGACCCTGATCGGCGGCGGCATCATCGCGGTGGTGCTGGGTGCGGCGGTCGCGATCTGGCTGGCGCGTAATATCACGGCGCCGCTCGGCTATGCGGTGCGCGTCGCCAAGCGCGTCGCCGAGGGCGACCTGACGGCGCGCGTGGAAGTGCGTTCGAAGGACGAGACCGGCCAGCTGATGGCGGCCCTCAAGGACATGAACGGCGCGCTGCTGGACATCGTGACCCGCGTACGTACCGGCACCGACACCATCGCCACCGCCTCGATCGAGATCAATGCCGGCAACCAGGACCTGTCCTCGCGCACCGAGCAGCAGGCCAGCTCGCTGGAAGAAACCGCGTCGTCGATGGAAGAGCTGACCTCGACCGTGAAGCAGAATGCCGACAATGCGCGCCAGGCCAACCAGCTGGCGGCGACGGCCTCCGAGAACGCCGTGCGCGGCGGCGAAGTGGTGGCCCAGGTGGTCAGCACGATGGCCTCGATCGACGCATCGTCGAAGAAGATCGCCGACATCATCGGCGTCATCGACGGCATCGCCTTCCAGACCAACATCCTGGCCCTGAACGCGGCCGTCGAGGCGGCGCGCGCGGGCGAACAGGGCCGCGGCTTCGCGGTCGTGGCCGGCGAGGTGCGCAACCTGGCCCAGCGCTCGGCCGCGGCGGCCAAGGAAATCAAGGACCTGATCGGCGACTCGGTCGAGAAGGTCGAAACCGGCTCGCGCCTGGTCGACCAGGCCGGCGCCACGATGGAAGAGGTGGTCGGCAGCGTCAAGCGCGTCTCCGACATCATCGGCGAGATCGCCGCCGCCAGCGACGAGCAGCGCGCCGGCATCGAGCAGGTGAACCAGGCGATCGTCCAGATGGACCAGGTGACCCAGCAGAACGCCGCCCTGGTCGAACAGGCCGCCGCCGCCGCCGAGGCGATGCAGGACCAGGCCGCCAGCCTGGCCAGCCTGGTGGGCACCTTCCGCACCGGCGCCGAAGGCCAGCAGGCCGCCGTGCCGGCCCGCCTGGCCCGTGCGGCCAGCACCTCGCGCGCGCTCGCGCCCGTGCGTGCGGCACGCCCGGCCGCCGGCCGCCGGGTCGAACCGAAGGTGGAACCGGTGCCGGCCGGGGATGAATGGGAGACCTTCTGACGTCTGCCGCGTCAGCGAATTGCCGCGTCAAACCGCGCTGTCGAAAAATATTTTCGACAGCCTGGAATAATGTGTTTCTGGCGCACGTCTATGCCGGTATCGAACAACACTAACGAGGAAATTGCCATGGTCCCGAACCGTATCGCACCGAGCATGTTGGCGGCCACCTTTGTCCTGGCGGCCTGCGGATCGATGAACAATCCCATGGTGACGAAATCGGACGGGGTCCTGGTCAATGCCTCCGGCATGACGCTGTACACCTTCGACAAGGATGTGCGCGGCAACGGCAAGAGTGCCTGTGCGGGGCAGTGCGCCGGACTGTGGCCGGCAGTGCAGGCCACGGCCGCTTCCTATGCGCCGCCGTATTCGGTGCTCACGCGCGACGACGGGTCGACACAACTGGCCTGGAAGGGCAAGCCCCTCTACCTGTATGCCCAGGACACCCGGCCGGGTGAGCGCAAGGGCGACAACTTCAAGAACGTCTGGCACGTCGTTGCCGACTGAACGGCAGCGGCCCACAGCGAGCGAGGCCGCCATGCCGGACCCCAGCGCCGAACTCATTTCCTGCATTCCCCGGCTGCGCCGCTACGCGCGGGCGCTGGTAGGAGACCGCGGCGGCGCGGACGACCTGGTCCAGGACACTGTCGAGCGAGGGTGGCGCCGGATCGCCGAATGGCGCCGTGATGGGGAGATGCGTGCCTGGCTGTTCGGGATCATGCATAACCTGCACGTCGATCAATTGCGCGCCAAACGCCTGCAAACCACGACGCTGGACGAGGAAACTTCCGACCCGGCGCAAGCGGTCGATCATTCTGCCGGCCTGGAGATCCGGGACATGGAGGCCGCGCTCAAGCTGCTTCCGGTCGAACAACGTGAAATCCTCCTGCTCGTCGGGCTGGAGGGAATGGCCTACGATCAGGTCGCGGGGACACTCGGCCTGCCTTTGGGAACCGTGATGTCACGGCTGTCACGCGGGCGCGAGAAATTGCGTATCTTAATGGAGGGCAAGGCCGCGCCCGTCGCGTCCCTGCAGGTGGTCAAATGAAGATCCTGCCAGTCACCGAAGCGGACCTGCACGCCTGGGTCGACGGCTTGCTGCCCCTTGCGCGCCGGGCCGAGATCGAGGCTTGGCTGGCGGCCAGGCCCGAGGAGGCGGCGCGGCTTGCCGCCTACCGTCGCCAGAACCTCGCGCTGGGGCGCCTGTTCGATCCGGTGCTCGATGAACCCGTGCCGCAGTCGATTGGGGTACCGGCAGCGCGCTCCCTACGGGGAACCGGCCCGGCCTGGCGCATCGCCGCCGCGCTGGCGCTCGCCCTGCTGGGAGCGGTCGGCGGCTGGACGCTGCGCGGCGCGGCCGATGCCTCCGGCGTCATGGCAGGCCTGGGCGACGCCGGCGCCGCGCCGGCAGGGCCGGACGCCAGCCTGGCGCGCCAGGCTGCCATCGCGCACGTCGTGTACAGCCCGGACGTGCGCCACCCGGTCGAGATCGGTGCCGACCAGGAAGACCAGCTGGTCACCTGGCTGTCGAAGCGCCTCGGGACCCCGGTCCGGCCGCCTCGCCTCGGCAAGCTCGGCTACGAGCTGATCGGGGGCAGGCTGTTGCCCGGGCAGAGCGGCCCGGTTGCCCAGTTCATGTACCACAACCTCGCCGGTCAACGCCTGACCCTGTATGTGTCCACCGAGCAGTCGCGCAATCGCGACACCGGCTTCCGCTTTGCCCAGGAGGGACCGGTGAGTGTGTTTTACTGGATCGACGGGAAATTCGGCTATGCGCTGTCCGCCGGCGCCAGCAAGGGCGAACTCGCCAGGCTGGCCATCGTCGTCCACGATCAACTGGAGAACAAGCAATGATCCGGCACCGGTTCACCTTCCTGCTCTGCCTGGCTGCGCTCGCGGGCGGCGCCAACGCGCAGCAGACGCAGCGTCACCCTCACGGCGACATGGAAGGCGGCAGGCCGCCGCCGGCCTTCGTCGCCAGCACCGCCAAACCGTTCGCCGCCTTGATGGACGATGCGATGGCGGTCATGGACGACGGCATGCGGCGCGCCCCGATGAATGGTGTGCCGGAACACGACTTCGTGAGCATGATGATTCCGCATCACCAGGGCGCGATCGACATGGCGAAGGCGCTGTTGCTGCGTACCACCGATCCTGAGCTGAGGAACCTGGCGCAGGGGATCATTACCGAGCAGCAGAACGAGATCGAGGTCATGCGGGCCTGGCTGCGCCGTCACGCCGCAACTGCGCCCGATCATTCACCAACCCACTGACGAAAGCGAGCGACATGAACACACGCACCATTTCCGCCGTATTCGGCGCAGCGCTGCTGGTCACCGGGGCGCATGCCGCGCCGGCATCCCAGGACCGTGTCTATACGGCCGACCAGAATTCGAACACGGTCTCGGTGATCGATCCGTCGACCAATACGCTGCTTGGGCAAATCCGGCTCGGCAACCAGCGGCCCGACGTGCTTTCGCCGCTGTACAAGGGCCAGATCAATGTGCACGGCCTGGGGTTTTCGCCGGATCACCGGACCCTGATCGCCGTGTCGAACGGTTCGAACTCGGTCACCTTCATCGACACCGCAACCAACAAGGTCAAAGGGGTGACCTACATCGGCCGCTCTCCGCATGAAGGATTCTTCAGCGCGGACGGACGCGAGGTCTGGGTCGTGGTCCGGGGCGAAGACTATATTTCCGTGATCGATCCGAAGACGTTCAAGGAAACGCGCCGCATCGCGACCGCGACGGGACCCGGCATGGTCCTGTTTCATCCCGACGGCAAGCGCGCCTTCGTGGTGTCGAGCTTTACCCCGGTGGTCGAGGTGGTCGACGTGCGTGCGCACAAGGTGATCCGCCAGATCAAGGTCATCAGCCCGTTCTCGCCCTTCCTGCAGCTGACGCCGGACGGCAGCGAGATGTGGATGACCCACAAGGACGTCGGCAAGGTCACGCGCATCGACACCCGGTCGATGGAGGTCAAGGAGGTGTTCGACACCGGGATGATCACCAATCACCTGTCCTTCGCGAAGACTGCGGCCGGCACGCTGGCCTATGTGTCGGTCGGCGGGGAGGACGTGGTCAAGGTCTTCAGTACCGGACCGAGGGCGGCGCTGGTGACGACCATCGCGGTTGGCGCGCTGCCGCACGGCATGTGGACGTCCGATGATGGCAGCCGAGTCTACGTGGGTCTCGAGAACAGCGACGCCGTCGACGTCATCGACACCGCCAGCAACAAGGTCGTCGCCCGCGTGCCGGTGGGCCAGGCGCCACAGGCCCTGGTCTACCTGTCGCACGCCGTGCCATCCGGCGAGGGCAGGGACAACCTGGTCGCGCGCACCAATAAGGACCCGGTCGACATCGCCTTGCACGCGGTGTCCGGTGAAGGCAAGGGTTTCATCGTGGCGCGCAACCTCGGCGTGACCGATTCCCTGGACGTATCGCTGTTCAAGCTCAAGCCGAAAACGATATACAGCGTTTATGCCAGCGGCCAGCGAACCCCGGTCGCGGTATTCGAGACCAACCCGATGGGCGGAGCTAACGGCACGGCGATCGGCCCGATGCGCGAGCTCTCGCGCCCGGGGCAGGCGGCCACCGCCAGCCAGATCGTCGTCATGGAAGGCGATGCGCCGCCCGACCCGGCGCAGGCTGCCCTCGTCAGCATGCGCTAGTCACAAAAAAACCGCGAATCGCTTCGCGGTTTTTTTACGTCCGCCGCTCGAAGCGGCAGCGGCAAAGCTTATTCCTGCCAGTCCTGCAGGGCGCGGATCGCCGCTTCGCCGTTGCGGATCGCTTTCACGCGGCGCACGATCTCGGCGCGCCAGGCTTCGTCGGCGTCCTGTTCCGGCTCGTCGCTGTCGGTCATCAGCAATTGCATAAGTTCATGCTTTTCCGACTCGGAAAGTTGCTGAATCTGGGCAGCCAATTCGGCGACGGTTGACATCCTTGCGCTCCTAACAGGAAATTGTGACTGAATAATATCTTGAACTTCATTGCGTGTCGACAGGGACCATATTATCTGTTGGTTTCCTGTCGATCAGCTTGTTGTCGGGGTCGATACCGGCCCGTGCCGGCCGGCCGTCGACCACCAAGGTGACGGTTTGCGGGCGGCGCTCGACCAGGCGGCGCTCGCGGGCCAGCGGGTTGCCGTTCTCGTCGTCGACGCCGAATTCGATCCAGTCCTTCGGCGGCACTTCCCGCTCTTCGCCCAGCCCGCCGGCCCGGACCTTGCCGGCGGTGGCGCGGATCGTCACCTCGTATTTTCCGTCCGGGCGGCGGTGCGCGCTGGCGCTGTCGGCGCGGTTCTCGTACAGCACGATGGACTCGAACAGGTCGTCGATCAGGTAGGCCTTGTCCGGTGGGGCGATCGCGCGCAGTTTCTCGACCAGGGTGGTGACGGTCGGGTAGGGCGGCCCGCGGAAGGCGTGTTCCGCCAGCAGCTGGCGCAGCACGCCGTTGACGGCTTCCTCGCCCAGCAGGTCCTGCAGCAGGTACATCGCCAGGCTGCCCTTGCGGTAGTGGATGTAGGGCTGGTCCTCGTTTTGCGCCAGCGGCAGTTCTTTCCTGGTTTCGAGCGCGCGGCCCATCAGGTATTCCTCGAGGTCGTAGCGCAGGAAGCGCTGCATCCGGCTGGCGCCGAAGCTGCGCTTCATCGTCATCAGCGCCGTGTACTCGGCCAGGCTTTCCGACAGCACGGTGGCGCCGCGGCTGTCGGCGCCGATCAGCTGGTGGGCCCACCACTGGTGCCCGACCTCGTGCGCGGTGATGTAATACGGGTAGTCGATGTCCTTGCGCGATTCCGGATCGACCTTGGCGATGAAGCCGGCGCTTTCGGAAAACGCGATCACGCCGGGCGCCGCCTGCGCGTATGACGCATAGCGCGGGAACTCCGCGATGCGCAGCTCGCGGTGCTGGTAGGGGCCGAACTGCTTCGAGCCGTATTCGAGGGCCGCCTTGGCGCCGCCGATCATGCGGTCGACGTTGAAGTCCTGGCCCGGCTGGTAGTAGACGTCGATCGTCACGTCCTGCCAGCGGTCGTGCCGTACTTCGTAGCGGGCCGACTGGAAGGTGATGAAGTCCAGGATCGGCTTGTCCATCCGGTAGTGGAAGTAGTGGCGGCCCTTGGCCATCCATTCGCTGTCCAGGGTGCCGGGCGCCACCGCGATCTGGTCCAGCGAGGTGCTTACCACGGCATCGAAGCGGACCCAGTCGGCGTCGCTGCCGAGGTAGTTGTTGGCGCGCGCGGCCTCGTCCTCGCGCGCCGCCATGCGCTCCTTCGGCGCCAGGCCGTGGCGCTTGCGGTCGCGGTCGTCCTTCAGCTCGAGGCTGTGCTGGTAGCCGACGTGGGGCAGGATGGCGTTGCTGAAGAAGGTGCCGTTGGCCACCACCGCCGTCTCGCGGCCCAGGCCGAGCACGCCGCCGGGCGCGTCCTCGAGCTCGAACTCGAGGGCGATGCGCGCGCCCGGCGCGATCGGCGTCGCCAGGGCATAGCGGTAGAAGCCGCGCTCGGCGTCGGCCGCCAGCAGCTTGATTCCCAACTGAGCCGGCTGCGACAAGCGCAGGCGCAGGATCGGGCCGGGTTGCTGGGTCACGAACAGTTCGGCGATCGGCGCGCCGCTGCGGTTCTCCAGCTGATAGGCGCCTTTCACCTTCAGCGTGCGGGAGGCCGGCATGATGTCGACCTGCAGGTCGACGCTGGCGATGCGCGGCTGTGCGATTTTAGCGTAGCGGCGGTAGCGCAGTTCGTATTCGGCGCGCAGGCGGTCCTTGGTCCAGGCGCTCTGGTAGGCGCCCAGGTGCTCCAGGTTGTACCAGAGCAGCAGCCCGGCCCCCAGGAACAGCAGCGCGCCCAGGCCGAAGGCGCCCAGCACGCCCGGGCTCAGGCGCTGGCGCGCCAGCTGCAGGCGGTTCTTGAAGCTGTCGGCCATGCCGCGCGGCCACAGCACCAGTGCGGCCGTCAGCAGCACCAGCGCGGCGCCGCCCCAGTACACCAGCAGCGCGCGCTGCAGCGGCAGGTAGTGGCCGAAGCCGTTCATCGCCGAATAGGTGATGTCCGGCAATGCGCCGTACACCAGCATCGGGTGGTCCAGCCCGAGCGCGCCGAGGGTGATGCTGGCGATGTAGTACAGCACCAGCACGAAGTAGCCGAGGTATTTGTGGTTGAGGATGGCCTGGACCGCGATCGCCAGCACCGCCACCAGCGCATACTTGGGCAGCAGTACGCCGAACAGGGTGAACAGATACAGGCCGGGTTCCAGCGCCACGTAGCCGCGGAACAGCTGGATCAGCATCCCGCACGCCATCGCCACCAGCAGCAGCACGGCTTGCAGGCCGACCAGGGCCAGGGTCTTGGCGGCCAGCGGCAGCCAGCTCGGCACCGGCAGCGCGTCCAGCATCTGGGCCATGCGCGCCTCGCGCTCGCGCCAGACCATCTCGCCGGCGTAGAAGGTGGTGACGATCAGCAGGAACAGCGCGAACATGTCGCGGATCTGTTCCAGCACCATGTAGGTGACCGGATAGGTCTTGGTGCCGTAGAGCGCGCCCATGTCGAGCGAGCTGACCACCAGCACCAGCACGCCGGCCAGCGCGATCACGGCGAAGTAGACGTTCTTGACCGATTCGCGCAGGTCGAGCCAGGCCGACTTCAGCAGCAGCAGGCCGAGGCTGCGGGCGGCGAAGTCGGGCTCCTCGCGGGTAGCGCCGGCCGGCTGGGGCGCGGCCGCCGCGGTCTCGCCTTCGCCGCGCGCGGCCGCGCGCCGGGTGGCGGGGCTCGACATGAAGCTGAAGCGCCAGTAGCCGAGCAGCAGCACGACCAGCGAAAAGGCCGACCAGATCAGGCGGTTTGCCAGGTACACGCCTTCGAGCGGCACCTGCCGCGCATTGCGCTCGGCGATGCTCCAGTATTCCGTCAGGCGGATCAGGGCGGTGGTGCCGAACGGATCGATCAGCGCGGCCAGCGTCTTGTAATCGAGGTCGCGCGCCAGCGAAGGCGCCACCAGGTAGCCGATCATCATCACCACGCCGGCCACATACACCGGCAGCATGCGCCGCGTGAGGGCCGCCAGCACGAAGAAGATGGCGCCGAAGATGAACAGGTTGGGCAGCAGGGTCAGGAAGTAGGGCGCCAGGTAGGCCAGGACGGAAAAGGCGCCGACGCGCGACGGGTCGACGCCCGGCAGCAGGGCGCCCAGCAGGTTGCCCAGCACGATCGAGGAATACACCACCGCCATCGTCGCCAGCGCGCCCAGGAAGCGTCCGAACACATAGGCGTATTTCGGGATCGGCGCGCTGAAGAAGAAGTGATGGGTCTCGTATTCGAAATCCTGCTGCACCGAGCGGCCCATCATGGCGGCCGCCACCACGATGCCGAAGCAGCCCAGCAGGCTTGATGACAGCGCGACCTGGCGCGGGCCGTTGAGCAGCACCCGGCCGCCGAAGGAAATCGTGATGTCCTTGAAGGCGCCGCCGGCGGCCGCCACCCAGAACATCGCCAGCGCCAGGAAGGAGAAGAAATAAATCCAGGTCGACAGGAGTTTCAGCCGCTGCCGGGCTTCGAACAGCGCGATGGCGTAGAGCGCGCGCATGAACTCAGCAGTTTCCCGCCGCCGCGTTGTGGCGGCCGGCGATGGTGGCGAAATAGACGTCGTCGAGGGTCGGGTGGATCGGCTCGAAGTCGTCGCCCGGATAGCGCTCGGCATACACGTGGATCATCGGGCGCCCGCTCAGCAGGCGGGTCGAGATGACCGTGTGGCGCTTCTGGAAGGCGAGCAGCTCGGGCTTGCTGACGAAGCGCGCCCAGATCCTGCCCTCGATGCCTTCGATGAGCTTCGCCGGCTCGCCGCACAGCAGCACGTGGCCCTTGTTGATGATCGCCATGTTGGCGCACAGGTCGGCGACGTCGGACACGATGTGGGTCGACAGAATCACGGTCTTGTCCTCGCCGATGTCGGACAGCAGGTTATGGAAGCGCACCCGTTCCTGCGGGTCGAGGCCGGCGGTCGGCTCGTCGACGATGATCAGCTGCGGGTCGCCGAGCAGGGCCTGGGCGATGCCGAAGCGCTGCTTCATGCCGCCCGAGAAGGTGCCCAGGCGCTGGTCGCGTACTTCGAACAGGTTGGTCTGCTGGAGCAGGCCGTCGACCACCTCGCGCCGGCGGGCGCGGTTCGCCAGGCCCTTGAGCTGGGCAAAATGGTCGAGCAGCTCGTAGGCCGTCACTTTCGGGTAGACGCCGAAATCCTGCGGCAGGTAGCCGAGCAGGCGGCGCACTTCGTCCTTGTCGTCGAGGACGTCGATATCGTCCAGGAACACCGAGCCGGAATCGCATTCCTGCAGGGTCGCCAGGATCCGCATCAGGGTCGACTTGCCGGCGCCGTTCGGTCCGAGCAGGCCGAACATCCCGGGCGGGATGCTCAGCGTGACCCCGTCCAGCGCCACGACGCCGTTGGCGTAGGTCTTGGACAGGTTGCGGATTTCTAGTTCCATGGTGAGAATCTGCGTATTTTGACGACTATTGCATTGTATTAAAAATGAGCGGCAGGGGTGGCGCCCGTGCGACACACGGCAGTTTCACCGGCCCAGAGTGCAGAAAAGCGGGACCAGGGCGCAGCGAAAACAGCGCTCCAGCATACGGCAGGGGAAAATTCCTGTCCACTTTGGCAACTTCCACTCGCGACTACAAGCGCTTCATCTACCGCAGCATCAACGGGACCAGGGCGCGGACGAGCAAGGCATATAATGGCGCTTCTTTCAAGCATATCGACTATGCAAGCCATGGATAACCTGACCCGCTCGATCAACCCCCTCGACAACCTGATCGCCGGCTTCGACCGCGCCCTGCGCGTGGTCGGCGGCGTGGCCAAGGCCTCGCGCCCGAATCCCGGCGCCGCGGCCCGCGACTGCGAACTGAACGCCCAGGAGGCGCGCCACAGCGCCGGCCTGATGCGCGTGAACCACGTCGGCGAAGTCTGCGCGCAGGCGCTGTACGACTCGCAAGCGCGCCACGCCGCCAGCCCGGCGATGCGCGCCCAGTTCGTGCAGGCCGGCCGCGAAGAGGAAGACCACCTGGCATGGACGGCCGAGCGCCTGTCCGAGCTGGGTTCCCAGCCCAGCCTCCTGAATCCGCTGTGGTATGCCGGCGCCTATGCGATGGGCACGCTGGCCGCGCGCATGGGCGACGCCCACAGCCTCGGCTTCGTGGTCGAGACCGAGCGCCAGGTCGAGGCCCACCTGAACGGCCACCTGGACCAGCTGCCGCCGCAGGACAACAAGTCGCGCGCCATCGTCGACCAGATGCGGGTCGACGAGATCGAGCACGGTTCGCAGGCGCAGGCGATGGGCGCGGCCGAGATGCCGCTGCCGGTACGCATGGCGATGCGGGCGATGGCCAAGGTCATGACCACCACCGCGTATTACATTTGAATGTCCGCGTGGGCGATTGATGCCGGGGGCATCAATCGGGTGCCCACCATCGGATCACGCTTCGATGATCTCGAAGGAGTGCGTGATCTCTACCGTCTTGGCCAGCATGATCGAGGCCGAGCAGTACTTGTCGTGCGACAGCTTGACGGCCCGCTCCACTGCTGCCGGTTTTACATTCCGGCCGCTGACGATGAAGTGGAAGTGGATCTTCGTGAACACCTTCGGGTCGGTATCGGCGCGCTCGGCCTTCAGGGTAACGTCGCAGCCGCGCACGTCTTCGCGGCCGCGCTTGAGGATCAGCACGACGTCATAGGCGGTGCAGCCGCCCGTGCCCAGCAACACCATTTCCATCGGACGCGGCGCCAGGTTGTGGCCGCCGCCTTCCGGCGCGCCATCCATGCTGACCATGTGGCCCGAGCCGGTTTCGGCCCGGAAGCTCATCCCGGACGGGCCGTTCCAGCTGACTTTGACTTCCATTCGATTCCTCCGAAAAGAATCTATTTTAAGCCTTACACGGACAGCACGTAGCGCTCGCTCTTCATGCGCCAGCTGGCGAAGCCGACCGCCAGCAGCGCCGCCAGCGCCGAGCAGGCGAAGGTCATCACGAAGGGCAGGGCGCCGACGTCGATACCCTTGGCCATTTCGCGCAGCAGGGTCTGGTTCGACAGCATCGGCACCATATACATCCAGTTTGCCGTCTTCAGCTCCATCATCGACACCACCACGCCCGGGATCAGCGGCACCAGCATCACGACACTGAGGACGCTCTGCGCCTCCTTGAATGAGCGGGCGTTCATCGCCAGCGCCACCTGCAGGCCGGCGGCGAACAGGCACAGCGGCACGGTGGCGATGCAGATCAGCGCCAGCTCGGCCCAGTTCAGGCTCCACGACATGCCGATCTCCTCCAGCGGCAGCCAGCACAGGATCGCGTGCGCCAGCCCCAGTTCGAGGGTGAGGCCGGCGATCGCCAGGCTGGCCGCGGTCAGCCACTTGCCGATCACCAGCTCCCAGGGGCGGATCGGCTGCGCCATCAGCACTTCCATCGAGCGGCGTTCGCGCTCGCCGGCGGTGCTGTCGACGGCGGTCGACATGCCGCAGATGAAGACCGGCAGGAACAGCACCCCGAGGATGCTGCCGATCAGGACCGCCGAGCGCGAGGCGTTGGTGCCGGTGTCGAAGCGCTGCACCTGGATCGGCGCCAGCGTTGCCGGCGACACCCCGTGCGCCAGCAGACGCGCGCTGGCGACGTTGGCGCCGTAGGCTTGCAGCACGTCCTCGATGTCGCGGCGCTGTTTGCCGTTCTCGTCGGCCGAGTCGAACCACAGCTCGATGCGCGCCGGGCGCATGGCCGCATAGTTCTCGCCGAATTTGTCGGACAGGCGCAGCACCGCCGGGTAGGTATGCGCCTGCAGCAAGGCGGTGATGCCGGCTTCGTCGAGCGCGCCCGGATCCTTGACGGTGATGCTGCGCTGCTTGAACTGCGAGACCAGGGTCGGCACCCGGCTGGCGCCGATCACGGCGATCTCGACGCCGTCGCGCTCCGGCTTGGTGGCGCGCTTGATTTCGTGGTTCAGCATGTAGCCGAGCATTGCCGGATACATCAGCGTGAACAGGGACAGCAGGGCGAGGGTGCGCTTTTCGCGCAGGCTCTCGCGCAGCTCTTTCAGGTAGACGATCAGGAATTTCGGCTTCATGCGGCGATCCCTTCTTCGGTGCCGACCAGGTTGACGAAGGCGTCTTCCAGGTTGGCGATGCCGGTGCGCCGGCACAGTTCCTCGGGCGAGCCCTGGGCCACGGTATGGCCCTTGGCGATGACGATCACGTCGTCGCACAACTGGGTCACTTCCTGCATCACGTGGGTGGCCATGATCACGCAGCAGCCGTCGGCGCGCAGCGCGGCCAGGGCGTGGCGCAGCGCGCGCGTGCTCATCACGTCCAGCCCGCGGCTCGGTTCGTCCAGCAGTAGGTGGCGCGGGCGGTGCAGCAGCGTGCGCGCCAGCGCGACCTTGATGCGCTGGCCCTGCGAGAAACCCTTGGTGCGGCGCTCCAGGATGTCGCCCATCCCCAGCAGCGCCGAGACTTCGTCGATGCGCTGGCGCAGGTCGGCCCCGGCCATGCCGTTCAGCTCACCGAAGTAAGTCAGGAATTCGCGCGTGCTGAGGCGTTCGTACAGCCCGAACTGGTCGGTCAGGAAGCCGATGTTGCGGCGCACCGCCAGCGGATCCTGCTCCGGGTCGACGCCGTCGATGGCGATGCTGCCGTGATCGCGCCTGAGCAGCCCCACCAGGGTGCGCAGGAGGGTGGTCTTGCCGGCGCCGTTGGGGCCGAGCAGGGCGGTGATCTGGCCGTCGCGCGCGGTGAAGCTGACGCCGCCGAGCGCCTGCACGGCGCCGAACTGTTTGCGTACTTCCTGGACTTCTATCATGGCAGGCTCGATTCAGGGTTGCGGCCCGGCGCTGCCGAGCTGGAAGGTCGGGGCGGGGATCTCGGCCAGGCAGCCCGCGTCGAGCGGGCCGTCCGGACGGTCGAGGAATTCGCGCAGCAGGCGCGGCGCACAGCCGAGCTGCGAGACGCCGTGACCGGCGTTCGCCACCACCAGCCGGCGGGCCTTGGACATGTAGCGCGCGGCGCTTTCCGCGCGGCGCGGCGGCGTCACCGGATCGAGCGCGCCGGACAGCAGCAGCACCGGAGCCCGGATCACGGTCGGCTCGGCATACGGTACGGCCGGCACGTCGAGCGTCTTGCACAGGGCCGGGATGCGGTCGGCCAGCGGCCGTGTGAGCGTGGATGCGTCTTCCTTCATCAGCGCCGGCGTCATGCGCGGCACGTCCTCGGCGCAGACCACGGCCAGGTGCAGCAGGATCGCGCTGGAAGCGTCGCTGGCGAAGTCGCCGGCGATGTTGTGGCGGGCGACGAAGGGCTCCCAGCGCCCCTGGTAGGCGCTGTGGATCAGGAAGGGCAGGCGGCGTGCGTCGGCCGGCGAATACAGGATGTTGTGCACGGTGCCGAGGAAACGCGGGCCGGTCATGGTGAAGCTCACCGGCCTGGCGGTGCGCGGGTCGGCGATCGACAGCTTCAGGCCGGCCTCGGCGCGCGCCGCCAGGGCATCGAACTCGGCGCGCAGGTTCGGGTAGGCCTTGTGGCAGGCAGCGTCGCCCTGGCATTGGGCGAACAGCTTGTCGAGTGCGGCCTGGCCGTCGCGGCCGCCGGCCGGAATCACCTGGTCGGGCGCGGCGACGCCGTCCAGCACCAGGCTGCGCACGCTGTCCGGGAAGGCGCGCGCATAGGCCTGGCCGAGCCGTGTGCCGTAGGAGCCGCCCCAGACGTTGATCTTGCCGTAGCCGAGCGCGCGGCGCACCTGTTCGATGTCGCGCGCGGCGGCGGCGGTGGTGTAGGCGGCGAAGGGAACGCGCCGGGCGCCGATGCAGCGACGCAGCTCGGCTTCGAGCTCGGCGTCGCTCATGGTCTCTTCGTTGGCGGGGCTCTCGCAATCGAGCTTGCCCGACAGACCGGTGCCACGCTGGTCGATGAAGACGATGTCGCGGGTGGCGCGCACGCGCTTGAAGGCGGCCGACAGCAGCGGCAGCACGTCGCTGCCGGCCTGGCCGGGGCCGCCCGCCAGCACGAACAGCGGATCGGGGCGGGCCGATTCGCGGAAGGCCGGGGCCACGGTCACGTGCAGCTTCAGGCTGCCGGCGCCGCTGTTGGCATAGTCGAGCGGGACGGCGACGGACAGGCAGCGCAGCGCTTCTTCGGCGCCGGGCAGGTGGCAACCGCGGGCAGCGGCCTGTTTCCCGCCAACCGGCGTACGGGCGTCCGGCATACGGGGATCCGGCATACGGGCATCCGGCGCAGCGAGCGCGGACGTCGAACACAGCAGGGCAAACAGGACAGGCAGGATCGGACGAATGTTCACGGAGTCTCCTCTTCGTTGCCGAGCATAGTAAGTTGCTATTCTTTTTATGGTCAATAAAAGCTTGCAAAAATGCATTAATTCTTGAGTCTAGGCGAGCTTGTCTGAAAAGAATTTGCGCTATCTCCAAGCAGAGAGTGTCGGATGCGCGTCAAGGCTGACTTGACTGGAGGGGTCTGGACCAGCTATGATCGTGGGCTTTCCATTTGCTCAGGAAAAGACAACAAGGCCGAGTCCGCAGTTGCACTTGCGGAACCACCATTTGAGCATTTACACCTAGATATAGGAAGTCAACATGAAAACTTTTTCCGCTAAGGGCCATGAAGTCCAGCGCGATTGGTACGTGATTGACGCGACGGACAAAGTCCTCGGACGTGTTGCCAGCGAAGTGGCACGCCGACTGCGCGGCAAACACAAGCCAGAATTTACTCCGCACGTCGACACCGGTGACTTTATCGTCGTCGTCAATGCAGGCAAGCTGCGCGTGACCGGCACCAAGGCCACCCAGAAGACCTACTACCGTCACTCGGGCTACCCGGGCGGTATCTACGAAACGAACTTCCTGAAAATGCAACAGCGCTTCCCGGGCCGTGCCCTGGAAAAGGCTGTCAAAGGCATGCTGCCGAAGGGCCCGCTGGGCTATGCCATGATCAAGAAGCTGAAGGTCTATGCGGAAGCCACCCACCCGCACGCAGCCCAGCAACCGCAAGCACTCGATTTCTAAGGAACTGACATGATCGGTAACTACAATTACGGCACCGGCCGTCGCAAGAGTGCAGTCGCCCGCGTGTTCATCAAGGCTGGCACCGGCCAGATCATCGTGAACGGCAAACCGGCCGCCGAGTACTTCTCGCGCGAAACCGGCCTGATGGTCATCCGTCAGCCGCTGGAACTGACCGGCAACGTCGAGCGTTTCGACATCAAGGTCAACGTGCATGGCGGCGGCGAGTCCGGCCAGGCAGGTGCAGTGCGCCACGGCATCACCCGTGCACTGATCGACTATGACGCAGGCCTGAAGGGCGACCTGGCACGTGCCGGTTTCGTCACCCGTGACGCCCGTGAAGTCGAGCGTAAGAAAGTTGGTCTGCGCAAAGCACGTCGCGCAAAGCAGTTCTCGAAGCGTTAATCGATACCGCAGCGCCTCTTGCGCTGCTGTCGAAAGAAGCCGCCTGCTGCAAAGCCGGCGGCTTTTTGTTTTTCATCAAACCGGGGTCAGACTCCAAATTTTGGCAAAAGCCATCAGGCTATTTCCAAAAACGGGAGTCTGACCCCGGTTTGATTTTTCGCAGGTGGGGCAGGGGTGCGGCGACGCTGCTAAAATTGCAGCCTCGTCCTGCTGGGCCTTATTTCTATTTACGAAGGAAAGAACATGATCAAAGTTGGCATCGTTGGTGGAACCGGATACACGGGCGTGGAGCTGCTGCGCCTGCTGGCGGCTCATCCCGAGGTGCAGCTGACCGCCATCACCTCGCGCAAGGAAGACGGCCTGCCGGTGGCAGACATGTTCCCGTCGCTGCGCGGCCACGTCGACCTGGCCTTCTCGAGCCCGGACAAGGCCGACCTGACCCAGTGCGACGTGGTGTTCTTCGCCACCCCGCACGGCGTCGCCATGGCCCAGGCTCCGGCCCTGCTGGCTGCGGGCGTGAAAGTCATCGACCTGGCCGCCGACTTCCGCCTGAAGGACCGCGCCGCCTTCGAGAAGTGGTACAAGATGGAGCACACCGCCCCCGAGTTGATCGAGGAAGCAGTGTATGGCCTGCCGGAACTGAACCGCGACGATATCAAGAAGGCCCGCCTGATCGCGAATCCGGGCTGCTATCCGACCACCATGCAGCTGGGCTTCTACCCGCTGCTGAAGGCCGGCCTGATCGATGCCGGCAAGCTGATCGCTGACAGCAAGTCGGGCGTGTCCGGCGCCGGCCGCAAGGCCGAGATTGGCACTCTGTTCTCGGAAGCGAGCGACAACTTTAAGGCCTACGGCGTGGCCGGCCACCGCCATACCCCGGAGACCTCGGCGCAGCTGCAGCGCTTTACCGACCAGAAAGTCGGCCTGATCTTCACGCCGCACCTGGTGCCGATGATCCGCGGCATGCACTCGACCCTGTACGCGCGCCTGACCAAGGACATCGACAACGCCGCCCTGCAGGCGCTGTTCGAGGATGCCTACCGCGACGCCGAGTTCGTCGACGTGATGCCGTTCGGCTCGCACCCGGAAACCCGCTCGACGCGCGGTTCGAACATGCTGCGCATTGCGCTGCACCGTCCGGACGGCGGCGACACCGTGGTGATCCTGGTGGTGCAGGACAATTTGGTGAAGGGCGCCGCCGGACAGGCCGTCCAGTGCATGAATCTGATGTTCGGCGTGCCGGAAAACATGGGTCTGAAGCAGATCGCGCTGCTGCCGTAAGCAAGCTACGGTGTCTCCCTCGCAAGGGTTGCTGACAAGATGCAGATCAAGGCAGGCAGTGTTGAGCACGGTAAATTGACCGTTGCACTGTTGCGCTCGGCAACGTGTTACTACGCGAGGGGACTAGTATGTTCGGTCGTAATGCAAAAAGCGAAATCGACAGCCTGATTGGCATTTCCGCAAGGATCGAAGGCGATCTGGTATTCACCGGCGGTCTGCGCATCGATGGCGAGGTCCATGGCAACGTGATCGCCAGCGACGCCGGCGACAGCGTCCTGATCGTCTCCGAGCACGCCCGCATCGAGGGCGAGGTGCGCTGCGCCAACCTGGTTGTCAACGGCTATATTGCCGGGACCGTGTATTCGACGGAACTGCTTGAATTGCAGCCGAAAGGCCGCATACATGGGGATGTCCATTATCGTCTGCTGGAAATGCACGGCGGCGCCCTGGTGACGGGAAAGCTGAGCCACGAAGCCTCCCCGACTCCGGCCGCCGAGCCGGTGTTTCATTTAGGCGTTGCGCCGCAGGGGGCTTGAGCATGACTGGCGCCAAGCGACTATAATGGACGAAATCCGAATCCAATCAGGAGTTTATCCATGACCGCAATCGCCGAATTGCATCGCTCGCAAGAGCAAGACGCAATGCCGTCTCCCATCAACTTCACCGACAGCGCCGCGCAGAAGGTCGCCCAGCTGATCGAGGAAGAAGGCAATCCCGACTTGAAGCTGCGCGTGTTCGTGCAGGGTGGCGGTTGCTCGGGCTTCCAGTACGGCTTCACCTTCGACGAGATCATGAACGACGACGATACCGCGATGGAAAAGAACGGCGTCACCCTGCTGATCGACTCGATGAGCTACCAGTACCTGGTCGGCGCCGAGATCGACTACAAGGACGATCTCGAAGGCGCCCAGTTCGTCATCAAGAACCCGAACGCCACCTCGACCTGCGGCTGCGGTTCGTCGTTCTCGGCGTAATCGTTCCTGCGCAAGTGAAAGGCCGCCCAGGCATTGCCGGGCGGCTTTTTTTATGCCGGATACAAGGCGCCCAGCACCCGCAGCCCCGCCGCACCCGTCACCGCCGGCAAATTCCCCGGCTGGCGCCGCATGAAGCGATAGCCCAGCCAGGCGAAGGCCAGGGCCTCGACCCGGTTCGGCGCCACGCCCAACTCCTCGGTCGACTTCACCGGAATTCCGCCGCCGAGCGCCTCCTCGATGTCCCTCAGCAGCACGCCGTTATAGGCGCCGCCGCCGCACACGTACACGGCCTGGGCCGGCTGTTCCTTTGTTTCCGCCTGGATCGCGCGCGCGATCGACACCGCCGTCAGCCGCGTCAGGGTGGCCTGCACGTCGGCCGGTGACAGGCCGGAGCGCTGCGCCAGCTTTGCATCCAGCCATTCCGCATGGAACAGGTCGCGGCCCGTGCTCTTGGGCGGCGGTTGGCGGAAGTAGGGCTCCTCCAGCAGGAGGTCCAGCAGTGCGCCGTCGACCTTGCCGGTAGCGGCGAAGCTGCCGTCCTCGTCGTAGGGTTTGCCGGTGTGGCGCCCGATCCACAAGTCCATCAATACGTTGCCGGGGCCGGTGTCGTAACCGCTCACCCGGCCGTCGCCGTGCAGCACGCTGATATTGCCGATGCCGCCGATGTTCACCACCACCCGCACCGTCTTCGGCTTGCCGAACCGGGCCGCATGAAAAGCCGGCACCAGCGGCGCGCCCTGGCCGCCGGCGGCGATGTCGCGCGTGCGGAAATCGGCGATCACGTCGACTCCCGTCAGTTCCGCCAGCAGGGCGGGATTGTTGGTCTGGCGCGTAAAACCCAGTTCCGGGCGGTGGCGGATGGTCTGGCCATGCACGGCCACCGCGCGCACCGGGCCGGGCGCCTGGGCCAGCAATTGTTGCACGCAATCGGCGTAGCAGTGCGCCAGGGTGTTCGCGGCCAGGGCTTCGCGCTCCAGTTCGTTGTCGCTTGCGGCCTGCAACGCCATCAGTTCGGCGCGCAGCGCGGCGGGGAAGGGCGTGAATGCGGCGTGCAGGGTGCGGATGCCGCGGCCGGCGAAATCGGCCAGCACGCCGTCCACGCCGTCCAGGCTGGTGCCGGACATCAGGCCGATGTAGAGGGAAGAAGCGGGCATTATTTACCTGATCGGATGGGGGGGAGCAGAGCCCACCCGTGAAAATCGGGATCTGACCCCATGAATAAGATTGCCAAAAGAAAAGCGCCTTGCACTGTCCAGTGCAAGGCGCCTTATTCTATCTGCAATTCGGAAGCAGTTTAGCGGGCGGCCATTGCGTTGCCAGCCGGGCTCAGCAGGGAGAAGCGGTGCGACATGTCCGCCGCTGCCATGCGGAAGCGCGACATTTCGCCGGACGTCAGCGGCTGCGCTTGCAGGTTCTTCAGCTTCATCGGGTCCGTGGCTTCGCCGCCGATGCGGAATTCGTAGTGCAGGTGCGGGCCGGTTGCCCAGCCGGTCGCGCCGACGTAGCCGATCACGTCGCCCTGGTGGACCTTCTCGCCGCGGCGCAGGCCGCTGGCGAAGCGGCTCATGTGGCCGTACGCGGTGCTGTAGTTGGACCAGTGCTTGAGCACGACCATGTTGCCGTAGCCGTTCGACACGCCTGCGAAGTCGACGGTGCCGTCGCCGGCGGCGCGGATCGGGGTGCCCATCGGGGCTGCCATGTCGACGCCCTTGTGCTGCTTCCAGACGTTGAACACCGGGTGCACGCGCATCGAGAAGCCCGAGGAGATGCGGCTGAAGGCGACCGGCGACTTCAGGAAGGCTTTCTTCAACGACTGGCCGTCCAGGGCGTAGTAGCCGCCCTGGTGGGTTTGCGGGTCTTCGTACCAGACCGACTGGTAGGCTACGCCGCGGTTGATGAATTCGCCGGCCAGCACGCGGCCGGTGCGGACCATCTCGCCATCCTGCCAGAAGGTTTCGTAGACGACATTAAAACGGTCGCCACGCTTCAGGTCGGAACGGAAGTCGATATTGGTCGAGAACATCTCGATGATCTGGTTGACCACCGAATCCGGGATCTGGCCGCCGTCGACGTTGGCGTCGGTTGCGGCGTACAGCGAGGTGTTGATGTCGCGCGAGCGCATTTCGACGCGGCGCTCGAGCTCGGCCGGGGCCTTGCTGACGACGAACTTGTCGCCCTTGCGCGTGACGGTGACGGTATTGAACGTGTCCTTATCGACGGCGATGGTCGCGCGCAGCGTCAGCATCAGGCCGTTCTCGTCGGTCTCGGCCTGGATGCGCTTGCCGGTCTTGAGATTGAGGATGCTGCGTGCCAGCTTGTCGTTGCGGACGAAAGCGGCGGCCTGCTGGTCGTCGATGCCGAGGCGGGTGAAGACGGAACCCAGGGAATCGCCGGGACGGATGCGCTCTTCGTGGATGAATTCCTGCTGGTCCTGTTGCAGTGCGGCGATCTGGTCAGCCAGATTCGGCAGTTGCAGGTCTTGTGCGATGGACTTGACAGGAATGTCGGCGGCATCCGGCGCGATCGGGGCGACTGCGGTCGCGCCGAAGGCACACAATGCCAGGGCAGCGGCGCCACCCGCAATGATGCGGGTTTTGCGGCTGGTCTCTGCGAGACCAAACCAGCGCTTGCCGGTGATTTTCTGTATTGGGTTCATGCAATCAGTTAAAATTTGCCGCTTCAGCGTCCCAAGACCAAGGATTTTTCTTAGTTTTATTACTTGTTGTCTGTGGAATTTTTCAAGCGGCAAGATTGACGGGATCGCGAATTATATCAAAATACGGGGTCCTACAACTGTTTTAGCCATACTCCTACAAGAATTTTATGACTTTCTCTGAGCTTTCTGGTAATGCCAAAACTGCAACTTCCGCCGGGGCCGCGGCACTTCCCTTGAGCGATGCCGTCCAGGAAGCCCTTGCAATCACCAAGCGCGGCGTCGACGAACTGCTGATCGAGAGCGAGTTCGCGCAGAAGCTCGCGCGTTCCGAGCAGAGCGGCCAGCCGCTGCGCATCAAGCTCGGCCTCGATCCGACCGCGCCCGACCTGCACCTGGGCCACACCGTGGTGCTGAACAAGCTGCGCCAGCTGCAGGACCTGGGCCACCAGGTGATCTTCCTGATCGGCGATTTTACGTCGATGATCGGCGACCCGTCGGGCCGCAACGTGACCCGTCCGCCGCTGACCCGCGAGCAGATCGAAACCAATGCGCAGACCTATTTCAAGCAGGCCTCGCTGGTGCTCGACCCGGCGCGTACCGAGATCCGCTACAACTCCGAGTGGTGCGACCCGCTGGGGGCGCGCGGCATGATCCAGCTGGCCTCGCGCTACACGGTGGCGCGGATGATGGAACGCGACGACTTCACCAAGCGCTACAAGAGTGGGACTCCGATCTCCGTGCACGAGTTCCTTTACCCGCTCATGCAAGGCTATGATTCAGTCGCTTTGAAAGCGGACCTTGAGCTAGGTGGAACGGACCAGAAATTCAACCTGTTGGTCGGCCGTGAGTTGCAGAAAGACTACGGCCAGGAGCCGCAGTGCATCCTGACCATGCCGCTGCTCGAGGGCCTGGACGGCGTCGAGAAGATGTCGAAGTCCAAGAACAACTACATCGGCATCACCGAGCCGGCCAATACCATGTTCGGCAAGCTGATGAGCATCTCCGACGTCATGATGTGGAAGTACTACGAGCTGCTGTCGTTTCGCTCGATCCAGGACCTGGCGGCCCTGAAGGCCGAGGTCGAGGGCGGCCGCAACCCGCGCGACGCCAAGGTCGCGCTGGCCCAGGAGATCGTGGCGCGCTTCCACTCGCAGCAGGCGGCCGAGGATGCGCTGGCCGACTTCGTCAACCGCTCCAAGGGCGGGATCCCGGACGACGTGCCGGAAGTCAGCATCGGCGGTGCCCCGCTGGGCCTGCCGCAGCTGCTGCGCCAGGCCGGCCTATGCGCTTCCAGCTCGGAGGCAATGCGCATGATCGACCAAGGCGGCGTGCGCATCGACGGCACGGTCGTGGCCGACAAGGCGCTGCAAGTCGAGGCCGGCACCTTCGTGTTGCAGGTTGGTAAGCGCAAGTTCGCGCGCGTGACCCTCGCCGCGGCATGATCGGCCTGCGATGATCGGTCTACTACAGCGGGTCACCCAGGCCAGCGTCGCGGTCGACGGCGACACCGTCGGCGCGATCCGGCACGGGTTGATGGTGCTGGTCTGCGCCGAGAAGGGCGACACCGAGCGCGAGGCCGACGCCTTGCTGGCGAAGCTGCTCGGCTACCGCGTCTTTTCCGACGAGGCCGGCAAGATGAACCGCAGCGTCACCGACGTCGAAGGCGGCCTGCTGCTGGTGCCGCAGTTCACGCTGGCGGCCGATACCCGCTCCGGCACCCGGCCTTCGTTCTCGCCGGCGGCCGCGCCGGAAGACGGGCGCCGGCTGTTCGAACGTTTCGTGCGCCAGGCGCGCGCGCGTCACGGTAAGGTCGAGACCGGCCGGTTCGGCGCCGACATGCAGGTGTCGCTGACGAATGACGGTCCAGTGACTTTCTGGCTTCGTATTGATCCACCCAAGGTTTCTGGTTGAAACTGCGACGCCTCGCGCAGGTCAATGTGACTAGGAGCGAATGGCGGGAATGGAGGGCAGGACGATGAACATCTGGAGCGATTCCTTTACCGAGGGCGGTCCGATTCCGCCACGCTGCGCGTTCGCCGAGATCGATCCCGGCAGCCACATCAAGCTGTCGAGCAACCGCAGCCCCCACATCGCCTGGGACGAGGTGCCGGCCGGCGCCGAATCCCTGGTGCTGCTGTGCCACGACCTCGACGTACCGACCGACGGCACGGACGTCAACAAGGAAGGCAGGACGGTGCCGGATGCCTTGCCGCGCACCGATTTCTATCACTGGGCGCTGGTCGACATCCCGGTTGTCCTGTCCTCCTTCGCCGAGGGTCTGTTCTCGGACATGGTGACCCCGGCCGGCAAGAGCGGTCCGCTGGTGCCGTTCACGATCAAGAACGGCACCGAGCACCAGCTGCGCCACGGCCTCAACGACTACACCGGCTGGTTCGCGAACGATCCCGACATGGCCGGCGAATACTTCGGCTACGACGGTCCCTGTCCGCCCTGGAACGACGAGCGCGTGCATACTTACGTGTTCACGCTGTATGCGCTCGACATCCCACGCCTGCCCTTGACGGGGCGCTTCACCGGCAGGGAGGCGCGCCTGGCCATCACGGGGCACATCCTGGACGAAGCCCGGATCTTCGGCGTGTATTCGCTGAACCCGGACATCGCCGCCACCCTCATCGACAAATAACGCGATAACACATTGACTAACGCAGCACACCCACCCACGAACATCCTCCTGATCCGCCACGGCGAAACCGCATGGAACGCGGAGCGCCGCCTGCAGGGCCATCTCGACATTCCGCTGAACGAGGAAGGCGAACGCCAGGCCCGCCTGCTCGCCGAGGCGCTGGCGCTCGAACCGATCGACCTGCTGGTGTCCAGCGACCTGGGGCGTGCCCGCCAGACGGCCCAGGCGGTGGCCACGCTGCGCGGCATGCCGCTGCAGATCGAACCCGGCCTGCGCGAGCGCTGCTACGGCGGCTTCGAAGGCTTGTTGTACAGCGAGATCGAACAGCGCTTCCCGGCCGAGTTCGCGGCCTGGCAGGCGCGCGACATCGATGGAGTTTTGCCAAGTGGCAAAAATTGTGGCGAAAGCTTCCGCCAGTTCTACGCCCGCGCCACCGAGACGATCCTGGCCCTGGCCCAGGCGCACCCCGGCCGCACCCTGGCCCTGGTGGCCCACGGCGGCGTGCTGGAGTGCGCCTACCGGATGGCCGGCAACCTGTCGCTGGAAACGCCGCGCGACTTCAAGGTCTACAACGCCAGCATCAACCGTTTCCGCGTCGACGACGGCAAGCTGGTGCTGGAGAGTTGGGGCGAAGTTTCCCACCTGCGCCCGGCCGTGCTCGATGAGTTGACGTGAAAGAATAAAAGTGTGCTGATAAATTGAGCAGCGGTTCAGGTAAAATAGCGAGTTCCCGAATTTTTCCTGGTTTTTCTCCCGTGCAAATTGGCCCCTACGCGCTGCGCAATAATGTCTTCGTCGCCCCGATGGCCGGGGTGACCGACCGTCCGTTCCGCCAGCTGTGCAAGAAGCTCGGTGCCGGTTATGCGGTGTCGGAGATGGCGGCCTCGAATCCGCGCCTGTGGGCCAGCGAAAAGAGTTCGCGCCGCACCGACCATGCGGGCGAGATGGAGCCGAAGGCGGTGCAGATCGCCGGCGCGGTGCCGGAAGAGCTGGCGGAGTGCGCGAAATTCAACGTCGATCGCGGTGCCCAGATCATCGACATCAACATGGGCTGCCCGGTCAAGAAGGTCTGCAACAACTGGTGCGGCTCGGCCTTGCTGCAGCACGAAGACCTGGTCCAGCGCATCCTGGAAGCGGTAGTTCGCGCGGTGGACGTGCCGGTCACGCTCAAGTTCCGCACCGGCTGGGACCGCCAGAACAAGAACGCTCTGACGATCGCGCGCATGGCCGAGCAGGCCGGCATCGCCATGCTGACCCTGCACGGCCGCACCCGCGCCGACGGCTACAAGGGCGATGCCGAATACGACACCATCGCCGCGGTGAAGGCGGCGGTCTTGATTCCGGTGGTGGCCAACGGCGACATCACGACGCCGGAAAAGGCGAAATTCGTGCTCGACCATACGGGCGCCGACGCCGTCATGATCGGCCGCGCGGCCCAGGGCCGTCCCTGGATCTGCCGCGAGATCGACCACTACCTGCGCACCGGCGAGTACCTGCCGGCGCCGCTGGTCGACGAAGTGCGCGAACTGATGAACGAACACCTGCCGGCCCATTACGCCTTCTACGGCGAATACCTGGGCGTGCGGACTGCCCGTAAACACATTGGCTGGTATGTGCAGGACCTGCCCGGCGGCGAGGAATTCCGCCAGCGCATGAATTTGCTGGAATCGACCGCCGAACAACTGGCGGCCGTGGACGATTTCTTCAAATCACAACATGGATATGGCGAGCGGTTACAATACCGGCCCGCGCATTCTGATCCGGTCGCGATCGCGGCATGAATGATCAATAAGAAGTAACAAAAAAATAAGAATAATCGGAGACAGGGCTGCCACAAGCGGACCATCAACCAAGGCGAAGTAGCACATGAGCAAAGAAAGTATCCAGGAAGTCGTTCAGAAAAGTCTCGAAGATTATTTCAACGACCTGGGCGAGCAAAAACCGACGAATATCTACGACATGATGCTCCTGACCGTCGAAAAACCGATCCTGCAAGTGGTGATGACGCGTGCCGAAGGCAACCAGTCGCATGCCGCGCAAATGCTGGGCATCAATCGCAACACCTTGCGCAAGAAATTGCAGGAACACGGGCTGCTGTAAACGCCGGCGGGAAGGCCGGCGTGCGAGCGTGCGCCGGCCTTGCCCGGCGTGATTGACACTGCATGTCCGCACCGATTTTTATCAACAGGCCTTCCCATGATCAAACAAGCCCTCATCTCCGTTTCCGATAAAACCGGCGTGCTCGATTTTGCGCGCGCGCTGTCCGCGCTCGGCGTGAACATCCTGTCGACCGGCGGTACCGCCAAGCTGCTGCAGGACAATGGCGTGCCCGTCACCGAAGTCGCCGACTACACCGGCTTCCCGGAAATGCTCGATGGCCGCGTCAAGACCCTGCACCCGAAAGTGCACGGCGGCATCCTTGCGCGGCGTGATTTTCCTGAGCATATCGCCAAGCTGGAAGAGCATGGCATCCCGCAGATCGACATGGTGGTGGTGAACCTCTACCCGTTCCAGGCGACCGTCGCCAAGGAGCAGTGCTCGCTGGAAGACGCGATCGAGAACATCGACATCGGCGGCCCGACCATGCTGCGCTCGGCGGCCAAGAACCACCGCGACGTGGTGGTGATCGTCGACCCGGCCGACTACGGTCCGGTGCTGGCGGAAATGAAGGGGACGGGGGAGGCTGCCGGCAGCGTCCGCTACGACACCAAGTTCCGCCTGGCGAAGAAAGTATTCGCCCACACCGCGCAGTACGACAGCGCGATCACGAATTACCTGACCAGCCTCGGCGAAGACAAGCAGCACGCGACCCGTGCCGCCTACCCGCAGACCCTGAACCTGCACTTCGAAAAGGTCCAGGACATGCGCTACGGCGAAAACCCGCACCAGAGCGCCGCGTTCTACCGCGACCTGGCCCCGGCCGCCGGCAGCCTGGCCAACTACCGCCAGCTGCAGGGCAAGGAACTGTCGTACAACAACATCGCCGACGCCGACGCCGCCTGGGAATGCGTCAAGACCATGGGCGGCTTCGAGCAGCCGGCCGGCTGCGTGATCATCAAGCATGCGAATCCCTGCGGCGTGGCGATCGGGCTCGATGCCCTGGACGCCTACCAGCGCGCGCTGAAGACCGACCCGACCTCGGCCTTCGGCGGCATCATCGCCTTCAACGTGCCGGTCGACGGCCGCGCCGCGGAAGCGATCGCCAAGCTGTTCGTCGAAGTCGTGATCGCTCCGGTGTTCACGGCGGAAGCGCGCCAGATCATGGCGGCCAAGCAGAACGTGCGCCTGCTGGAGATCGCGCTGGGCGAGGGCCACAACCCCTTCGACGTCAAGCGCGTGGGCGGCGGCCTGCTGGTGCAATCGCCGGACGCGAAGAACGTCGGCCTCGACGACCTGCGCGTGGTCAGCAAGAAGCAGCCGACCCCGCAGCAGCTGCAAGACCTGATGTTCGCCTGGCGCGTGGCCAAGTTCGTCAAGTCGAACGCGATCGTGTTCTGCGCCAACGGCATGACCCTGGGCGTAGGTGCCGGCCAGATGAGCCGCATCGACTCGGCCCGCATCGCCTCGATCAAGGCGCAGAACGCCGGCCTGAGCCTTAGCGGTTCGGCGGTGGCCTCGGATGCGTTCTTCCCGTTCCGCGATGGCCTGGACGTGGTGGTCGACGCCGGCGCGACCTGCGTGATCCACCCGGGTGGCTCGATGCGCGACCAGGAAGTGATCGACGCGGCCGACGAGCGCGGCGTGGTGATGCTCTATACTGGTACGCGTCACTTCCGCCACTGATCTGACCTTACGCGTGGGCACGTGATTGATGCAAATGGCATCAATCACGTGCCCACGCGGCATACGTGGCATGATTGCCATGAACCTGTGTTTTTGCACAGTATTTTTCCCACGAAATACGCCAGCCGGTATAACATTCGATAATGATTATTCTCGGCATCGACCCGGGCCTGCGCACGACGGGGTTCGGCGTCATTGAAAAACACGGTCACCGGCTGCGCTATATCGCGTCCGGCACCATCAAGACCGGCCTTGAGGGCGCCTTGCCGCCGCGTCTGAAGATCATCCTGTCCGGCGTCAGCGAAGTCGTCGCGACCTACAAGCCGGCTTGCGCGGCCATCGAAAAAGTCTTCGTCAACGTGAATCCGCAATCCACGCTCCTGCTCGGCGCGGCGCGCGGTGCCGCCATCACGGCGCTGGTCGGCGCCGACCTCGACGTGGCGGAATATACGCCGGCCGAGGTCAAGCAGGCCGTGGTCGGTACCGGCCGCGCCGTCAAGGCCCAGGTCCAGGAGATGGTGGCGCGCCTGCTGAAACTCCCCGGCCTGCCCGGCTCGGACGCCGCCGACGCCCTCGGCATCGCGATCTGCCACGCTCACGGCATGGATGCGCTGGCGCTGATCGGTGCGCTGTCGCCGGAAAAGCAGGCCCTGCACATGCGGCGCGGCCGCCTGGTTTAACCACACACATTGAAAGTAAAGGGCTAGCGATGATCGGTCGTCTCTCCGGGATATTGTTGGAAAAGAATCCCCCGCAAGTGCTCGTGGATTGCCAGGGCGTCGGCTATGAGGTCGACGTACCGATGGGCACCTTCTACAACCTGCCACACACGGGCGAGAAAGTGGTGCTCTTTACGCACTATGTGGTGCGGGAAGATGCGCACCTGCTGTTCGGCTTCGGTTCCGCCAACGAGCGCGCCGTGTTCCGCCAGCTGATCAAGATCACCGGCGTCGGCGCCCGCACCGCGCTATCCATCCTGTCCGGCATGTCGGTGGCCGACCTGGCCCAGGCCGTGACCCTGCAGGAAGCCGGGCGCCTGGTCAAGGTTCCCGGCATCGGCAAGAAGACCGCCGAGCGGCTGCTGCTGGAACTGAAGGGCAAGCTGGGCGCGGATATCGGCGCGGTCGGCGGCGCCGTGCAGGACGACGCCCAGGCAGACGTGCTCAATGCACTGCTGGCCTTGGGGTATTCTGACAAGGAAGCGCTGGCCGCCATCAAGAACATGCCGGCCGGTACCAGCGTGTCCGAGGGTATCAAGCTGGCCCTGAAATCGCTGTCCAAGGCATGACCTAGGTTAAAAACGAGCAATGAGCATCCAGACCGACAACTTCACCGAGCAGCGCATCATCGACGCCGCGCCGGCCTCGCCGAACGAGGAGGCGATCGAGCGCGCGTTGCGGCCCAAGCACCTCGACGAATACGTCGGCCAGTCGAAGATCCGCGACCAGCTCGAGATCTTCATCTCGGCGGCCCGCAAGCGCCGCGAGGCGCTCGACCACACCCTGCTGTTCGGCCCGCCGGGCCTGGGCAAGACCACGCTGGCCCACATCATCGCGCGCGAGATGGGCGTCAACCTGCGCCAGACCTCCGGCCCGGTGCTGGAACGTCCGGGCGACCTGGCGGCACTCCTCACGAACCTCGAAGCGAACGATGTGCTGTTCATCGACGAGATCCACCGCCTGTCGCCGGTGGTCGAGGAGATCCTGTACCCGGCACTGGAAGACTATCAGATCGACATCATGATCGGCGAAGGCCCGGCCGCGCGTTCCGTGAAGCTCGACCTGCAGCCGTTCACGCTGGTCGGCGCCACCACCCGCGCCGGCATGCTGACCAATCCGCTGCGCGACCGCTTCGGCATCGTCGCGCGCCTGGAGTTCTACAACGTCGAGGAACTGACCAAGATCGTGACCCGCAGCGCCGCGCTGCTGGAGGCGCCGATCAACGAAGAGGGCGCGCGCGAGGTCGCCAAGCGCGCGCGCGGCACCCCGCGTATCGCCAACCGCCTGCTGCGCCGCGTGCGCGACTATGCGGAAGTGAAGGGCAACGGCGAGATCACCATGGACATGGCCGACCGCGCGCTGAAGATGCTCGACGTCGACACCGTCGGCTTCGACGTGATGGACCGGAAACTCCTCGAAGCGGTGCTGTTCAAGTTCGCCGGCGGCCCGGTCGGCATCGGCAACTTGGCGGCGGCGATCGGCGAGGCCGCCGACACCATCGAGGACGTGCTGGAACCCTACCTGATTCAGCAGGGCTATCTGCAGCGCACCCCGCGCGGCCGCATCGCCACCCCGCTGGCCTATAAACACTTCGGCGTCGCCGCACCCCGCATCAGCCCCACCGGCGACCTGTGGGACCAGCTTCCGCCGGGCTGAGCGGAGGCTCCCATGGAAATCTGGGTCGATGCCGATGCCTGTCCGGGCGTGATCAAGGACATCCTGTTCCGCGTGGCCGAGCGGCGGCAGCTGCAGGTCAGCCTGATTGCCAACCAGCTGATCCGGGTGCCGGGTTCGCGCTTCATCCGCGCGATCCAGGTGCCGAGCGGCCCGGATGTGGCGGACACCGAAATCGTGGAGCGCCTGGCGCCGGGCGACCTGGTGGTCACCGGCGACATCCCGCTGGCGGCGCGCGTGCTCGAGAAGGGCGGCGACGCGCTGAATCCACGTGGCGACTTTTATACGAAGGACAATATCGCCCAGCAGCTGACGATGCGCGCCTTCATGGAAGAATTAAGGAGCGGCGGCGTCGACACCGGCGGCCCCAGTGCCTTCAGCCAGGCCGACCGCCAGCAGTTCGCCAACGCCCTCGACCGCTACCTGGCGCGGCGTTCTTAGAACCGCGCACCGCGCCGGTCTGCCGACGGGTGGCGCTGGACGACCAGCAGTACCGGCTCGCTGCGCTCGCGCTGGCGCATCGGGCGCTGGCGGCGGTCCGGCGCGGCCGGGTAGACGAAGCTGATGAACAGCAGCACCGTGAACGACAGCAGCCCCGCGCTGGCCCACAGCAGCGCGGCATCGGTGCGCGTGGCCAGCATGGTGATGCCCGCGGCCGCCGGAATCATCAGCAGCAGGCCGCCGAGGGTGCGCGCCTGGGCGGAGCGGCGCATGCGGTCGCCGCGCGCGGCGATGTAGAGGAAGCTGAGCGATACCAGCGCCAGCCCGGCCAGGCCGCCGACCGCGATCCAGGCCGGCAGGTTCGGCCGCGTGGATCCGGCAGTCAGCAGTGGGGGCAAGATGAGGACCAGGCCGCCGGCAGCCAGGGCAAGCAGGCGTAGGACGATCATGAGGACGCTCCCTTGGCGCACAGGGTGGTCCGGACGGCGGGGTGTCGGCTCTCAGTGTTCATGTTTATCAAGTGCAAGGATTGGAGTGTGCAAAGATTAACATTAAGATAATTTCTGCGGCGCGCGCTTGAAGGCCTGTGCGGCGAAGCCGGCACGCATCCAGGGCATGCGGCCGTTGGCGAGCCAGCCCTCGATCGTCGGCCCGGGGACGGCTTTCGAAAACAGGTAACCCTGGCCGTAGTCGCAGCCGGCCTGCTTGAGCAGATCGAGCTGCTCGGGTGTTTCAATGCCTTCGGCAATCACCAGCATGCCGAGCTTGTGGGCCATCGTGACGATCGTTTCGCACAAGGCATAGTCGGTCGTGTCGGCTTCCAGGTGCATCACGAAGGAGCGGTCGATCTTCAGGAACTGGAACTTGAATTTCTTCAGGTAGGACAAGGACGAGTAGCCGGTGCCGAAGTCGTCCAGCGACAGGTCCATGCCGTGCTCGGCGATCTGGCGCAGTTGCTGGACGACGAAGGGATTATTGTCGAGCAGCATGCCTTCGGTGACTTCGACGACCAGCGTGTGTTCCGGCAGCGCGGCATCCCTGGCCATCTGAAAACAGCGTTCGCAGGCTTCGCGCCCGGCCAGCAGCTGCATCGGGGACACGTTGATCCCGACCTGCAGGGAGGCATCGTGTTCTCGTTTCCAGCCGACCACGTCACGCACGACCGTCTCGAAGATCTGCTCGCCCAGCTCCACGATCAGGCCGGTTTCCTCGCACAGCGGAATGAATTCGGCCGGACCGATCGTGCCGCGCTGCGGATGGGTCCAGCGCACCAGCGACTCGGCCTTCTTCAGCGCGCCGGTCGCGAGATCGACGATGGGCTGGTAGTGGACGTCGAGCCGGCGTTCGTCGATCGCGCTGCGCAGGTCCTTGGTCAGTTGCCGCCGCGCCTGGGCGCGCTCCTGCATGACGTGCGAGAAATACGTATAGCGATTGCGTCCCTGCTGCTTGGCCACGTACATCGCCTGGTCGGCATGCTTGACCAGGCTTTCCATGTCGGCGGCGTCCTTCGGGTAATGCGTGATGCCGATGCTGGCCGACAGGTGCAGGGTTTCGCCGCCGAGCGCGAAGGGGCTGGCCATGGCCTGGATGATCGCCTGGGCGGTGCGGTCGACGGCAAACGTCTCCTCATCGATGTGTTTCCGGCCTGGCGCCAGCAGCACCGTGAACTCGTCGCCGCCCAGGCGCGCTACGGTATCGCCGTCGCGCGTGCAGCCGAGCAGTCGTTGGGCCGCTTCGCGCAGGATTTCGTCGCCGGCGGAGTGGCCCAGGGTTTCGTTGACGTCCTTGAAGCGGTCGAGGTCGATCACCAGCAGGGTGAAGCCGGTGGCGTCGCGGTCGGCGACCTGGACGGCCCGGGCCACGCGCTCCAGGAACATCTGGCGGTTCGGCAATCCCGTCAGGACATCGTAGTTCCCCTGGCGCCAGGCGAGTTCTTCGGCACGCTTGGTCTCGGTGATGTCGGTGCCGATGTCGATATAGTTGCGCACCCGCCGGTCGGGACCGTAGGCGGCGGTGATGGTGCGGTACTCGGCGATCACGTGGCCGTCCTTGTGCCGGCTCCACAATTCTCCCTGCCACTGGCCGGTGGCCCGCAGCTGCGCCCACAAGGCATCGTCGAAGTCGGATTCCTCCAGGCCGGCGTTGTACACCCGCGGCGCCTTGCCGGCGATGTCGTCCGCGGTGAAGCCGCGCATGGCGGTGAACGCCGGATTCACCGTTTCGATGCGGCCGTCGGGATCGAGCACGGCAATCGCCTCGTGGCTGTTCTCGAACAGCAGCGAACCCAGTTCCAGGCTGTGCTGGGCGGCCTTGAGCACCGAGATGTCGGTGACGGTGCCGAGCATGCGCAGCGGCTTGCGCGCCGCGTCGAAAACGACCTTGCCCTGCATGCGGATCCATACCCAGTGGCCGTCGTGGTGGCGCACCCGGGCCTCGGCGTCGAGCCGTTCCGACTTGCCTGCGGCGATGGCGGCGGCGGCCGCTTCGATGGCGCCGGTGTCGTCGGGATGCACCCAGTCGCGCAGGGTCTCGCGGGTCGCCGTCAGCGGCGAGCAGCCCATGCCGATGATGGACTGGAAGAACGGAAAGATGGTCAGTTCGCCACCCAGTTCATCGGCACCGGCTTGCCACTCCCATGCGCCGGCGCCGGAATATTCGAGGGCCAGCCGCCAGCGTTCTTCGAGCTCGGCCAGCCGTTGCTGGTTGCGGTGATGCTCGGTGACGTCGTGCACGACGCCCATCAGGAGCCGGCAGGTGCCGTCCGCCTCGATCACGGGAGACACGGTAACATCCCCCGTCCTGATGCCGGTCGGATAGCTTGACACTTCTTGCCACTGCACCACCTTGCGGGTGGCAATGGCCTCCCGGTATTTCGACTTCACCAGCTCCAGCGAGGCGGGCGGGATGATCTGGTCGACTTCCTTGCCGACCACCGCAGAGACAGGCAGGCCGGTGGTGAGGGTGAAGCGCTCGTTGACCGCGGAAAAGCGGTAACGGTCGCCGTCCAGCACCTCGAGGAAGAAGATGACGTCGGCGACGTGCTCGAACAGGTAAGTCAGGTAATGCAGCGGCACCGGCGGCGCATCGGCTGCCAGGTAGCGCGCGACCTGGCTCGACGCGGCGGCCGAATGCGGTACAACCGGTGGGATGCCGGGCGGGTCTGTCATTGCTTCTTCCCTCCACATGGTTGAAGGGAGTGTAACGCACATCCGGAAGGCGCCGGCGCCGGGTTCTCCCGGCCTTGGCGCCGTTCGCCGCCCGTCAGCGGCTCACTCCTGACGCAGCCAGACCTGCGAGCGGCCGAACATCGGCATGCCGACATAGCCGCGCACTTCGACTTTCTTGCCGCCTTCGCGCACCATCAGCTTGCTCTTGTAGACCTTGCCGTTCTTCGGATCGAGGATCTCGCCGCCGGCGTATTCGTCGCCGGTCTTCTTCAGGCCCGAGACGATGGTCATGCCGATGATCGGCTGGTCCTTGCGCGCATCCGTGCACGGCAGGCATTTCGGGTTCTGGTCTTCGTCCGGGGCGCGGAACAGTTTCTCGATCTTGCCCTGCAACTCGCCATGGTTCTCGGTAATGCGGATCAGGGCGGTCGGCTTGCCCGAACTGTCGTCGATGGTCTTCCACAGGCCGACCGGCGAGCCCTCCTGTGCCCATGCCGCTGGGGCAGCGAGGGCGGCGGCAAGAACGGGAACAAGCAGTGAAACCTTGATGAGGGTGCGCATGGTGTCTCCAGTGTGATCGTTGGTGTGATGGGCAAGCGGAGTGTAGCAAACAGTACGGTCGTTCGGTAAACAGCCGGATGGAAATTCTTGCAGATGCTGCTGCGCGCACGGCGCGTCCGTGGCGATCGAAGCGGCCGCTAGCGGCAAAGAAAAAGCCGCGCCGGGCAGAGCCCTGGCGCGGCTTCCAAGCGCTGCGGTGAGCGGTCAGGCGGCCGGCAGCTTGGCCAGCTGTTCCTGCATCTTGGCCAGCGTGGCGCTGAAGTTCTCCACGCGCTCGCGCTCCTGGGCCACCACGGCGGCCGGGGCGCGGGCCACGAAGCTCTCGCTGGACAGCTTGCCGTTGGCCTTGGCGATCTCGCCCTGCACGCGCGCGATCTCCTTCGACAGGCGCTCGCGCTCGGCGGCGACGTCGATCTCGACCTTCAGCATCAGCTTGGTCGTGCCGACGATCGACACCGCGGCCGGCGATTCCGGCAGGGTGTCCACGATCTGCACTTCCGACAGCTTGCCCAGCAGCTGCACGTAGGGCGCGAAGCTTTGGGCGGCAACGCGGTCGGCCTCCGAGCCCGGCTCGACGATCAGCGGCACGCGCACCGACGGCGACAGCTTCATCTCGCCACGCAGGTTGCGGGTGGCGTCGGTCAGCTTCTTGAACTGCTCCATCCAGGCTTCGGCACCTGCGTCGATCAGCGCTTCGTCGGCGATCGGGTAGGGCTGCAGCATGATGGTGTCACCAGTTTTGCCGGCCAGCGGCGCGACCGCGTGCCACAGCTGCTCGGTCACGAACGGGATGATCGGATGCGCCAGGCGCAGGATCACTTCCAGCACGCGCAGCAGGGTGTGGCGGGTGGCGCGCTGCTGGGCCTCGCTGCCTTGCTGGACCTGGACCTTGGCCAGTTCCAGGTACCAGTCGCAGTACTCGTCCCAGACGAAGCTGTAGATGCTGCTGGCGATGTTGTCGAAGCGGTAGTCGGCGAAGCCCTTCGCCACGTCCAGCTCGACGCGGTTCATCAGCGAGATGATCCAGCGGTCGGCCTGCGACAGGTCTTCCGGATTCGGCTTCCCGGATGGCCGGACCCCGCAGTCCTTGCCTTCGGTGTTCATCAGCACGAAGCGGGTTGCGTTCCACAGCTTGTTGCAGAAGTTGCGGTAGCCTTCGCAGCGGCCGAGGTCGAAGTTGATGTTGCGGCCCAGCGAGGCGTAGCTGGCCATGGTGAAGCGCACGGCGTCGGTGCCGAAGGCCGGGATCCCTTCCGGGAATTCCTTGCGGGTGGCCTTGGCGATCTTCTCGGCGCCGCGCGGGTCCATCAGGCCGGTGGTGCGCTTGGCAACCAGCGACTCGACATCGATGCCGTCGATCAGGTCGATCGGATCGAGCGTGTTGCCTTTCGACTTGGACATCTTCTGGCCCGAGGAGTCACGCACCAGCCCGTGCACGTAGACGGTCTTGAACGGCACCTTGCCGGTGAAGTGCGCGGTCATCATGACCATGCGCGCCACCCAGAAGAAGATGATGTCGAAGCCGGTCACCAGCACCGACGAGGGCAGGAACAGGTCCATCTCCTTGGTCTGCTCCGGCCAGCCCATGGTCGAGAAGGGCACCAGCGCCGACGAGAACCAGGTGTCCAGCACGTCTTCGTCACGGCGCAGCGCGCCCGTGATGCCCTGGGCCTGTGCCTTGGCTTTCGCTTCTTCCTCGTCGCGGGCGACGATGATGTTGCCGGCCTCGTCGAACCAGGCCGGGATGCGGTGGCCCCACCACAGCTGGCGCGAAATGCACCAGTCCTGGATGTTGCCCAGCCACTGGTTGTAGGTGGTGGTCCAGTTTTCGGGGACGAACTGGATCTCGCCGCTGGCGACTTTTTCGAGTGCCACTTCGGTGATCGACTTGCCCGGGTTGAAAGTACCCTCCGGAGCCGGCTTGCTCATCGCGACGAACCACTGGTCGGTCAGCATCGGCTCGATGACGCCGCCGGTGCGGTCGCCGCGCGGCACCATCAGCTTGTGCGGCTTGACCTGTTCCAGCAGGCCCAGGGACTCCAGGTCGGCGACGATCTTCTTGCGCGCGACGAAGCGGTCGAGGCCGCGGTAGGCTTCCGGCGCGTCGTCGACGATCTTGGCGTCGAGCGTCATGATCGACAGCATCGGCAGCTGGTGGCGCTGGCCGACTGCGTAGTCGTTGAAGTCGTGCGCCGGGGTGATCTTCACGCAGCCGGTGCCGAAGGCCTTGTCGACGTATTCGTCGGCGATGACCGGAATCTGGCGGCCGGTCAGCGGCAGGGTCAGCATCTTGCCGTGCAGGTGCGTGTAGCGCTCGTCGGTCGGGTCGACCGCGACGGCGACGTCGCCCAGCATGGTTTCCGGACGGGTGGTGGCGACCGTCAGGTGGCCGCTGCCGTCCACCAGCGGGTACTGGATGTACCACATCGAGCCGTCTTCTTCCTGCGAATCCACCTCGAGGTCGGACACGGCGGTGCCCAGCACCGGGTCCCAGTTGACCAAACGCTTGCCGCGGTAGATCAGGCCCTGCTCGTACAGGCGCACGAAGACTTCGGACACGGTCCTGGAACGCGGCTCGTCCATCGTGAAGTATTCGCGGTTCCAGTCGGCGGAGGCACCCAGGCGGCGCATCTGGCCGGTGATGGTGCTGCCCGACTTTTCCTTCCACTCCCAGACCTTCTCGACGAAGGCTTCGCGGCCGAGGTCGTGGCGCGAGATCTTCTGGGCGTCGAGCTGGCGTTCGACCACGATCTGGGTCGCGATGCCGGCGTGGTCGGTGCCCGGGATCCAGGCGGTGTTAAAACCACGCATGCGGTAGTAGCGGGTCAGGCCATCCATGACGGTCTGGTTGAAGGCGTGGCCCATGTGCAGGGTGCCCGTCACGTTCGGCGGCGGCAGCTGGATGCTGAACGAAGGCTTGTCGGCGTCCATGGTGGCGGCGAAGTAACCGCGCTGTTCCCATTCGGTACGCCAGAATTGTTCGATGTCGGCTGGCTCGAAAGACTTGGCTAGTTCCATGATATGGCGTGTGGTGGCGTTGAATTTGCGAAAGCAACCATTATAGATGACGCGATGCCTGCCGCAACGGCAGCATCGCGAAGGGCGGAATATCGCCACGCAGGATGCGGTCGATGTGATCGAAGCTGGCAGGCTTGGTCAGGTGGTGGTCGAAACCGGCGTTGCGGACGCGCGCCAGCGTTTCCTGGTCGTTCCAGCCGCTCAGTGCCACGACCGTTACCCGTTCGAGTCCGGCGATCCGGCGCAGGGCGATGGCGGTATCGTAGCCATCCATGACGGGCATGCCGAGATCGAGGAAAATGAAGTCCGGGCGAAACCGGTCGGCGTGCGCCAGGCCGCTGGCGCCGCTCTCCGCCGTGACGATGGCGTGGCCCTTCAGTTCGAGCGCCATCCCCAGCATTTCGCGGGCATCGTCATTGTCGTCGATCAGCAGGATCTTCCGGGGCGCCGGTGCCGTCGATGCTTCGCCGCCGGGCGGGCCAGGCGGGTTCATCGAAGGTCGTCCGCACGCGAGCGCGGGGGCAGGCGGCGCGGCACGGTGATCCGGAACGTCGTGCCCTCGCTCTCGTTCGAGGTGACGCTGATGCTGCCATTGTGCGCGTTGACGATCTCGCGTGCGATGAACATGCCGATGCCGAGGCTGGTCTCGCGCAGCTCGTCGGACTGCCCGTTCGCCGCAAGGCGCACCAGCGGATCGAAGACGCTGCCGAGCTTATTTGCAGGAATGACCGGGCCTTTGTTGTTCACCGTAACGCTGACTTCCTCTGGCGTGGACGAGATGCCGACGCCGATCGGCAGGTCGCGCGCTCCGTATTGCAGCGCATTGCCGATCAAGTTGGAGAGCACCTGCGCGAGCCGGTCGTCGTCGGCAAACACATCCTCCCGGGCGAAGCTGCCGAAATCGATGATGCGTTCGGGATGGGAAGTACGCAGTTCCTCGACGACGTTCATGCACACTTCGGCCAGGTTCATCCGCTTTGGCTTGATCGGGATGCCGGACCCCAGATGGGTGCGGGTAAAGTCGATCAGGTCGCCGATCAGTTTGCTCATCCGCTGGCCGCTGTTGAAGATCCGCGTTGCCGCCAGCACGTACTTGCTCGGTATATCGGTGGCGCGCATGACGAAGGTGGCGCCGGTGATGACGGTGCCGAGCGGGTTGCGCAAGTCGTGACCCAGGATGGCCAGGAACATGTTCTCCGATTGCTTGACCAGATGGGCGTAGCGTGCGACCGACTCCGCCAGCGCCTGGTCGATGGCTTCGTTGAAGCGCGTGACGTCTTCCATGTCGGTGGCCTGCCTGGAAGCCATCTGCGAGGTCCACTGGTGCAGCACGCTCGAACGCAGCGCGCGGTATTCGGAGACCAGCTGCTCGACGCTGTAGCCGGACAGCAGGCGCGCTTCCGCATGGGTTTCGGCGGCGGTATCTTGATCACCGCGCGGGGCCCTTCCTTGCGATTTCTCGGATTGCTCGAGCGGCGTTTGCGGCGTCTTGAGGTCGACCGCGATGACGGTCAGCATCAGCTTGGCATGGTCGCGCAATTCGGTGTCGTCCATCGTCAGGGCCGGCGGCTCGATGGTGCGGGCAAAGTCTTCCCATGCCTGCAGGATCGACTCCATGTTATCGAGGATGAAGTCGGATAGCCGTGCGGTGGTTTTCGTGAGCATGCCTGCCTTGTGTGAATGCCAATGAAGTCAGGGCGGTTGCCAGGACTGCAGCACGATCAGAAAGGATCGAAGGAGATTCGCGCAGGAATGGTCCGCTGTGGCGGACGAAGGCTGTGGAGGGACCGACAATGATACGGTTTGAAAGGATGCCTCGATCGAATATACAGGTGAAACTTGTAAACGACTAAGCTTATTTTGGGGTGATGTCGAAGCCGAATGGAAAGGCCCGGGTCTGTTCGGTACAGGACCCGGGCCTTTTTACCGCGCCGGATGGCGCAGAGTGCTTACTTGCCGCAGCCCAGCGACTTGATACGGTCGTAGGCAGCCTTGGCCTGCACCAGGCCGTAGCCGTACTTGGTGTCGCGGCCGGCGGTGCCCAGGTCGAGCGCGCTGTTGTTCAGCGAGGTACGGATCTGGGAACCGGTGCAGGTCGGGAAGTAGCTCCACACCAGCGCAGCCACCGCCGACACGTGCGGGGTAGCCATCGAAGTGCCGTCGAAGTAGGCGTAGTTCGATGCCGTGATGGCGACCGTCGCGCTCTGGCCCAGCTGGCCCTTCATCGCGGCGCCGTCGGTATCCGAAGCCGTCACCGACGGGATGCTGGTCACGGCGCCGTTCAGCGTGCCGCCGAACGCGCCGGCCACGTTGTTGTACACGATCGCGCCGACGCCGCCGCTGTTCTGGCAGTTGTTCACCTTGGTTGCGAAGTCGACCGTGCCGCGCTGGATCAGGCAGACCTTGCCGGAGACGGCGGTGTTGACCGTGTCGCCGATGCCGAAGTCGGCCAGCGGCGCGGTGGCGGACTTGACCGGCGAGCCATCCATTGCCGACGACGCGTAGTTGACGCCGCCGACGGTCAGGGCCGTGTCCTGGCCGGTGCCCATCGGCACGGTCGACAGCACCGAGACGCCCGGACCGGCGATCTCGACGTCGCTGTTGTACTGCGAGAAGGAGGCGACGACCTTGTTTTCGTCGAGCGCAGCCACCGACATCACGCTGGCATAGCCGGCCGGGTAGGAGGTGGTGGCATTGCCGTCGTTGCCGGCCGCGGCGATGCTCAGCACGCCCTTGGTCTGCAGGCTGTCGAAGGCGCGCTGCTCGGTGATGCTCTTGGCGCCGCCGCCCAGCGACATGGTGATGACGTTCGCGCCCGCCGCACCGCACTTGTTGGCGGCCGATGCCAGGGTCGACGAATAGGTCCAGGCGCCGTTGGCACCGAACACCTTCACGATGTGCAGCTTGAGCTGCTTGTTCGGGTTCACGCCGACCACCCCGGTGCCGTTGTTGACGCCGGCGATGGTGCCGAACACGTGGGTGCCGTGGTGGGTTTCGTCGGTGTACCACCAGCCGGTACCGGAATCGTATTCGCCGGTGACGTTGGCGCCGTTGTCCTTCAGGTCTTCATGGCTGAAATCGACGCCCGAGTCGATGATGCAGATCTTGCGGTTGGCGACGTTGGTGTCCGGCAGCTGGTCGGCCTGGACCAGTTTGATGCCGTAGGGGACCTGCTGGCCGAGGACATACGGGGTGCCGGTCGACGGCGTGGTCAGCGAGAACGGCTTGCGCAGCACGTCCTCTTCGATGTATTCGACGTTCGGGTTGTTCTCCAGGCCCTTCAGTGCCGCGGTCGGCACTTCGACGGCCATCGCATTCATGTTGAAGATTTCCTGCTTGACCGAGCCCTTGGCGGCGGCGACCAGCGACTTCACATTCGCTGCGGCGCCCGGTTTGAAGGCCACGATCACGCGGGCGGTGGTCGGCGCGGCGGCCGACGCACTACCCGAGAATGCAATTGCCAGCGCCGCGGCGCAGAGGCCGAGGACCGGGACGAACTTTGATGCGCGAGTTTTATTCTGATTCATCGGTGCTTCTCCGTTAAGTTTCTTCGTTATCGCCGCCGACTCGTGGTCCGCGTGCTTTGTCGTTTCATTGCTTAAACAACCGATACAACCGATACAACCGATACATCGCTGCTTTGTGAAGGCCGGGCCCAGCCGTTCATAAACAGTGGCTCAAGTGTATTGATGGAACTTAAACAGATGCAACGGATTTTCAATCGTGCGCAAGAACTGTTGCGTGATCGTCTGTGCATATAATTCAATTGACAAATATCTAGATTTGTCACAAATGTAGATTCTATATTTCTGGCCGCCAAAGTTGGCGTCATGGAAATTTTGTTAATTTCGACCGCCGGTCACCTTCTCTGCGAAACACGATAACCATGAGCGTGCCTGCCTCTTCCCGCCGGCTGATACTGCTGGTCGACGACGACACCCTGCTTCTCGATTACATCGCCACCGTGCTCCGGCACGCGGGCTACGACACAGTTGGCGCCTCGTCCGCTGCCGATGCGCTGCAGCGCATCGCCGAACGCGAGGGCGCGCCTCAGGAGCCTGGGTTTGCGCTGGCCCTGCTCGACATCACCATGCCCGGCATGTCCGGACTCGACCTGGCGCGGCGCCTGAAAGACCACACCGAGGTGCCGTTCATGTTCCTGTCGTCGGTGGACGACGCCGAGACCGCGCGCCAGGCCGCCAGCCATGGTGCGGTCGGCTTCGTGGTCAAGCCCGTCGACGCGTCGCGCCTGCTGCCGGCCTTCGAGGCGGGACTGGCGCGCGCCGACGAGATCCGCCAGCTGCGCAGCACCGAGGCCAACCTGAACGCGGCCCTGGCCGCCGGCCGCGAAACCAGCCTGGCCGTGGGCCTGCTGATGGCGCGCTACCGGACCGACCGCATCACCGCCTTCGAAGTGCTGCGCGACCATGCGCGCGCGAGCCGCCGCAAGATCAACGAGGTCGCCGAGCAGCTGGTGGCGGCCGAGGAACTGCTCAACAGCCTGCACGGGGCGTTCACCGCAAGGCTGCGCGGCAAGTAGGAGCGCCTAATGTTCCAGATGATGCTCCGGGGCCGCCGCCTAGCCGGGCTTCGCGCTGGCCACTCCTGTCGTGGCGAAGCGTTCGCGGTACAAGGTGGGCACGATGCCCATCCGCTTCTGGAAGACACGGCGCATTTGCGCCTCGCCGTTGAAGCCGGCGCGCGCCGCCACCGTCTTGAGCGGCAGCGCGACATCGGCCAGCAACTGCCTGGCGCGCTCGAAGCGGCAGGCGGCGATGAATTCCTGGGTGCTCAGGCCCACTTCCTGCAGGAATACGCGGGCGAAGTGGCGCTCGCTCATCATTGCCTTCTGCGCCAGCTGGGCCACGCTCAGGCGCTCATGCAGGTTTTCCAGGATCCATTTCTGGATCTCGCGGATACCGGGCCGCGCCGTGCGTTCGCTCAGCAGGTGCGTACTGAATTGCGATTGCCCACCCGGGCGCTTCAGGTAGACCACCATGTCGGTCGCTACCTGCAGCGCCAGCTCCTTGCCGAAATCCTCTTCGACGAGGGCCAGTGCCAGGTCGATCCCGGCGGTGACGCCGGCCGAGGTCCACAGGTGTCCGGCGCGTACGAAGATGGCATCCGCATCGACGGCGATGCCGGGATGATCGGCCTGCAGGCGCTCGGCCACGCTCCAGTGCGTGGTCGCGGCCTTGCCATCGAGGACCCCGGCCGCGCCGAGGAAAAATGCGCCGGAGCAGAGTGCAGCCAGCCGCTGCAGGCGCGGACTGGCGGCGGCGACCCAGTCGACGATGGCGCCGCCTTCGGCCAGCGCGCGATGGATGTCGCGCGCGCCGGCGACAATGGCCGTATGCGGCAGCGCCAGCAGGTCCAGGGCCTTGGTGGCCTGCAGCGACATTAGGGTATCCGAAGGCACCTGGCCTTCGCGTATGGACGCGATGCGGACATCGTAGCCGTCCGGCTTGCCGCTGCGCCGCAGGTGGACGTTGGCATATTCGAAGACGGACATCGGACCGATGGCTTCCATTGCCTTGAAGCCGGGATAGACGATGATGTCGACAGTGAATGCCGGGGACGCGGGCCTGTTCTGCATGGGTCTTCCACTACTGTTGGCGGCTGACAAATCCGGTCATTATGGCACCAATTCCAGACATCCAATGGAGCGCCTATTGGCCGCGGCCCGGCTTGTGCGGATAATGGCCGGATTGCACAACCACGTCAGGAAAGATTCCATATGAAAACCAAGGCAGCGATTGCATGGCAAGCGGGTAAGCCGCTGACGATCGAGGAAGTCGAACTCGAAGGTCCGAAAGCAGGTGAAGTGCTGGTCGAGGTCAAGGCGACCGGCATCTGCCATACCGACTGGTACACGCTCTCCGGCGCCGACCCGGAAGGGATCTTCCCGGCCATCCTCGGCCATGAAGGCGCGGGCGTGGTGGTCGACGTCGGCCCCGGCGTGACCAGCCTGCGCAAGGACGACCACGTCATCCCGCTGTACACCCCGGAATGCCGCCAGTGCAAATTCTGCCTGTCGCAGAAGACCAACCTGTGCCAGGCCATCCGCAGCACCCAGGGCCGCGGCCTGATGCCGGATGCTACCAGCCGCTTTTCGCTGGACGGCAAGCCGATCTACCACTACATGGGCACCTCGACCTTCTCGAACTACATCGTGGTGCCGGAGATCGCGCTGGCCAAGATCCGCTCGGACGCGCCGTTCGACAAGGTCTGCTACATCGGCTGCGGCGTCACCACCGGCATCGGCGCAGTGATCTTCACGGCCAAGGTGGAGGCGGGCGCCAACGTGGTCGTGTTCGGCCTGGGCGGCATCGGCCTGAACGTGATCCAGGCGGCCAAGATGGTCGGCGCCGACAAGATCATCGGCGTGGACCTCAATCCGGGCCGCGAAGAGATGGCGCGCAAGTTCGGCATGACCCATTTCGTCAATCCGACCCAGGTCGAGAACGTGGTCGACGCGATCGTCCAGCTGACCGACGGCGGCGCCGACTACTCCTTCGAATGCATCGGCAACGTGACCACGATGCGCCAGGCGCTGGAGTGCTGCCACAAGGGCTGGGGCCAGTCGATCATCATCGGCGTGGCCGAAGCGGGCAAGGAGATTTCCACCCGTCCGTTCCAGCTGGTCACCGGCCGCGTGTGGAAGGGCTCGGCCTTCGGCGGCGCGCGCGGCCGCACCGACGTGCCGAAGATCGTCGACTGGTACATGGAAAACAAGATCAATATCGATGACCTGATCACGCACCACCTGCACCTCGACCAGATCAACGAGGGCTTCGACCTGATGAAGAAGGGCGAGTCGATCCGCTCGGTCGTGGTGTACTAAGCACGTCGCCCCCGCAGCTTAAACACGTCACCCCCGCGAAGGCGGGGGCCCAAGTTCTTCCGTCCATTCCTCCTTTCCCGCAGCCTGTCGCAGCACGTTGGCGGCCTTCGGCGCCTGTCCCTATCCTGTCTTCATCGATTGTTCGTCCTTGTCTAGAAAAAAAGTTCTAGACAAATTTTTCTAGCCGGCCTATCCTGCATCCGTCGAAAGGAAACCGCATGCACGCGATTCACCGCCCAAGCGGCAGGCAGGCGCGATGAGCGCCGCCGCCGGGATCGCCGCCCTGGCCTGGGCGCTGCTGGACTTCGTCTGGCAGGGCGCGCTGGTCGGCTGCGCCGCCGCCGTGCTGCTGGGCCTGCTGGGCAGGGCGCGTCCGCAATGGCGCTACCTGCTTGCCTGCGGCGCGCTGCTGCTGTGCGCGGCGCTGCCGCTGGCCGGCATGCTGGCCGCCGTGCTGACGCCCATGGCGGGGCAGGGCGCGGACGGCGCCGCGTTCACGCTGCCGTCGTCCCTGCTGCAGGCGCTGCGGTCCGGCGTCGCGCGCGATGCCGCATGGGGGCTGGCCGATCGCGCCGCGCTGCCGGCGGCGTGGGATGCGGCGGGCTGGCGCGAGGCGCTGCGGCCGCGCCTGCCGCTGGTGATCCTGTGCTGGTCCGGCGGCGCCGCCTTGATGGCCCTGCGCCTGCTGCTGGGTCTGGCCTGGGTGCGCCGGCGCAGCCGTCCGGACGCGTACCGGCACGATCCGGCCTGGCAGGCCGTGCTCGACCGCCTGGCGGCGCAGCTGGGCATTGGACGCAAGGTGATTCTCGGGCTGGTGGACGAGCTCGCCAGCCCGGTGACCGCCGGAGCCCTGGCCCCGCTGGTGCTGGTGCCGGCCGCGCTGGCGACCGGCATGGCGCCGCAGCTGCTCGAGGCCCTGCTGGCGCACGAGCTGGCGCATGTGCGGCGCCACGACTACCTGCTCAACCTGGTACAGAGCGCGATCGAGATCCTGCTGTTCTATCACCCGGCGGTGTGGTGGCTGTCGCACCGCATCCGGGTCGAGCGGGAACTGATCGCCGACGACCTTGCCGCAAGCGCGCTGGGCGAACCGCGGCGTCTCGCGCTTGCATTATCCGAGCTGGACCTGTTCCAGCTCTCCACCACGCAACTCGCCCCTGGGGCATCTGGAGTAGGAGGAAATCTCATGTCTCGCATCAAACGCCTGGTTCGTCCGCAAGCGGAAGCCCTCGATTGGAAGCTGGCCTTGCCGGCCCTCGGCCTGGCCCTGACGGCCGCCCTCCATGCCCATGCCGGCACCGCGCCGGCGGCCCCAGCCGCGGCGCAGGAGAAACCCGCGGTCCACGTGACCCTGCAGGAAAGCCGCGGCGATGCCTACGCGCTGGTGGGCGAGGGCGACCAGGGTTTCAACATGACCGGCAACAGCGCCGACTGGCCGTCCATCAAGCAGCTCAAGCGCAGCGTCAAGGGTGAATTCCTGTGGTTCCGCGACGGCGGCAAGTCCTGGATCGTGCAGGACCCGGACACGCTGGCGAAGGCCCACGCGGCCTGGGCGCCGGTGAACCGGCTGGGCGAGCAGATGAATGCCTATGGCAAAGAGATGGACCAGCACGGCAAGGCCATGGACGCGTTGGGCAAGCAGATGGAGCAGGCGGCCGGCGCCATGCGGGCCGACCAGCCGCGGGTGCGCGAGCTGGAGCGCAAGATGAACGAGCTGGGCCGGCAGATGGGCGCCCTCGGCGAGCAGATGGGCAAGGCTTCTTCCGATAGCGAACGCAAGCGCCTGGACGAGAAGATGCACGGTCTGGACCAGCGCATGCGCGAGCTGGGCGAGCAGATGCGCGCCGCCCACGAGAGCGAAGGGCAGCGCCGCGCCGGCGCCAGCATGGACGAGATCGGCAAGCGCATGGACGAGGCCGGCAAGCCGATGGATGCGCTGGGCAAGAAGATGGATGCGCTCGGCAAGCAGATGGACCGGGAGAGCAAGGCCGCCGACAAGACGATGCGCGGCCTGATCCGCGATGCGATCGCCAGGGGCCTGGCGCAGCAGGCACCGGTGCAGGGCTGAGTTTATTTTTCCCAGGCAGTATGGCAGCATATGGGCGTTTATCTTTTATAAAGTCATGCCATGCGCCCAGCCCGCCTAGCTGTCCTTCTTTCCCTTGCCGGCGCCGCTGCGCTGGCGACTGCCCAGAACACGCCCGCACCCACCGCTTCGGCGGCGCCTGCCGCCGCCGAGCGCCCAGCCAAGGAATTCCCGTACACGCCGGGCCTGAACCCGGAGTCGATGGACCGCAGCGCCGACCCCTGCGTCGACTTCTATCAGTACGCCTGCGGTGGCTGGATGAAGAACAATCCGATTCCCGCCGACCAGGCGCGCTGGTCGGTGTACAGCAAGCTGGCCGAGGACAACCAGCGCTTCCTGTGGGGCATCCTCGAAGACCTGTCGAAACGCCAGGACGGCCGCAACCCCAACCAGCAGAAGATCGGCGACTATTTCGGCGCCTGCATGGACGAGCGTGCCATCGAGGCGCGCGGCGCCGAGCCGCTCAAGCCCTATTTCGACCAGATCGCGGCGCTGCGTTCCAACAAGGACTTGCCGCGCGTGCTGGCACGCCTGCACCTGGCGCTGGCCGACCAGGGCCTGTTCTTCGGTTTCGGCTCGAGCCAGGACTTCGGCGATTCCACGCGCGTGATCGCCTTCGCCAGCGCCGGCGGCCTGGGCCTGCCGGACCGCGACTCCTACCTCAAGCCTGACGCGAAATCGAAGGAGCTGCGGGCCAAGTACGTCGCCCACATCGCCAACACGTTCAAGCTGCTCGGCGATGCGCCGGAGCAGGCACAGCGCCAGGCGGCGCGCGTGATGGACATGGAAACCAGGCTCGCCAAGGCCTCGCTGTCGCGCGTCGACAAGCGCGACCCCTATAAACTGTTCCACAAGGTCGATGCGAAAGGCCTGCAGGCCCTGACCCCGGGCTTCGACTGGCACGCCTACCTGACTGAAGTGGGGCAGGACAAGCAGGCCGTCTTCAACGTCACCGAGCCGGCCTTCTTCAAGGCCCTGGCGACGATGTGGAAGACCAGCGACATCGACGCGACCCGCGCCTACCTGCGCTGGCAGGTGGCGCGCAACCTCTCGCCGGCGCTGGCGTCAAACTTCGACCAGGAACACTTCGACTTCTTCAGCAAGACCCTGCGCGGCATCCAGCAGCAGCCGCCGCGCTGGAAGCGTTGCGTCGGCCTGGTCGACCGCCAGCTGGGCGAAGCGCTGGGCCAGGAATTCGTCAGCCGCGCATTCTCGCCGGAGCTGAAGGCCAAGTCGCTGCACATGACCCGCCAGGTCGAGGAAGCGATGAAGAAGGACATCGACTCGCTCGACTGGATGAGCCCTGAAACCAAGAAGCGCGCCCAGGACAAGCTGGCCGCGATCGTCAACAAGATCGGCTATCCGGACAAGTGGCGCGACTACGGCACGTATAAGGTGAAACCGGGCGACTTTGCCGGCAACGTCGAGCGCGGCAACGTGTTCGAGACCCGCCGCGACCTGGCCAAGATCGGCAAGCCGCTCGACCGCGGCGAATGGAGCATGACCCCGCCGACGGTGAACGCCTATTTCAATCCGCAGATGAACGACATCAACTTCCCGGCCGGCGTGCTGCAGCCGCCGCTGTTCGATCCGAAGATGGACGATGCGCCGAACTACGGCAACACCGGCGGCACCATCGGCCACGAGCTGACCCACGCCTTCGACGACGAAGGCCGCCAGTTCGACGCGAAAGGCAACCTGAAGGATTGGTGGACCAAGAAGGACGCCAAGGAATACGAAGAGCGCGCCGCCTGCATCGTCGACCAGTACGCGCAGTACACCGTGGTGGACGACATCAAGATCAACAGCAAGCTGACCCTGGGCGAGGACATCGCCGACCTGGGCGGCCTGATCCTGGGCTGGATGGCGTGGAAGGAAGAGATGGCCAGCATGCCGCAGCAGGCGCAGCCGCAACTGCGCGACGGCCTGACTCCCGAGCAGCGCTTCTTCGTCGGCAATGCGCAGTGGGCCTGCGAAAACGACCGCCCCGAAAACCTGCGCGTGAAGGCGATGACGGACCCGCACTCGCCGGGCCGCTACCGCGTGAACGGCCTGGTGGTGAACATGCCGCAGTTCCAGCAGGCCTTCCAGTGCAAGCCGGGGCAGCCGATGGTGAAGGAGAAGCGTTGCCGCGTGTGGTAAGGGCTAGGTCCGCCTTGCCCCCTGGTCGCTCGCCTGCGCCTGCATGTGGATCAGGTTAGCCTCGAACGACTGCATCTGCAGTCCAATGTCGCTCATGTCGGCATTGGACTGCCGCAGCCGCGGGAACAGCTGGTTCTCTTCCTCGTCGATGTGGCTCAGCACCGCATTCAGCATCTCGCGCATCAACGGCTCGGCGCCCGCTGCGTCGGGGGCCATGCCCTGCAGCGTGGCAAGCAGATCGTCGACCTTCAAGTGATCCTGTTCGAAATGGCCGACCAGGCCTTCGTCGATGCAGCGCACGTTCGGATAGAAGATGGATTCTTCCAGCCGGGAGTGGGTGTGGATGGCCTGCAGCAGCTGGATGGCCGCCTGCTTCTTGACCTCCATGTCCTTGCTGTTGAGGTAGGTGTCGGCCAGCTTGCGCACCAGGTCGTGGTCGCGCGTCAGGGCAGTGATCGGATCGTCGGCATTGTCCATGTTTCGTTCTCCTGAAAAGGACTGTCATCGTACGCTCGCCAGGAAAACGCTCCGATCCGTTTAGGCGCGGAAATGACGGCAGGGCGCGGCAAAAAAAACGCCGCCCGGAGGCGGCGCTGGCATGAGCTGACGTCGGATCAAACGCGTCGGATCAGTGCTGGGCGATGCTGCCGCGCCAGGCGCCGGTTTCCTTGCCGCGCGACTCCAGCATTTCCTTGAACTTCTGCAGGTTGCCACGCAGTTCCATACGCACCGCGCCGAAGGCATCGCCGATTTTTTCCATGGCGCCTTCCGGCTGGTAATCCATCTGGACGGTCACGCGGCAGACGTTGTCGGAGATCTTGTGGAAGGTCGCGACGCCGCCGTTCGGCACGCCGGTGGTGCTCTGCCAGGCGATGCGCTTGTCCGGGATCTGCTCGGTGATCTCGGCATCCCATTCCTTCTCTTCGCCGGCCACGTTGGCCTTCCAGTGCAGGCGCTTGTCGTCCAGCTGGCGGATCTCGTGCACGCTAGCCATGAATTGCGGGAAGTCCTCGAACTGGGTCCACTGATTGTAGGCAGTGCGGACCGGGACGTTGATCTCGATGGTCTCGACGATCGACGAATCCATGCCCGAACCACGGTTCTTCATTTTTTTCGACAGCATCATGCCGCCAACGGCCAGCGCGGCCACAGTAACGACTCGATTCAGCATTATTGCCTCCTTGTCACAAATAGAGCGTGGGTTGCGATGTAAATCCTTAAGAACACATCTGCCTTTAAATTACGATAAGTCCTGTTTGGATGGCGCTCGCGAGCCTTGAGGCAACTGTTGTGATACTGTATATATGCTCAGTAGATTTGCCGCCGAAAGGGACCGAAGGCCCATCCCGACGTTTATAATGCCCGCATGAATCTCCTCGACAATCTGAATCCCGAACAGCTCGCCGCCGTCACGCTGCCGTCCCAGAGCGCCCTGATTCTGGCCGGCGCCGGATCGGGCAAGACCCGCGTGCTGACCACCCGGATCGCCTGGCTGATCCAGACCAGCCAGGTCTCGCCGGCCGGCCTGATGGCCGTGACCTTCACCAACAAGGCGGCGAAGGAAATGCTGACCCGCCTGTCGACGATGCTGCCGGTGAACACGCGCGGCATGTGGATCGGCACCTTCCACGGCCTGTGCAACCGCCTGCTGCGCACCCACCACCGCGACGCCGCGCTGCCGCAGACCTTCCAGATCCTGGATTCGCAGGACCAGCTGTCGATGATCAAGCGCATGCTGAAGGCCCTGAATGTCGACGACGAGAAGTACCCGGCGAAGGACCTGATGTACTTCATCAACAACGCCAAGGACAACGGCCTGCGCGCCAGCCAGGTCGAGGCCTACGATCATGTCCAGCGCCGCATGGTCGAGCTGTACGACGCCTACGACCAGCAGTGCCAGCGCGAAGGCGTGGTCGATTTCGCCGAACTGCTGCTGCGCGCCTACGAACTGCTGCAGCGCAATCACCCGCTGCGCCAGCATTACCAGATGCGTTTCCGCCACATCCTGGTCGACGAGTTCCAGGATACGAACGACTTGCAATATAACTTGCTGAAACTGCTGGCGGGCCACGGCGAGCCGGCCGGCGGCGCGATCTTCGCGGTGGGCGACGACGACCAGAGCATCTACGCCTTCCGCGGCGCCAACGTCGGCAACATGCAGGCGTTCGAGCGCGATTTCGAGGTGAAGAACCTGATCAAGCTGGAGCAGAACTACCGCTCGCACGGCCACATCCTCGACAGCGCCAACTTCCTGATCGCGAACAACGCGAAACGCCTCGGCAAGAACCTGCGCACGGATGCCGGCCAGGGCGAGCCGGTGCGCATCTACGAAGCCTCGTCCGACCTCGAAGAAGCGCAGTGGATCATCGAAGAGGCCAAGAGCCTGATGGCCGAGGGCATGCCGCGCAGCGAGATCGCGGTCCTGTACCGTTCGAACGCGCAGAGCCGCGTGATCGAGCACGCGCTGTTCGCGGCCGGCATCCCGTACACCGTGTACGGCGGCCTGCGCTACTTCCAGCGTGCCGAGGTCAAGCACGCGATCGCCTACCTGCAGCTGATGGACAATCCGCACAACGATTCGGCCTTCATGCGCGTGGTGAACTTCCCGACCCGCGGCATCGGCGCGCGCTCGATCGAGCAGCTGCAGATGGCGGCCGACAGCTATGGCGTGTCGCTGTATGCGGCCGTGCCCCACATGACCGGCAAGGCCGGCAGCGTGCTGGCCAACTTCGTCAAGCTGATCGAGAGCGCGCGCTTCGAGACCCAGCAGCTGCCGCTGCCGGAGATGGTGAAGGTGGTGCTGGAGCGCAGCACGCTGCTGGACCATTATGCGAAGGAAAAGGAAGGCGCCGAGCGCATCGAGAACCTGGAGCAGATGGTCAGTGCCGCCACCCACTTCGTGCAGGAAGAGGGCTTCGGCACCCATGCGCCGGCCCACCTGGGTCCGCAGGCGCAGGCAAGCAGCGGCCAGGCCATCGTCAGCGCCGACGGCATCGAGCTGCTGGATCCCGACGCGCCGCTGGCCACCGTGATGTCGCCGCTGTCGGCCTTCCTGTCCCACGCCTCGCTGGAAGCGGGCGACGCCCAGGCCCAGGCCGGGCAGGACGCCATGCAGCTGATGACGGTGCACTCGGCCAAGGGCCTGGAATTCGACGCCGTCTTCATTACCGGCCTCGAAGAGGGCCTGTTCCCGCACGAGAGCAGTTCGCGCGAGCTGGACGGCGTGGACGAGGAACGGCGCCTGATGTACGTGGCGATCACGCGCGCCCGCAAGCGCCTGTACATGAGCTTTACCCAGCAGCGCATGCTGCACGGCCAGACCCGCTTCAACATGAAGTCGCGCTTCTTCGACGAACTGCCGGAGGAATCGCTGAAGTGGCTGTCGCCGCGCGTGCAGACCAACTGGTTCAGCAACCGCAAGTCGACCACGGCCTGGGACGACGCCGCCTTCCGCGAGGGCGGCAGCGACAACCAGATCGCCAAGCAGATCGCGCAGAAGTCGAGCAATGGAAACGGCACCGGCTGGCGGATCGGCGAGACGGTCAGCCACGCGCGCTTCGGCGAGGGCGTGATCGTCAACATCGAGGGCGGGGCCGGCAGCGCGCGCGCCCAGATCAACTTCGGCGCGGCCGGCATGAAGGTGCTCGACCTGTCGGTGGCCAAGCTGGAGCGGGTGGGGCGGTAACGCCGCGATGCGTCAATGCCGGCTTCCGCGTGGGCACCCCGTGCCCACGCATTTATGCGGGCAGCGCTTCCTTCTCGGCCGGCTTGCCGAAAATGTCGCGGTAGCCGGCGTAGATCGCGCACTGCAGGAACAGGATGAACAGGAACATCAGCCACATCAGCACGACCTGGGCCAGCGCGATCGCGCTGAACAGGTTCACCACCACGAAGGTGATGACGGTGAAGATGCCGAACCAGGACAGCAGCAGCACGCCGAACACGCGCGCCGAGCGCACCACGGCGAAGAAGCTGTAGAAGGTGGCCTTGCCGGGCCCCATCCGCTTCCAGTAGGTGAGCGGGGCGGCGAAGCACAGGGTCAGCAGCGAGACGGTTTCCAGGATCAGCAGGCCGAACACGGTCAGCACGTCGCTCAGCGTGAACGGCAGCTTGTCCTTCGGATCGAGCTTGATGTTGCCCGGCAGCTGGCGCAGCGATTCCGGCGTCACCAGCAGCGCGACCAGGGTCAGCACCAGGAACACCCCCAGATAGATCACCCCGACCTTGCACAGGCCGGCCAGCGCCGGCTTGCGGAAGCCGGTCAGCAGCACGCTTGGGGTCACACGGTCGCCGTTGTCGATCATCAGGCAGGCCTGCATGAAGGCCATCGAGAACGAGGGGATCAGCACCACCACGACGATGGGGCCGACGATGGGCACGGCGCTGATGCCGATCGCCAGCAGGATGCTCGCAAACAGCAGGGTCGTGAGGGCAGCCGGCTGCTTGCGGAACAGCTTGACGCCGCCTTTCAGCCAATCCCAGCCGGTTCGCGCGGGCAGATTGCTCATGCGCTCAGGCTCGGCGCGGGAACCGCGATGCGTTCGCGCAGCACGCGTTCGAAATGGCTTGGATCGTGCGGCGTCAGCATCTCGGCCTCGCGCGGACGGTGCAGGTCGTACAGGCGCGACAGCCAGAAGCGCAGCGCCGCCGCGCGCAGCATCGGCTGCCAGGCCTGCGCCTCGGCCGCGGTGAACGGGCGGGTTGCGTGGTAGGCCCGGGTCAGGGCGCGCACCCGGACCTGGTCGAGGCGGCCGGTGTCGAGGTCGATGCACCAGTCGTTGACGGTGACGGCGAGGTCGAACAGCCAGCTGTCCCAGCCCGCGAAGTAGAAGTCGAAGCAGCCGCTCAGGCGCTCGCCGACGAACATCACGTTGTTGCGGAACAGGTCGGCGTGCACGGGGCCTTGTTCCAGCTGGCGGTAGGTGTCGCCGGCGGCAAAGGCACGCTGGAACGCCAGTTCCGATTCCAGCAGGGCGGCTTTTTCCGCATCGAGGAAGGGCAGGACCTTGGGCACGGTCTCGATCCACCAGTCCAGGCCGCGCAGGTTCGGCTGGCGCAGCGGGAAATCGCGCCCGGCCAGGTGCATCCTGGCCAGCATGGCGCCCACTTCGGCGCAATGCACGGGCTGCGGATCCATCTGCGAGCTGCCGTCGAGCTTGCTGACCACGACGGCCGGCTTGCCGGCAAGCGCCACCACCAGCTCGCCCTGGGCGTTCGGCACCGGCGCCGGTACCGGCACGCCGCGCTCGGCCAGATGCCGCATCAGCTGCACGTAGAAGGGCAGTTGCTCGAAGCTGAGGTTCTCGAAGATCGTCAGGACGAATTCGCCGCGCTCGGTCGTCAGGAAGAAATTACTGTTCTCGATGCCGCTCGAGATGCCCTGGAGGTCCAGGGCTTTACCAAGGGGGAACTGCTTGATCCACTGGCTCAGGTCGTCCAGTGTGACCGTGGTGAAAACTGCCATCGTTCACGAAAGTTAGGTCACTGTGGCGGCCGCTTTTCGCGGCCGGTCTTTATTTCTTCTCAGCATTGGCCGGCATCGGCATCGGCGGGGGCGGCGGCACATCGGCCGCGGCCGGGGCGTTGGTCCCGGCCTCGGCGGCTTTGCGCTTGCCCGACAGGTCGAACTCGCCCACCTTCCATTGCGGCGCGCGGATCGAGTTGGCGTTGCTCCCCGGTACAGCATTGCCCGGCGGGGTATTCGGTTTCATATAGTAATGGCTGCCGCTGCTGTTGACTTCGACTTCGGTGACCTGGCCGCCGTCGCGCGATTCCTTGATCTGGGTACGGGTACGCGAGGGAATGTTCGTAGCCGGCACATCGCTGCCCGGTTCGATACGCTCGAGCCTGGGCGGGGCCTCGTTCTTGTTCGACTGCTGCGCTGCAGGCTGCTGCGCCGCTTGCTGGGCCAGCGTGGATCCGGCCTGCACGGCCAGCAGCAGTGTCAGGCAAGGTGCGAGGGGCAGGCGGGAGAAGATGCGGGGCATGGTGATCACCTATGTCGTTTAGGCCATTGTAACAAACAGCGCCGCCCGCCAGTAAAAAGCGTACAAAAAGAGCGGATCGACCCCATATGGGAGGCATTCCCGATCTGCGATAATGGCACGCTCGCCGTGCCTTATTGCGTCTCCTGCGGCCCACTTTTGCTCATTCGATTCCATACATGGACAATACCCTGCTTCTCGTTGACGGCTCCAGCTACCTGTATCGCGCCTTCCACGCGCTGCCCGACCTGCGCAGTCCCGACGGCCACCCGACCGGTGCGATGCACGGCATGGTCAACATGCTGCGCCGCCTGCGCGCCGACTTCCCGGCCGCCTACATCGCCTGCGTGTTCGACGCCAAGGGCAAGACCTTCCGCGACGACCTCTACCCCGAGTACAAGGCCACGCGCGCGTCGATGCCGGAAGACCTGGGCAAGCAGATCGAGCCGATCCACGAGGTGGTGCGCCACATGGGCTGGCCGATCCTGATGGTCGAAGGCGTCGAGGCCGACGACGTGATCGGCACGCTGGCGGCGCAGGCCACCGCGCGCGGCATGAACACCGTGGTCTCGACCGGCGATAAGGACTTGGCCCAGCTGGTCAACGACAAGGTCATGCTGATCAATACGATGAGCAACGAGAAGCTCGACGAAGCCGGCGTGCTGGCCAAGTTCGGGGTGCCGCCGAACCGCATCATCGATTACCTGACCCTGATCGGGGACACCGTCGACAACGTCCCCGGCGTGACCAAGTGCGGCCCGAAGACCGCGGTCAAGTGGCTCACCCTGCACGGTTCGCTGGACGGCGTGATCGAGAACGCCCACAGCATCGGCGGCGCGGTCGGCGCGAACCTGCAGGCTGCCCTGGAATGGCTGCCGAAGGGCCGCGAGCTGATCACGGTGAAGACCGACTGCGACCTGGCGAATCACCTGGTGTCGATCGAGGAATCGCTGGTCGGCCGTCCGGAGGACAAGGACGCGCTGCGCGACTTCTTCCAGCGCTACGGGTTCAAAACCATGCTGCGCGAGATCGGCAGCGGCAACGGCAACGCCGGTAAATACGCGTCGCCCGGCGCTGCTCCTGCGGCGGCCCTGAATTCGCCGGAAGGCGTGGCCGGCGCGAATGGCACGCTGCCCGGCATGCCCGTCATCAAGGGCGAGTACGAGACCGTCACCACCATGGAACAGCTGGAGCGCTGGCTGGAAGCGATCGACAAGGCCGAGCTGACCTCGGTCGACACCGAGACCACCTCGCTCGACCCGCTGGCGGCCGAGATGGTCGGGATTTCACTGTCGACCGAAGCGGGCAAGGGCGCCTACATCCCGCTGGCGCACCGCTACGCCGGCGTGCCCGAGCAGCTGAACCGCGAGGAAGTGCTCGAACGGATGAAGCCCTGGCTGGAAAACCCGGACAAGCCGAAACTCGGCCAGAACCTGAAGTACGACGCCCACATCTTCGAAAACCACGGCGTCAAATTGCGCGGCATCGTCCACGACACCCTGCTGCAGTCCTACGTGTTCGAATCGCACAAGCCGCACGACATGGACACTATGGCGATGCGCCACCTGGGTTACACCACGATTCCTTTCGTCGACGTGTGCGGCAAGGGTGTGAACCAGATCTGTTTCGACCAGGTCGAGCTGGGGCGTGCCACCGAATACGCGGCCGAGGATTCCGACATCACGCTGCGCCTGCACCAGGCGATGATCGGCCACGTCGAGAGCGACGAAGGCCTGAACACCATCTACCGCAAGATCGAGCTGCCGACCTCGGTGGTGCTGCAGAAGATCGAGCGCAACGGCGTGCTGATCGACGCCGAGCTGCTGGCCAAACAGTCGGGCGAGCTGGCCGCGCGCATCGCGGAACTGGAGCAGCAGGCCTACGAGCTGGCCGGCGGCCCGTTCAACCTCGGTTCGCCCAAGCAGATCGGCGAGATCTTCTTCGGCAAGCTGCAGCTCCCGGTGATCAAGAAGACCGCCACCGGCGCCCCGTCCACCGACGAGGAAGTGCTGCAGAAGCTGGCCGAGGATTACCCGCTGCCGAAGATCCTGCTCGAGCACCGCGGCCTGTCCAAGCTCAAATCGACCTATACCGACAAGCTGCCGAAGATGGTCAACCCGAACACCGGCCGCGTGCACACCAACTATGCGCAGGCGGTCGCGATCACCGGACGCCTGGCCTCGAGCGATCCGAACCTGCAGAACATCCCGGTACGCACCGCCGAAGGACGCCGCATCCGCGAAGCCTTCGTGGCCCCGCCAGGCAGCGTGCTGGTATCGGCCGACTACTCGCAGATCGAGCTGCGCATCATGGCCCACATCTCGGGCGACGAGGCGATGCTGCGCGCCTTCGCGCAGGGCGAGGACATCCACCGCGCCACCGCCGCCGAGATCTTCGGCCTGGCGCCGGAAGAGGTCGAGAGCGAACAGCGCCGCTACGCCAAGGTCATCAACTTCGGCCTCATCTACGGCATGAGCGCGTTCGGCCTGGCGCAGAACCTGGGCATCGAGCGTGGCGCCGCCGGCAACTACATCGAGCGCTACTTCCAGCGCTTCGCCGGCGTCAAGCAGTACATGGACGAGACCCGCCTGCAGGCGAAGGCGCGCGGCTACGTCGAGACCGTGTTCGGGCGCCGCCTGTGGCTCCCCGAGATCAACTCGCCGAACGGCCCGCGCCGCGCCGGCGCCGAACGCGCCGCGATCAACGCGCCGATGCAGGGCACGGCGGCGGACCTGATCAAGCTGGCGATGATCGCGGTGCAGGACTGGATCGAGAAGGAAAACCTCGCCACCCTCATGATCATGCAGGTGCACGACGAACTGGTGCTGGAGGTGCCGGAAGCCGAGCTGGAACTGGTCAAGCAGAAGCTGCCCGAGCTGATGGCCGGCGTGGCCACGCTGAAGGTGCCGCTGGTGGCCGAGACCGGAGTCGGGAAGAACTGGGAGGAGGCGCATTGAGTATGCGCCTCCGCACATTGAGTATGTGCCTCCGCGCATTGAGCCCCTTATTGTTCAATTAATTTAACGGTTGTGTTTACGCCACGCCCAGCTGTATCAGTTGTAAGTAGAAGTTTCAATGTACGTTGCTTAACATAAAAGTTGCTGTCCAGAATGTATATTGCTTGAACCGTATTCACGCGGCAATAACATGAAAGGCAACACTATTATGAAGACCACGTTCCGTCAGGCCGGCCTGTTCGCCGGCAGCGTCATTGCAGCAGTTTCACTCAGCGCCTGTGGCGGCGGCGGTGGCGGAAGCGGATCGTCCGCCCCGGCCCCGGTCTCCACCGCCGGCACGCTGAAGGTCTCGCTGACCGACGCCCCGGCCTGCGGCTATGATGCCGTCAACGTCACCGTCAACAAGGTGCGCGTGAATGCCAGCGCCACCGCCGCTGACACCGACGGCGGTTGGACCGACATCACCCTGAGCCCGGCCAAGAAGATCAACCTGCTGAACCTGACCAACGGCGTGCTGGAGTCGCTCGGCCAGGCCACGCTGCCGGCCGGGCACTACTCGCAGATCCGCCTGGTGCTGGACGCGAACATCGGCACCGGCCTGGCCAACTCGGTGGTGCCGAGCGGCGGCACCGAGACCACCCTGAGCACCCCGAGCGCGGTCCAGAGCGGCATCAAGCTGAGCAACGAATTCGACGTCGCCGCCGGCCAGAGCGCCGACCTGGTGCTCGATTTCGACGCCTGCAAGTCGGTCGTCACCCAAGGCAAGGGCCGCTACCTGCTCAAGCCGGTCGTGAAGGTCGTCCCGGCGCTGGCCACCGGCATTTCCGGCTACGTTGCCACCTCGCTGCTGGGCAGCCACGTGAGCGTCTCGGCGCAGCAGAACGGCGCGATCGTCGGCGCCACCGTGCCCGATCCGACCACCGGCGCATTCTCGCTGACCCACCTGCCGGCCGGTAACTACGACGTGGTCATCACGGCCGACAACAGCGCCGCAGGCGTGATCGGCGCCGTGCCGGTGGCCGCCAGCGGCAGCACCACGCTCAGCACCGCGAGCGCGCCGCTGACCCTGGCCACCAGCGCCACCGGTTCGATCAGCGGCACCGTAAGCCTGCCGGCCAACGCCACCGAGGCCGCGTATGTCGCCGCCAAGCAGAGCTTCGCGGCCGGCCCGACCGTCACCGTCAAGTATGCCGGCGCCGACCTCGCGACCGGGGCCTATACGATCGCCAACCTGCCGCTGGCGGCGCCGCAGTACGCCGTCTACAGCACGGCCCGGCCGCTGGTGCTGACCCCGAGCGCCACCGTGCAGCCGGGCGTGGGCAAGTACCGCGTCGATGCATCCGGCACCGGCTACACGGCCAAGACGATCACGATGGTCGACATCTCGGCCACCAGCGCCACCAAGGTCGACTTCACGCTGGCGCCCTGAACCTGTCCCCGAGCCGGGGCAGCAGGAGCAGCAGCCCGGCCAGCAGCATGGCGGCGTGCGCCGGTTCCGGGATCGGCGCCGCCGGCGCCGAATTGCTGGCCCCGACTCTGGCGGAGACCGTCATATAGCCGCTGACCGGCTCTGCGCCGCTGACGACGTCGACTTCCACCAAGCGCTGCTGCGATCCCGGCTGGTTCACGAACAGCATGTCGTAGATGTCGGTCTCCGGGGTCGTCGACCCGGCGAAACGCTTGCCGTAGAGGCCGGCGTCGGCGTAGGCCTGGCTGCCGGCATCCGCGGCGGTGCTGCCCGTGGCGTAGGCCAGGAACTCCAGCCGGGTATTCGGCGACAGCGTGAAATAGGAAAAGGTCGACGCTTCGGCGCGCCCCGAACGGTCGCCCATCCCGATCCCGGCATGCGCGTCCTGCAAGTTGACGCCGGCGCTGTACGTATCGTTTCCGTATTGCGCATGCACTTCCCCGTCCTCATGGCGGAAATCCTGGACCAGCTGGTCTCCCTTGTATCCGGTATCGCTGTAGATGATCGCGAACGGTGCGCTCGACCACGGGCCCAGCGTGAGCGAGGGCGCCTGGCCGTCGCCTGGGGTCAGGTCGATCAGCCTGTAGCTGAAGCTGCCGATCGAGGCCGCGGCGGTCGCGGGCCGGTCGCCGCGGCCGCGGGAAGGGCGGCGGCAAGCAGGACGCCGGCAAGCAGGCCGGCAAATGGGCGGATCGGTTTCATGGTATGCCTCGCTTATCCGGGTTGCGGGCGGCGCCGGGCGGCGGGCAGTAGCGCCAGCCCGGCCAGCAGCATGGCGGCCGGCGCCGGTTCGGGCACCGGCGCAACGGTCGCCAGCACATAGGCCGTGTGGTCCAGCCGGCCGCTCAGTTCGCTGTCGCCGGCGCTGAACGACAGCGAGGCCGGCAGCGTCTCCCGGCCCGGCAGCTCGATGTGGACGCCGGAGGTATAGGTCAGCACGGTACCGTCGTCGGGATAGATCTCGACCCGCAGCCTGGCATTCGCCGTCATGTCGGCCTGGCCCGGATCGAAGGCCAGTTCGCCGCTGGTGTCGGCCGAGAAGATCACTGTCGTATGCGGCGACAGGGAAAAGAAGATCCCGCTGTCGGAGGAGGTGGCGTCGGCAGAGTTGGCGCCGATGTCGATGGTGGCGCTGAAGATGCCGCCCTGGACGCTGCCCCCGGCCGAGCCGCCCGGCCCTTCGAGCGTGGTGGCCTGCTCGCCGAAGTTCATGCGGTAATCCGGGGCCGATTGATAGGCGGGAGCAGGGTAGAGATTCACCAGGGTATAGCGCGAACCCGTGATCGAGCTGAACTCGATCGAGGGCGCGATGCCGTCATTCGGCGTCAGGTCGATCAGCCGGTAGCCGATGTTGCCGATGCTGGCCGTCCCGTGCCTCGCCGTGCCGGCCCGCGCCGGCGCCGCGCCGAGGACCAGCGCCAGCGCCAAGGTGGCGGCCAGGCCGCCCGTCGTACGAGAGTTCATATTGTTCTCCCCCGTCAACGCCGCGCTGGCGCATCGCCATGGCGGCCCCTGCAGTATCCTGCGGTTCGCGGCCGGCGGGCGCACGCATGCGCGGCTGAGTCGCGTCGGCGCAACCCGGCGCCCACTGCTAAGATAGCAATCCATTGTTACCCCGACCGGAGGATTGCATATGAAAGACCTCGTACAGGATCGCGCCGGCTTCGCTGCCGCCACGCTGCCGGTGGCGGCCCATTCCGTGATCGAGACCGATACCGCGGGCCTGGATGCCGGCACCGTGAAGCTGACCGTGAACGGCCAGGACTTCCCCGTCTACCACGCCCGCCCCGAGGGCAAGGCCGATCTGCCGGTGATCCTGGTGGTGTCCGAGATCTTCGGCGTGCACGAACACATCGCCGATGTCGCGCGCCGCTTTGCGCGGCAGGGCTACCTGGCGCTGGCGCCGGACCTGTTCGTGCGCCAGGGCGATCCGTCGACGATCGCCGACATCCCTACGCTGATGAAGGACATCGTCTCGAAGACCCCGGACGCCCAGGTGATGGGCGACCTCGATGCCTGCGTGGCCTGGGCCGCGAACAACGGCGGCAACGCCGACAAGCTGGGCATCACCGGTTTCTGCTGGGGCGGACGGATCACCTGGATGTATGCGGCCCACAATCCGAAGGTCAAGGCCGGCGTGGCCTGGTACGGCCGGCTGGTGGGGGAGGCGACCGCGAACACACCGCGGCACCCGGTCGACATCGCACCCGGCTTGAGCGTGCCGGTGCTCGGCCTGTACGGCGCCAAGGACACCGGTATCCCGCTCGACACCGTCGACAGGATGAAGGCGGCGCTGGCCCAGGGCGCGAGCGGGTCGGAGTTCGTGGTCTATCCGGATGCCGGCCATGCCTTCCATGCCGACTACCGCCCGAGCTACAACGAGAAGGACGCGAAGGATGGCTGGACCCGCGCGCTGGCCTGGTTCCGGCAACATGGCGTGGCCTGAGCGCGCACGCATGCAGGCCGGGCGCGGTACAATGCCCGGCTTGCGCGCCGGACGCGCGGACCAAGAATAACAAGAGGCTTCACGATCGACCCCGTTCTCATCTCCATCCTGCTGGCCACCGGACTGGCGGGCATCGTCAGCATCACGGCTGCCGCGGTATTCTCCTTCACCCTGTTGTCGAAGGTCGTCGAGCGCATGGTCAGCCTGTCGGTCGGCATCATGCTCGCGACCTCGCTGCTGCATGCGCTGCCCGAGGCGTTCGAGTCGCATGTCGACCCGCGCGCCCTGTTCGCGACCCTGCTGGGCGGGCTGCTGGCCTTCTTCGTGCTGGAAAAGGTGGCGCTGCTGCGCCATTCGCATCACCACGAGGGCGACGGCCATCACCACGCCCACGGGCACGATGCGCACCAGGCGGGCAAGGCGGGATGGATGATCCTGATCGGCGACGGCATGCACAACTTCACGGACGGGATCCTGATCGCGGCGGCCTTCCTCGCCAATCCGCAGCTGGGCATCGTGACCGGGGTGGCGATCATCGCCCACGAGATCCCGCAGGAGATCGGCGACTTCATCGTGTTGCTGAACGCGGGCTTTTCGCGCGCCCGCGCCTACGTCTTCAACCTGCTGTGCAGCATGCTCGCCGTCGGCGGCGGCCTGCTCGGCTACTACACCCTGGACAAGGCCAGCGGCCTGATTCCCTATGTCCTGGTGTTCGCTTCCTCGGGCTTCATCTACATTGCCGTCAGCGACCTGATGCCGCAGATGCAGCGCCGCGCCACCGTGCACGAGTCGATTCCCCAGTTGCTGCTGATCGGCCTGGGCGTGGTGATCGTGCTGCTCCTGACGCACGGACATTGATGAAACTTGTGCCTGGATGTTGACAGGCGAATTCTTTGCAGCCTATGCTGATCCGTCACCTACGTGGAGGAAGCATGGTAAGGCTGGTCAATCAATTGCTTGTGGCGCTGCGCGAGAAGCCTTGGCGGTTCGGCTATGTGTTGGGCGTGCTGCTGCTGTCGGTCGTCGTCTTTACGCTGGCGGACTTCCTGCCCGCCCCCTATGACTTGAGTCACTGAGCCTTACTGGGCACCCGTCGCCACCGGCCGCGCCGGATCGGCGCTCCATTCGCTCCACGAACCCGGATACAAGGCTGCGCCCGGCATGCCGGCCACTTCCAGAGCCAGCAGGTTGTGGCAGGCCGTGACGCCGGAGCCGCACTGCATGATGGCGCTCTTCGGATCGCCCACCGCCACCCCCAGTTCGGCCTTCAGTTGTGCCGGTGCCTTGAAGCGGCCGTCGGGCTGAAGGTTGTCCTTGAAGAAGCGGTTTTTCGCGCCCGGAATGTGGCCGCCGACCGGGTCGATGGTCTCGTTCTCGCCGCGGAAGCGGTCCGGCGCGCGCGCGTCGACCACCGTGCGGCCGCCATGCTCCACGTTGTGCAGGACCGTCCCGACGTCCACCGTCGTCGCCAGCGGCGCGCGTGCGGCGATCCTGCCGCGCGGGCGTGCCGCGGGCGTATCGGTGGAGAGCGGCATTCCTGCCGTCTGCCATGCCGGCAGGCCGCCGTCCAGCACCGCCACCGCTTCATGCCCGACCCAGCGCAGCATCCACCACAGGCGCGCCGCGAACATGCCGCCGTGCGCGTCATAGGCCACGAGCTGGGTATCGTCGTTCACGCCCCAGGAGCGCAGCAGTTCGATGAAGGCATCCTTCTCCGGCAGCGGATGGCGGCCGCGGAAGGCGCCGCCGGCATCGCGTTTTTGTCCGGAGAGTTCGTGCTCCATGTCCGCGAACAGCGCGTTCGGCAGGTGGCCGGCCGCATAGGCGTCGCGCCCGGCGTCCAGGTTCACCAGGTCGTGGCGGCAGTCGACAACCACCCAGTTGGCGTCGCCCAGGTGGGCAGCCAGGGCGGCGGGTTCGATCAGGGTCGTGTACATGGGCAGTCTCCTCACGATGCTTACGCCTCGCTGGCGATAGGATCGGTTTCCTTGACGACGGCGCCGCGCGCCGTGCTCTTCGTATTGTAGAACGTCGCGGCGATGCCGGAGGCCAGGATCACGCCCATCCCCAGCCACACGTGCCAGTCGAACACGTCGCCCCACAGCAGCATCCCCCACAGGCTCGAGAAGATGATGCCGGTGTACTGCAGGTTGGCCACCACCAGCACCTTGCCGAGGCGGTAGGCGCGCGTCATCGCCATCTGCGCGAGCAGGGCGGGAATGCCGATCGCCAGCAGCAGCACGCCGCTGTGCCAGGTATGCGCGTGGAAGGGCGTCGCCGGGCCGTTCTCGAGCAGGGTGCCGCCCAGGCCCGCCAGGGTCGTGGTCAGCGAAAAGAAGAACACCACGCGGTATTCGGGTTCGCCCATCTGGCCGAGGTTACGCACCTGCATATACGCCATCGCCGAGACGATCGACGACAGCAGGCCGATCGCGCCGCCCAGCCACTGGTTGGTCTCGACCGCCGGGCGCAGCACCAGGGTCACGCCGACGAAGCTCATGCCGATCGCCAGCACCAGCGGCCATTCGGTCTGGCCCTTGGCATGCCACCAGCCGACGAAGAACATGTAGGTGGCGATCCAGATCGGCGCCATGTAGTTGAGGGTGACGGCGGTGGCCAGGGGCAGCTTGCCGATCGCGTAGAACCACATCCACAGCGAAGTCACGCCGACCAGGCTGCGCACCAGGTGCTGTTTCGGGAACATCGTCCGGAACGTGCCGCCCTGCAGGCGCACCGTCAGGAACAGGATCAGGGTGCCGACCAGGCCCCTGTACATGACGATTTCGGAAGTGGAGTAGAAAGAAGAGGCCAGCTTCACGCCCGCGCCCATGGCGGCGAACGCGAAGCTGGCAAATAACATCCATAAGGCAGGCATCAGATTCCTGGAGGGATTGCGTCGAGTTTACTTCTGTACCACTCATGGAAGTGCTGCATGCCGTCTTCCATCGGCGACTGGTAGGGTCCCACTTCGTTGACGCCGCGATCCAGCAGGATCTTGCGGCCGGCATCCATGCGCAGGGCGATCTCGTCGTCCTCGACGCAGGTTTCCATGTACGCCGCGCGCTCGGCCTCGACGAAGCCGCGCTCGAACAGCACGAACTCCTCCGGGTAGTAGAACTCGACCACGTTGCGGGTCTTCTGCGGACCCATCGGCCACAGGGTCGACACCACCAGCACGTTCGGATACCACTCGACCATGATGTTCGGATACAGCGTCAGCCAGATCGCGCCATGCTTCGGCGCCTGCCCGTTGTTGAACTTCAGGACCTGTTCCTGCCACCTCCGGTAAGCCGGCGAGCCGGACTTCTGCAGGCCGCGGTGCACGCCGACGGTCTGGACGCTGTAGTCGGTGCCGAATTCCCAGCGCAGGTCGTCGCAGCTGACGAAGTTGCCCAGGCCCGGGTGGAAGGGCTCGACGTGATAGTCCTCCAGGTAGACCTCGATGAAGGTCTTCCAGTTGTAGTCGCACTCGTGGACCTCGACGTGGTCGAACATATAGCCCGAAAAATCGAGGTCCTTCGTCACCGACAGCTTGCCCAGCTTGTCCATGACGTTGTAGCCGTTCTGCTCGAACAGCAGGCCGTTCCAGTTCTGCAACGGCGTCTTCGAGAGGTTCAGGCAGGGCGTATCGGCAAAGTGCGGCGCGCCGATCAGTTCGCCCTTCAGGTCATAGGTCCAGCGGTGCAGGGGGCACACGATATTGCTGGCATTGCCGCGGCCATTGAACATCAGCGCCTGGCGATGACGGCAGACGTTGGACAGCAGTTCGATGCCCTGCGCGTTACGCACCAGCATGCGCCCCTCGTTCTCCGATTTCAGGGTCGCGAAATCGCCCTGTTCGGGAACCATCAATTCATGCCCGACATAGCGGGGGCCCTTCAGAAACAGGTGCTGCATTTCGCGCTGCATCAGCGCTTGGTCGAAGTAGACATCTACCGGAAGCTGCGCGCACGAGCGAGCCAGCTTGGCGTGGGTAGCCAGATCGGACATCCCAACCCCCCTTTACACAAATTTCAGCCAAAGAAGAGAAAGAATCCGAGAACCAGTATTTGAGGCGTCGAAAAACCCGTGGTGCGTCGCATTCGCGGCCGTGTACGGTTTTTCTCGCCCCATTAAAAAAAAGAATACGGTATTTCGGAGACAGAACCGGAGATTATAGCCTGTAAAGGCTCATCCGGGCTTGGTCCGGCGCGAGCTTGTGGTGCCCGTGTGCTTAAAAATTGCCTGTAGGGCATCGTTTTCATGAATCGGCGGGCAGAGTGGGATAAAATGTGTCTTTGCTTACAAGATGGCGGCGTCAGTCACACCGGCATGCAGGGGTAGGATTGTTTACAATAAGCGATTAGACTGTCGCGCCTTGCACAAGTGCCATCGCACATGTCGCCAGGAAAGCCGAGCCCCGAACCGAACAATTCATTATGCCAAATAAATCAAGCGCGGAGAGCGCCGTAGCCGCCGCACCTCTTGGAACGCCGGCCGCCGCGTCGTTCGAGCAGGCGATGGCCGAGCTGGCCCAGCTGGTCACGCAAATGGAAGGCGGACAATTGCCGCTGGAAGCATCGGTTGCCGCCTATGCGCGCGGCTCCGAACTGGTGCGCTATTGTGCGGCCCAGCTGGAAAAGGTGGAATCGCAGGTCAAGGTGCTCGAGGGCGACATGCTCAAGCCCTTTAGCGCCGATAGCGAGGACGACGAATGAGTGCGCAGCCCGATTTCCGCGCCTGGATGGAGCATGTGCAGGCCTGCACCGAAGCGGCGCTCGAGCGCTTCCTGCCCGCGCCCACGCTGGTGCCGGCCAGGCTGCATGAAGCGATGCGCTACACGGTGCTGGGCGGCGGCAAGCGCGTGCGCCCGCTGCTGGTCCATGCCGCCGGCTCCCTGTTCGGCGCCGCCGACGGGGAAGATGCGGATGCGGTGGCGCGCGCCGCCTGCGCGGTCGAGATGATCCACGCGTATTCGCTGGTGCACGACGACATGCCGTGCATGGACGACGACGCGCTCCGGCGCGGCAAGCCGACCGTGCACGTGGCCTACGACGAAGCGACCGCGCTGCTGGTCGGCGACGCGCTGCAGGCCCAGGCCTTCGAGGTGCTGGCAGGCGCCGCCGAGGTCGCCCCCGCGCGGCTGATACAGATGCTGCGCCTGCTGGCCGAAGCGGCCGGGTCGAGCGGCATGTGCGGTGGCCAGGCCATCGACCTCGACAGCGTCGGCCTGAGCCTCACGCTGGACGAGCTGGAGCGGATGCACCAGCTCAAGACCGGCGCCATGCTGCGCGTTTCGGTGCTGCTCGGCGCCCTCTGCGGGAAGGACCTGGCGCCGCAGGAGATGGACGCATTGAAAGAATATTCGCGCGCGATCGGCCTGGCCTTCCAGGTGGTGGACGACGTGCTGGACGCGACCGAGGATTCCGCCACCCTCGGCAAGACCGCGGGCAAGGACGCCGCGGCGAACAAACCGACTTACGTGTCGATTCTGGGGCTGGAGCCGTCCAAGGCGCTGGCCGAACAACTGCGGCGGCAGGCGCATGAGGCGCTGGCGCCGTTCGGAGAACAAGCACTGCGGCTGCGCGAACTGGCAGACCTGATCGTGCAGCGGAAGGCCTAAATGAAACTGTTAGAGACCATCAACGACCCGGCGGACCTGCGCAAGCTCCCGCGCACCCAGCTGATCCCGCTGGCCACCGAACTGCGCCAGTTCCTGCTCGACTCGGTATCCAAGACCGGCGGCCACCTGTCGTCCAACCTCGGCACCGTCGAGCTGACGATCGCACTGCACTACGTGTTCAATACGCCGGAAGACCGCATCGTGTGGGACGTCGGCCACCAGACCTATTCGCACAAGATCCTGACCGGGCGCCGCGACCGCATGCCGACGCTGCGCCAGCACAACGGCCTGTCCGGCTTCCCGAAGCGCGACGAGAGCGAGTACGACACCTTCGGCACCGCGCACTCGTCGACCTCGATCTCGGCGGCGCTGGGCATGGCGCAGGCGGCCAAGATCAAGGGCGAGAAGCGCAAGGCGATCGCCGTGATCGGAGACGGCTCGATGACCGCGGGCATGGCCTTCGAGGCCCTGAACAACGCCGGCGTGGAGGACGACGTCGACCTGCTGGTGGTCCTGAACGACAACGACATGTCGATCTCGCCGCCGGTGGGCGCGCTGAACCGCTACCTGGCGCGCCTGATGTCGGGCCAGTTCTACGCCGCCGCCAAGAACGTGGGAAAAAGCGTGCTGCCGGCCCCGATGCTGGAACTGGCGAAGAAGCTCGAAGAGCACGCGAAGGGCATGGTGGTCCCGGCCACGATGTTCGAGGAATTCGGCTTCAACTACATCGGCCCGATCGACGGCCACGACCTCGACTCGCTGATCCCGACCCTGGAAAACATCCGCAGGCTCAAGGGGCCGCAGTTCCTGCACGTGGTGACGAAGAAGGGGCAGGGCTACAAACTGGCCGAGGCCGAGCCGATCCTGTACCACGGCACCGGCAAGTTCAACCCCAGCGAGGGCATCAAGCCGGCCACCGCGCCGTCCAAGATCACCTACACCGAGGTGTTCGGCAACTGGCTGTGCGACATGGCGGCCGTCGACAAGCGCCTGATCGGCATCACGCCGGCGATGCGCGAAGGCTCGGGCATGGTGCGCTTCCACCAGCAGTATCCGGAGCGCTACTTCGACGTCGGTATCGCCGAGCAGCACTCGGTCACCTTCGCCGCCGGCATGGCGACCGAAGGCGTCAAGCCGGTGCTGGCGATCTACTCGACCTTCCTGCAGCGCGGCTACGACCAGCTGATCCACGACGTGGCGCTGCAGAACCTGGACGTGACCTTCGCCCTCGACCGCGCCGGCCTGGTCGGCGCCGACGGCGCCACCCACGCCGGCAACTACGACCTGGCCTACCTGCGCTGCATCCCGAACATGGTCGTGATGGCACCGTCCGACGAGAACGAATGCCGCCAGATGCTGACCACGGCCTACCACTACCCGGGCCCGGCGGCGGTGCGCTATCCGCGCGGCGCCGGGGTCGGCGCGAGCATCCAGTCCGAACTGAGCACGATGGAGATCGGCAAGGGCCTGGTGAAACGCCAGGGCAAGGGCGTCGCCATCCTGGCCTTCGGCTCGATGGTCGCTCCCAGCCTGAAGGCCGCCGAGGACCTGAACGCGACCGTGGCTGACATGCGCTTCGTGAAGCCGCTCGACGTCGAGCTGGTGAAGCGCCTGGCGAAGGACCACGACTACCTGGTGACGGTGGAAGAGGGCTGCACCATGGGCGGCGCCGGTTCCGCCGTGGCCGAGGCGCTGGCGGCGGAGGGCATCGTCAAGCCGCTGCTGATCCTGGGCCTGCCGGACCGCTTCATCGACCAGGGCGACCCGGGCGTGCTGCTGGCTTCCGTCGGCCTGGACGCGCACGGCATCGGCAAGTCGATCCGCGAGCGTTTCGGGATCGGCGAGCCGCGCCTGGTCGTGAATAACAACTAAGCAACAACTGAGCAAGGCCGACCATGCTGATCGTCACCCACGGCGGTAAATTCCATGCGGATGATGCCTGGGCCGTTGCCGTCATCACCGTGCTGCACCCCGAGGCGGAACTCGTGCGCACGCGCGACCAGGCCATCATCGATCGCGCCGATATCGTAATCGACGTCGGCGGCGTCTGGGACCCGGCCACGGGCCGCTTCGACCATCACCAGAAGGGCTTCAGCGGCGCGCGCCAGACCGGTGTGCCGTATGCCAGCGCCGGCCTGGTATGGCGCGAATACGGCGGCCCTTGCGTCGCCGCGCTGGCCGCCAAGTACACCGGGCAGCTGCTGGGCGACGACACCGCCCAGCAGATCGCCTACGCCATCGATGCCGACATCGTGCAATACCTCGACCTGTCGGACGTCGGCGCCGCCAAGAACGCGCCCGGCGGCTATGGCCTGTCGGCCGTGGTCTCCGGCTACAACCTGAACTGGATGGACGAGGAGCGGCTGGGTTACGGCGAGGCCGCCGACGTCTACCGCCTGAGCCAGTTCCGCCGCGCGATGGACTTCCTGACCGACGTGATGGCGAACGCCGTCAAGTACCGCGTCGGCGCCATGCTGGCGCTGCAGCAGGTGCGCCAGGCCGAGGTGCTGGAAGAGGGGCGTCTGTTATATCTGAAAAACAGCGCGTTGCCCTGGAGTTCGGTGGTGCGCAAGGAAATGCCCAAGGTGCTGTTCGTCATCAGCCACAACCTGGGCGAGCAGCGCTACATGCTGCACACGGTGCCGGCCACCGCCGACACCTTCGAGGCGCGCGCCGATCTGCCGGCATCCTGGGCCGGCCTGCGCGATGCCGAACTGGCCGCCGTCACCGGCGTGGCGGACGCCGGCTTCTGCCACAACGGCCGCTTCATCGCCGCCGCCAAGTCCTACGAGGGCATCCACGCGATGGCGCTGCAGGCCTTGCGCGAGGTCGAGCAGGGGCAGGCTTAAGCGGCGCGCTGCCCGAACAGTTCTTCCGCGCGCCGGTACAGGATCCACGAAGTCGACACGTATTTGTCGCCGCTGTGCGGCACATGGCCCTTGTGCGTGTGCGTGAAGCCGGCCGGGGCGATGATCAGGCGGCCCTGTTTCGCTTCCACCTTGCGGCCCTGGTACAGGAATTCCGTCTCGCCGCCATCGGTCGCATCGTTCAGGTAGAACTGGAACAGCAGCACCCGGTGCAGGGTCTCGCAGCTGGCGTTCTGCGGGTAGATCTCGGAATGCCAGTGATGGTAGCCGCCGCTGCCGCGCAGGTACTTCTGCAGGTTGATCGGGCCGCAGCGGTACATCGCCTGCACCAGCGCGTCGAGGTGAGGGCGGCCGCACTCGTCGAAGTTGTCGAGCGAGAGCGCGACCGGCTCGCCGGTGGACGGATGCGCGACCATCGGCGACAGCGCGCCCAGCACCAGTGCGCGGTAGCGGTCCACGTAGTGCGCCAGGTGGCGCCGCAGGGTCGACGCCATCAGCGCGGCGACGTCCTGCCACTCCGGATGCTGGGTGATGGTAAGGTCCCAGCTGTCCTTCTTGGCGACGTCCACGCCGGTGCCGGTACGCCCGCGCACGAGCTTGTCGCTGCTGTCGAAGCGCGCCAGGATGCGGGCGCACTGCTCGCCGGTAAGCGCGTTGTCGTAGATGCCGATGAAATCGTCTGTCATGATCGTCATGGAAATGTTTTCAGGAGCATACGCGAAATCGTGCGACGCCAGCCGCCCACGACGCGGCCGTGTGATTTCCGCTTTGCATTTTTAATGTTGTCTCGGAAACGTAACATTCCTATATGTTGAGATGGCTTGTCAGTTCGCCATGGGTTACGCTTGCGTATCCCTCATCCGGGCCTGCCCTTTCTCGTGTTCCGATCCATCCTTTCCTCCGCCACGTCCGAGCCGTTTTCCCCCGCGCTCGAAGCCGCCTACCAGGCCGACCTGGCCGGCGAAAAGATCCGCATGCTCCATATCGCATGCTTCCTTTGCGTGTTGCTGTATATGAGCTCGGCCTTCCTCGACGCCGGCGCCTTGCCGGGCCATGTGGCAGGCGCATGGATCGTACGCTCTACCGTCGTGCTGGCGACGATCATCGTCGCGGTGGCCATCCGCCTGCGGCCCGAGGCCTTCCTGCGCCATTACACGACCGGCATTTGCATGAATGCGCTCATCTGGACCGCCGGCGTCGAAGCCCTCATGATCCTGTCGGACCCGAAGGACCTGGCCTGGAGTAACTATTACGCCGGCCTGATCCTGGTGGCGATGGCCCTGTACACCTGGACCTACCTGCGCTGGCAGCATGCCGGTCTGACGGGCCTGGTCATCATCGGCGTCTACGTCACGGTCGCGCTGTTCGTACAAGGCATGGCGGACGGCAGGCATTGGCCGCTGCTGGCCCAGAACTGCTTTTTCCTGGTCAGCGCGAACGTGCTCGGGATGGCGTCGATGGCCATTCGCGAACGCTTCTCGCGCCAGGCCTTCCTGCTGAAGAACGCGCTGGCGCGCGACCTGAAGCTGGAGGAAGAAGCCAAGCGCCAGAGCCAGTACCGGTCCGAGCACGACGCCCTGACCGGGCTGCCCAACCGGGTGCTGTTCCTGCGCAGGCTGGACGAACTGCTGGCGGCGCGCCAGGGTGCCGCCACGGTGGCGGTGCTGTTCCTGGACCTGGACGGCTTCAAGCCGGTCAACGACTCCCATGGCCACGCCGCCGGCGACCATGTGCTGGCCGTAATCGCCGAGCGGCTGCGCGGCACCATCCGCGCGTCCGACCTGGCGGCGCGCCTGGGCGGCGACGAATTCGTGGTGGCGGTGCCGCTGGCCGACGCCAACGGCGAACTGGTCCTGCGCCGCTTGCGGGCTGCGCTGCGCGCGGCAATCGCCGAGCCGGTCGAGTTCAAGGGACATCAGCTGCGCGTGTCGGCCAGCATCGGTTCGGCGCTGTGTCCGCACGATGCGGGCAGCGCCGCGCAACTGGTCGACCTGGCCGACCAGGCGATGTACGAATCCAAGCGCCAGCGGAAACGCCTGGTGGGCTGAACGCGCGGACGCCCCGGGAGGCGTCAAGCCGCGCGCTGGCTCGGCACGTGCAGCGAACGCGCCAGCAGGTGGCCAGCCAGCCAGCCGGCGGCCAGGCCGCCGATGTGGGCCGCGTTGTCGGTGTGCGGATACAGGAAACCGGCGCCGATATTAAACAGCAGGAAGGGGCCGATCGAAGCGCGCAGGTCGCGCACCACGGTCGGCGGCACGCCGCTGTGCTCGCGGCCGATGAAGGCGAACAGGCCGCCGATGATGCCGAAGATCGCGCCCGAGGCGCCGACGCTGTTGACGGGGTGATGCGTCAGCAGGCCCCACAGCAGGCTGCCCAGGCTGCCGCCGATGCCGGCCAGCAGGTACAGCCCGGCAAAGCGCAGGCTGCCGAAGATGCGCTCGACCAGTTGGCCCGCCTGCCACAGCGCGAACATGTTCATTCCCAAGTGCAGCAGATTCCCGTGCAGGAAGGCCGATGTCACGAGGCGCCACCATTCGCCGGCGCCGAGCGTCCAGCGCGGCACGTTCGAGCCCCATGCCACCAGCTGATGCTGCAGCAGGGCAGGATGGATTTCCGGGCCGAAGCCCGTGAACGAGGCCGCCAGGAGGCGCCAGTTGCTGCTGTGCAGGACGTTCAGCACGCCCTGCATCCACAACTGCAGATGCCCCTGCAGCGCGGCGGCCGAGCCCCAGCCCGGGAGCGGCTTGAACCAGGGCGTGCCGAAACCCTGGCGCTCCAGCCACATCAGCAGGAAGATCGCGATGTTCGCCGCCAGCAGCGTCCGGATCACCGGCGTCGACGGGCTCCAGTAGTCGATACGGTCGTTGAACACTTCCCGTTCGGTATGTGCCTCCATTTCGAACCCGGGCGTGCAGCGCGTGGGGAGCGCGGCCGCGAGCGCCTTGGCGGCCTCGCGGCCGGCGGCGGAAAAGCCGACCTGCTGCATGTCCTGCACGCCGACGACGTCGAAAATCACGTCCTCGCCCGAGGTCCGCACGTTGACGATGTCGGCCTTGCGCAAGCGCTGCTGTTCCGTCTTCGGGAAGCGGAACGCGCGGTGGCTGCTGCCGCGCACGATGACGAAATCGGGCTCGACCGCCAGCTGCCCCGGGCCCTGGAAGCCGAAGGGATTCGACGGCCAGCTCGGGCCGCCCCGGTAGAAACGGACCTCGAAGGTCTCGACGCTACTCTCTTGCAACTGCAGCGCCATCCGTCAGCCGCGCTTGCGTTCGTGCTGCCACAACACGTCGCTGCCGCCGGCATGGCGGTTCAGCACGCGCGCCAGCACGAACATCAGGTCCGACAGGCGGTTCACATATTGACGCGGCTGGGCATTGATGGTGTCCGTTTTCGACAGCGCGACGATGCTGCGCTCGGCGCGCCGGCACACGGTGCGGCACACATGGGCGAGGGATGCCGCGCGCGAACCGGCCGGCAGGATGAATTCCTTCAGGATCGGCAGGTCGGCATTGTATTTCTCGAGCAGCCCGTCGAGGCGCGCGACATGCTCGTCCTTGATCATCTGGTAGCCAGGGATGCACAGCTCGCCGCCCAGGTCGAACAGGTCGTGCTGGATCGAGACCAGCTCTTCCCTCAGCTTGGCGGGCATGTCCTCGCACAGCAGCAGGCCGACGAAGGAGTTCAGCTCGTCGACCTCGCCCAGCGCAGCGATGCGCGCGCTGTCCTTGCCGGTGCGGCTGCCGTCGCCGAGTCCGGTGCTGCCGTCGTCGCCGGTGCGGGTTGCGATTTTCGAGAGTCGATTGCCCATGACTATGCCCTGCCTATAAAAAAAGATAGCGGGAGCATACGCCAAAAAAGTGCAATAGTGCTTACAATCGAATCATGATCCCCGCCATCACCGTCGATCCCGAGCGCCGCCGTGAAGTGGCCTCAGCCTTGCGGGCCGTGCTTCCCGCGCGTTGCGTCCTGCACGATCCGGAAGACACGCGCCCCTACGAATGCGACGGCCTGGCGGCCTACCGCCAGTTGCCGATGATCGTCACGCTCCCCGACAATGAGGAGCAGGTGCTGGCGATCCTGAAAGTCTGTCGGACACTCCAGGTGCCGATCGTGCCGCGCGGCGCCGGCACCGGCCTCTCGGGCGGCGCCCAGCCCCTCGCCGACGGCGTGGTGATCTCCACCGCGCGCCTGAACCGTATTGTGCGGGTCGAACCGTATGCGCGCGCCGCCGTGGTCCAGCCGGGCGTGCGCAACCTCGCGATCTCGGAAGCGGCGGCGCCGTTCGGCCTGTACTACGCGCCGGACCCGTCCTCGCAGATCGCCTGCACGATCGGCGGCAACGTCGCCGAGAACTCGGGCGGCGTGCACTGCCTCAAGTACGGCCTGACGGTCCACAACGTGCTGCGGGTGCGCGTCTGCACCATCGAGGGCGAGGTCATCGAGCTGGGCAGCGAGGCCCTGGACGCGCCCGGCCTGGACCTGCTGGCCGTCTTCATCGGCTCGGAAGGCATGCTCGGCATCGTCACCGAAGTCACCGTGAAACTGGTGCCGAAGCCGGCGCTGGCGCAGGTGATCATGGCCTCCTTCGACGACGTGGTTACGGGCGGCAACGCGGTGGCCAGCGTGATCGCGGCCGGCATCATTCCGGCCGGCCTGGAGATGATGGACCGCACCTCGGTGCGCATGGTCGAGCCCTTCGTGAAGGCCGGCTACGACCTCGACGCTGCCGCGATCCTGCTGTGCGAAGCGGACGGCACCGCGCTCGAGGTGGCCGAGGAAATCGAGCGCATGACGGAGGTGTTGCAGCAGGCCGGCGCCAGCGCCATCGCGGTGTCGCAGAACGAGGCCGAGCGCCTGCGCTTCTGGTCCGGCCGCAAGAACGCCTTCCCGGCGGCGGGCCGCATCTCGGCCGACTACTACTGCATGGATGGCACCATCCCGCGCAAGCAGCTGGCGCACGTGCTGGCGCGGATCGAGGAAATGCAGGACGTCTACGGCCTGCGCTGCGCGAACGTGTTCCACGCCGGCGACGGCAATATGCACCCCTTGATCATGTTCGACGCCAACAAGCCGGGCGAACTGCAGCGCGCGGAAGACTTCGGCGCCGCCATCCTGGCCCTGTGCGTCGAGGTGGGCGGCACCATCACCGGCGAGCACGGCGTCGGGGTCGAGAAGATCGATTCCATGTGCGTGCAGTTCGGGGCCAACGAGCTGGAAGCCTTCTTCACGGTCAAGCGGGCCTTCGACCCCGGCATGCTGCTGAACCCGAACAAGGCGGTGCCGACGCTCCAGCGCTGCGCCGAAATGGGCAGGATGCGGGTGAGCGGCGGCGCGCTGCCGTTCGCGGACCTGCCGCGTTTTTGAAAGTAAACCATGCAGCAGATCCTTGAACAATTCCAAGACCAGGTGCGCGCGGCCGCAAACGGCAAACGCGCGCTTCGCATCCGCGGTGGCGGCACCAAGGACTGGTACGGCCAGCGCCTCGAAGGAGAGATCCTCGACACCCGCGCGTATGCCGGCATCGTCGACTACGAGCCGACCGAACTGGTGATCACGGCGCGCTGCGGCACGCCGCTCGCCGAGATCGAGGCGCTGCTTTCCGAACGCAAGCAGATGCTGGCCTTCGAGCCGCCGCATTTCGCGCATGCCGGTGACGGCGGCGCGACCCTGGGCGGCACCATCGCCGCCGGCCTGTCCGGACCGCGCCGCGCCAACAGCGGCGCGCTGCGCGACTTCGTGCTCGGCGCCAAGCTCCTGGACGGCAAGGGCGAGGTGCTCAGCTTCGGCGGCCAGGTGATGAAGAACGTGGCGGGCTACGACGTCTCGCGCCTGCTGGCCGGATCGCTCGGCACCCTCGGCCTGCTGCTGGAAGTGTCGGTCAAGGTGCTGCCGCTGCCTTACCGCGAAGCCACGCTGCGCTTCGAGATGAACGAGGCCGATGCGCTTCGCAAGCTGAACGAATGGGCCGGCCAGCCGCTGCCGCTGTCGGGCAGCTGCTGGGTTGATGGCGTGCTGGCGCTGCGCCTGTCCGGCGCGCGGGCCGCGGTCGATGCCGCGATCCGCGCGCTGGGCGGTGCGCACGGCGGTCACATCATGCCCGATTGCGCGAGTTTCTGGGCCGATCTGCGCGAGCAGCGCCACGCCTTCTTCGCCGGCGACTTGCCCCTGTGGCGGCTGTCGGTGCCGTCCACCGTCGGCGCCATCGACCTTGGCGCTCCGCAGCTGATCGAGTGGGGCGGGGCGCAGCGCTGGCTGCGCGCGGACGGCGATGCCGCCACCGCGGAGCGCATCCGTGCGAAGGTAGCGGCCTGCGGCGGCCACGCGACCCTGTTCCGCGGCGGCGACAAGCGCGTCGGCGTGTTCCAGCCGCTGGCGCCGGCCATCGCAAGAATCCACGAACGCCTGAAGGCCGGGTTCGATCCGGCGAATATTTTCAACCCGGGCCGCATGTACTGAGCAAAGTGAACCGATCATGCAAACGAATCTCGCCGATTTCATCAAGGACACCCCGGAAGGCCGGGAGGCCGATGCCATCCTGCGCGCCTGCGTGCACTGCGGTTTCTGCACCGCCACCTGTCCCACCTACCAGGTACTGGGCGACGAGCTCGACAGTCCGCGCGGCCGCATCTACCTGATGAAGCAGGTGCTGGAAGGGGTAGAGCCGACCCGCAAGACCCAGCTGCACCTGGACCGCTGCCTCACCTGCCTCAACTGCGAAACCACCTGTCCGTCCGGCGTGCGGTACGGCCGCCTGGTCGACATCGGCCGCCGCGTGGTCGAGGAACGCGTCAAGCGTCCGCTGGACGACCGCGTCAAGCGCACCATGCTGAAAGAGTTCCTGCCGCGCGGCGAGCTGTTCAAGCCGGCCTTCAAGGCGGGGCAGCTGGTGCGCCCGTTGCTGCCGTACAGCCTGCGCGACAAGCTGCAGCCGGCGCGCCGTGCCGGGCCCTGGCCGCAGCGCGAGCATGCTCGCAAGATGCTGGCGCTGGCGGGCTGCGTGCAGCCGGCGATGGCGCCCGACATCAACGCCGCCACCGCGCGCGTGCTGGACATGCTTGGCATCCAGCTGATCGAAGCGCCGAAGGCCGGCTGCTGCGGCGCGGTGCGCTTCCACATGAACGACCAGGAGGCCGGCCTGCAGGACATGCGCCACAACATCGACGCCTGGTGGCCCTACGTGGAAAGCGGCCAGGTCGAGGCGCTGGTGATGACGGCGTCCGGCTGCGGCTTCACCGTCAAGGAATACGGCCACCTGCTGGCCCATGATCAGGCCTATGCGGCCAAGGCCGAGCGCATCAGCAAGATGACGCGCGACCTGTCCGAAATCCTGCCGGAATTCGAAGGCGAGATCGGCGCGCGCATGGCCGGCCGCATCAAGGAACGGGTCGCCTTCCACCCGCCGTGCACCTTGCAGCATGGTCAGAAGATCCGCGGCAAGGTCGAGGGCGTGCTGCGCGCCGCCGGCATCGACGTGGTGCTGCCTGCGGAAAGCCACCTGTGCTGCGGCTCGGCCGGCACCTATTCCGTGCTGCACCCGGAGATCGCGCACGAACTGCGCGACCGCAAGCTGGCCAACCTGGAAGCGACCGGGGCCAAAGAGATCGTGTCCGCCAACATCGGCTGCATCTCCCACCTGCAGTCGGGGACGGCGACCCCGGTCACGCACTGGATCGAACTGGTCGACCGCGCCCTCGCCGGGGCGGCCCGATGAGGGGCGTGGCAGCGTCGCTGCTGGCGCTGGCTTTCGCGTGCGGCCTGCCCGGCATCGCCGCCGCGGCGGAAGAGCAGGCCCACAAGCAGGCCCACAAGCAGGCCCACAAGCAGGCCCACAAAGCCCCGCAAAAACAGGTAGGCAAGCAGTCGTCCAAGCAGGCGAAGCAGCCGGCGAAAAAGCCGGCGCAAAAGGCCGCTCAGCAAAAGGCTGCTCAGCAAAAGGCCGCTCAGCAGAAGCCCGCTCAGCAGCCGGCCGTGGCCGCCGTGCCCGCGGACGAGCATGCCGACGGCTTCCTCAACCTGTATGTGGAACTGTGCGTGCGCCACTTCGGCGACCTGGAAGAGTTCCATGCGCGCCTGCTGCACGACAAGGTGCCCAAGCTGCCGGCGGAAGATGCCCAGCTGTTCCTGTCCGGGATGGAGGGCGACGCCTGGCCGGTGCCGTACAAGGGCGACATGGAAAACTACGTGCTGGCCCTGCCGGCCGGGAAGAACCTGTGCCTGCTGCACGCGCGCCGCGCGAACGCCGCCGCGGTCGAGAAGGGCTTCCTCGACATCGTCGCCGACGCGCCTTCTCCGATGGTGGCGCGGCGCGGCCCCAACCGGGAAGAACTCACCGAGGCGAAGATCAGGACGCGCACCGTGTCCACCACCTGGGCGCCGCCGGACGCGCGCCGCAAGATGGAGTTCATGCTGACCACCACGGCTTCCAGCAAGGCCGAGCTGCAGGTGCTGGGTTCGGTGGCGATGGTGGCCGGCGGCGAACAACAGGCCCCTACCAGTATGCCCACCAAGGCGAAGACGACGGCGCCCGCGCGCCAGACCCAGGCGCGTCCGCACGCCAGCCCCTGAGCGCGGCGGCGTCCGGCGCAAAACCGCGTGCCATGATAGGATCGGCGCCCCCATATTTGCGAGGCGGAGGTGCCCATGAGTTTCGTGTTTCGGCTGATTTCCCAGGACGAGGATGCGGCGCCGTCGGTCGCGTTCCAGGATTCGATCGGCCCCGGCTACGTCTCGCTGTGGGAAGAAGTCGGGGTCTACGATGCGCTCTACAACAGCGACGGACGCGAGGCGCGCGACGTGTCGCGGGCGATCGCCTACGGCATCGACCGGCTGTCGGACGACGAATCGCTGGGCCGCCTGCTGCCGGCCACGGCGCGCCTTGGCGAGGCGATCCGCTTCCTGGAAAACGTGCACCGCGGCTGCACCATCCACCCGTCGGCGCGGGTCGAAACGCGCTAGAGCGCTCCTTCAAACGGGGCTGTATTTTGGCTCGTGGCCGGGTATGCTGTCGGCCATGTCACAACCCACGATTACCCTCACCGGCGAAACCATCGGCCGCGGCCGCATCGAACGGCTGCTCGCGGAACAAGCGCTGCTGGCGTTCGAAGACTGCGATTTCCAGCAGGCCGACCTGTCGCGCCTGAACCTGCAGGATTGCAGCTTTTCCAACTGCGCCGTCGCCGAAGCCTCGTTCTACGCGGCCAACCTGGCCCGTACCCGCTGGCGACGCTGCCGCGGCGGCCACGCCGACTTCGAGGCCAGCGACCTGGTCGACGCGCGCTTCGAATCCTGTGACCTGAACAACGCCAGCTGGCGCCGCGCCAAGCTGGCATCCTGCAGCTACCGCGGCTGCAAGCTGACCGGCGCCAGCTTCGAGGAAGCCGGGCAGCTCGGCCTGTCCTTCGAGAACTGCCTGCTGATCGGCGCCGACCTGCGCCGCATGTCCTTCCGCAAGGCCACGCTGAAGGTGCTGGATTTTTCGGACGCCGACCTGGCGGGTTGCGACTTCCGCGACGTCGTGTTCGAAAGCGGCAGCCTGCGCGACGCCCACATCAAGGACACCCGCTTCGATCACGCCGATCTGCGCGAGGCCGACCTCGGCGGCTTGAAGCTGTCGAACGCCAAACAGTTCGCGGGCGCGACGATCTCGCCGCGCCAGGCGGCGGAACTGGTACGGGCGCTTGGCCTGAACGTAGCCTGAGCTTCGGGCTCATCCGCTGTAGTAAAATTACATCTCTTTATGGAGGTGTCAGCGATGCGCGTTCGTCCCCGTTTCAAGCCGAGTTTCCGTTTGTTCGCCGCGGGCCTGGTGGCGGCAGTCTCCCTGGCCGGCCAAGCCGCATGGGCGCAGGCCGTGGTGGCCAGCGCGTCCTCTCCCGGAGACGTGCTCAGCGTGGAAGTGCAGATCGATGGCGCCGGCAAGCTGGGCTACGACATCAAGCGCCGCGGCAAGGAGATCATCGGCCTATCGCGCCTGGGTTTCAACCTGGCCAACGCGGCCAAGCTGGACGGCGGCTTCAGCCTGCGCGCAAAGAAGCTCAGCGAGCATGACGACACCTGGGAGCAGCCCTGGGGCGAGCGCCGCTTCGTGCGCAACCATTACCGCGAACTGCGGGTCGACGTCGAGCAGAAGGGTGGGCAAATGAGCCGTGCCGGCCGCGCCTTGACCATCGTCTTCCGGATCTACGACGACGGTGTCGGCTTCCGCTACGAATTCCCGGCCCAGCCGCAGCTACCTGATGTCGCCATCCTCGACGAGCTGACCGAATTCGCGGTCGCCCAGCCGGCCACTGCCTGGTGGATCCCGGCCGGTGAGCTGCCCGGCCTGGAAGAGCTGATCCAGAAAGCGCCACTGGCGGAAATCGGCACCGCCAACACCCCGCTGACCCTGCGCCTGGAGGACGGTACCCACGTCGCCCTGCACGAGGCGGCGCTGGTCGATTACGCCTCGATGTGGGTGCGCAAGGTCGAAGGCCAGAAGCTGCGCGCGCAACTGGCGCCGTCGAGCATCGGCCCGGCCGTGGTGCGCCACGGCGCCTTCACGACCCCATGGCGCACGCTGCGCATCGCCGACGACGCGGCGGGGCTGTACATGTCCGACCTCGAACTCAACCTGAACGAGCCGAACAGGCTGGGCGACGTGTCGTGGGTGCACCCGTCGAAATTCGTCGGCGTCTGGTGGAGCATGCACCTGCAGCACACCAGCTGGAATGCCGGGCCGAAGCACGGCGCCAACACGGCCAACGTGAAGCAGTACATCGACTTCGCCGCCCAGAACGGCTTCCGCGGCGTGTTGGTCGAAGGCTGGAACCAGGGCTGGGAAAGCGACTGGGGCCATGGTGGCGCCGACTTCAGCTTCACCAAGCCGTATCCGGACTTCGACCTGCCGGTGCTGGCGGCGTATGCGAAGGAGAAGGGCGTGCGCCTGATCGGTCACCACGAGACCGGCGCCAAGCTGCCGGCCTACGAACAGCAGATGGATGCGGCCTACAAGCTGTATGCGAAGCTGGGCGTGGACAGCGTCAAGTCCGGCTACGTGCACGAAGCCGGCAGCATGCAGTTCGCGGGACCGGACGGCAAAATCCACTACGGCCACTACGATTCGCAGGAGGGCGTACGCCATTTCGTGAAAGCGGTGAAGGAAGCGGCGCGCTACAAGATCGCCGTCGACACCCACGAGCCGATCAAGGACACCGGCCTGCGCCGCACCTACCCGAACTGGATCTCGCGCGAAGGTGCGCGCGGCGTCGAATATAACGCCTGGGGCAATCCGGTGAACCCGGTCGACCACGAAGCCAAGCTGGTGTTCACGCGCATGCTGAGCGGGCCGATGGACTATACCCCGGGCATCGTCAGCCTGCTGGGCGCGGACGGCAAGGTGTTCAACTCGACCCAGGCCAAGCAGCTCGCCAACTTCGTCGTCATCTACTCGCCGGTCGTGATGGCGGCCGACCTGCCGGAGAACTACGCCAAGTACCCGGCCGCCTTCAAATTCATCCGCGAGGTGCCGACCGACTGGGCCGAGACCCGCGTGGTGAATGGTGCGGTCGGCGAGTATGTCAGCATCGCGCGCAAGGACCGCAAGTCGGATGACTGGTACGTCGGCGCGGTGACGGACGGGCAGGCGCGCACCCTGCGTTTCCCGCTGTCCTTCCTCGACCAGGACAAGACCTATGTGGCCGAGATCTACCGCGATGGCGATGCGGCCGATTACCGCAACCAGCGCCGCTTCGATCTCGTCACCGAAACGCGCACGGTGACGGCGAAGGACGTGCTGCAGCTGAAGCTGGCGCCGGGTGGCGGACAGGCGATCAGGCTGTCGCCGCAGCGCTGAGGGCAAGCCTGCGGCGGCAAGCGAAGCCGCGGGAAGCTATCGTTCGAGGAGGTCCGCCAGCGCGGTGTCGAGCTGGGCGCATTCCTCGTCGGTGCCGATGCTGATGCGCAGGTAGTTGTCGATACCGCTGGTCTTGAAGTGGCGCACCAGGATGGCGCGTTCGCGCAAGGCCTGGGCCAGCTCGCCTGCACGGTGGGCAGGATGGCGCGCGAACAGGAAGTTGGCGGCCGAAGGCAGTACCTCGAAACCGAGCGCACGCAGGCGCTCGGCAAGGCGCTCGCGCGTCGCGATGACCTGCGCGCGCCTTGCCTGGAAATAGTCCTCGTCTTCCAGTGCAGCGACGGCGCCGGCGACTTCGAGGCGCCCCAGCGGGTAGGAATTGAAACTGTCCTTGACCCGCTCCAGGCCTTCGATCAGGTGCGGCTGGCCGAACGCGCAGCCGACGCGCAGTCCGGCCAGCGCACGCGATTTGGAGAAAGTCTGGACCACCAGCAAGTTCGAATAGCGACGAATCAGCGGGATGGCGGATTCTGCGCCGAAGTCGACATACGCCTCATCGACCAGCACGACACGATCCGGCTGCGCGCGCAGGATCCGCTCCACCTCGTCGAGCGACAGCGCAATGCCTGTCGGTGCGTTCGGATTTGCGATCACCACGCCGCCGCAAGGGACGCCATACTGGCCAGGATCGATGCGCATGGCCTCGTCGAGGGGTAGCAGGGCGGCTTCGATTCCGTAAAGGCGGCAGTACACCTGGTAGAAGCTGTAGCTTACCGTCGGCATCAGTAGCGGCTTGTCCTGCATGAAGAATGCGTGAAACGCGTGGGCAAGCACTTCGTCGGAGCCGTTGCCGACAAATACCTCGCCTGGTGCGACGCCATGATAAGACGAGAGCGCCCGCTTCAGCTCGGCCGATTGCGGGTCCGGGTACAGGCGCAGCCGGTCGCCGGTTTCGGCATTGATGGCGGCGAGGACCCTTGGCGAGGGGGGATACGGGTTTTCGTTGGTGTTCAGCTTGACCAGGCGCTCGATGCCAGGCTGTTCTCCCGGAATATAAGGCGTCAGATTGCTGACGTGGCGGCTCCAGAATTTGTTCATGGTCTAGCAGGCTGATCGATTATGCGGAACCGCTAACTATAGCAGAGCTGCCGGCCGGGCTGGAGAATCGCTATCCCAGCAGTTTCTCGACGTCGCCCGCAATCTCCTCCGGCTTGGTCTGCGGCGCATAGCGCTTGACCACCTTGCCGTCGCGCCCGATCAGGAACTTGGTGAAGTTCCACTTGATCGCTTCAAGGCCGAGCACGCCCGGCGCTTCGCCCTTCAGGTGCTTCCACAGCGGATGCGCATGGTCGCCATTGACGTCGACCTTGGCGAACATCGGGAAGCTCACGCCGTAGTTCTTTTCACAGAAGTCGCCGATCTCGGCTTCCGTGCCCGGCTCCTGGCTGCCGAACTGGTTGCAGGGGAAGCCCAGCACTTCCAGGCCGCGCCCGTGCAGCTCGCGGTACACGGCTTCGAGTCCCTGGTACTGCGGGGTGAAGCCGCATTTGCTGGCGGTGTTGACGATGAGGAGGACCTTGCCGCGGTACCGGGCGAGGTCGACTGGCTTGCCGTCCAGGGAGGTGGCCTGGAAATCGAAGACGTTCACGGAAGACTCCTGCATTCAGGGTTGAACAAGATGCATGAGTGTAAGGCAAAGCGCTGCGGCGCGCTGGGCGCCGCAGCGGTATCGCGCAGATGTCGATGAGCGCGCTCAGGCAGCCTGCCGGGCGGCGGCGGCCGCAGTCGCCGTTGCCGGCCGCGCCAGCGCTTCCTCGATGAACTCGATCCAGTGGCGTACCGGCAGCGCGGTGCCGCCCTGCAGGTGGCTGATGCAGCCGATGTTGCTTGATGCGACTTCCTGGGCGCCGGTGGCTTCCAGGTTGGCCACCTTGCGCTCGCGCAGCTGGGCCGACAGTTCCGGCTGCAGCACGGAATAGGTACCGGCCGAGCCGCAGCACAGGTGGCTGTCCTTGCACAGCTGGACGTCGACGCCCGCCAGCGCCAGCAGGCGTTCGGCATGGCCGCGGATCTTCTGCCCGTGCTGCAGCGTGCACGGCGGATGGTAGGCGACGCGCGGTCCTTCGCGGCCCGCGAGGCGGGCGGCCAGTTGCGCTTCGAAGCGCGCCAGCACTTCGGACAGGTCGAGGGTCAGCGCGGAGATACGTTCGGCCTTTGCCGCGTAGGCCGGATCGTGCGCCAGCAGGTGGCCGTAGTCCTTGACCATCACGCCGCAGCCGGAGGCCGTCATCACGATCGCCTCGACCGGCGCGCCATTCTTCCCTTCGACGTAAGGCCACCAGGCGTCGATGTTGCGGCGCACGTCGTCGAGCGCGGCCTCCTGTTCGTCGAGGTGGTGGCGCAGGGCGCCGCAGCAGCCGGCCTTGGGCGCCACCACCAGCTGCACGCCGAGCGTATCGAGCACGCGCGCCGTGGCCGCATTGATGTTGGGCGCCATCGCCGGCTGTACGCAGCCGTCGAGCACCAGCATGCGGCGCGCGTGCACCGTCGTCGGCCACTCCGTGCGGGCGGCGCGCGGCGCGACTTTCTGGCGCAGGGCGGCAGGCAGCAGCGGACGCAGCGCCTGGCCGGCCCGCATGGCCGGCGAAAAGATCCAGCGCCGCGGCAGCAGCTCGGCCAGCGCTTGCCGTGCGACGCGCTGGCGCAGCGGACGCGCCACCTGGCGGTCGACCACCTTGCGGCCGATGTCGAGCAGGCGCGCGTACTGCACGCCCGACGGACAGGTGCTTTCGCAGTTGCGGCAGGTCAGGCAGCGGTCCAGGTGCTGCTGCGTCTTGGCGGTCGCCGGCTCGCCTTCGAGCACCTGCTTGATCAGGTAGATGCGTCCGCGCGGGCCATCGAGCTCGTCGCCCAGCAGCTGGTAGGTCGGGCAGGTTGCCGTGCAAAAGCCGCAGTGCACGCAGTTGCGCAGGATGGCCTCGGCCTGGTCGCCGTCGGTGCTGCCCTTGATGAAGTCAGCCAGATTGGTTTGCATAATTTAAAAATTCGCAGGGATCGTCAAAACTCGTTGTACATGCGCGCGGGGTTGAAGATCCCCGCGGGATCGAAGGTGTCCTTGAGGCGCCGGTGGATGCTTGCCAGGGCCGGCTGCAGGGGCGAGAACACGCCGAGGCGCTTGTCGCCGCCGCGGAACAGGGTCGCGTGGCCGCCGTGCTCGATGGCGGTCTTGCGGATCGTCGCGGCATCGACATCGGCAGTGGAATCGCCGAGCAGCCAGCGCTGGCCGCCACCCCATTCGATCAGCTGGCGTCCCGGCAAGGGCAGCGCCGGGGCGGTCGACGGCAGCGCGAGGCGCCACAGGCCGGCGTGATGGGCGCCGATGAAGAAGTCGGCTTGCTGCTCGCGCAGATCGAGCCAGAAGCGGTCGGCATCCTCCATGATCTCTCCACCATGTGCGCCGCCGAGTTCGCGTGCGGCGGCGTCGACCGCCGCGCCGGCACCCGACAGGCGCAGCGCCAGCCTGCCGCCCTGCCAGCTGCTTCCCGAGATCGGCAAGGCGCGGCCGCCCCAGGCGTTGAGCTTGTCGAGTGCTTCCTGCTGGCCGATCTCGAACACCAGCGTGGCCTCGCGCACCGGGCGTGGCAGGACTTTCAGCGACACGCTGGCCAGCAGCCCGAGCGTGCCGAGCGAACCTGCCAGCAGGCGCGAGACGTCGTAGCCGGCGACGTTCTTCATGACCTTGCCGCCGAAGTGGAGCAGCTCGCCGCGCCCATCCACCAGGTCGGCGCCGAGCACGAAGTCGCGCAGCGCGCCGGCGCCCTGGCGCCGCGGCCCGGACAGGCCGCTGGCGACCATCCCGCCGACCGTGGCGCCGGGACCGAAGTGGGGCGGTTCGAAGGCGAGCATCTGGTTCTGCTCGGCCAGCACCTGTTCGAGCTCGGCCAACGGCGTGCCGCAGCGCGCCGTGACCACCAGTTCGGACGGCTCGTAGTCGATGATGCCGCGGTAGGCGCGCGTATCGAGGACCTCACCGGTGACCGCCTGTCCATACCAGTCCTTGCTGCCGCCCCCGCGCAGGCGCAGCGGCGTGCGCGCGGCATGCGCGGCGGCGATGCGCTCGCGGAATTCCTGAAGTACCTGTTCCATCGTGTTGTCGATCCTAAAAAAGCGTCTCAGAAGCGCGGCAGGTGCGCGAACCGGGTGAGGCCGCCGGTGACATGCATTTTTCCGAATTCGGCGCAGCGGTTCAGCGTCGGAATCGCCTTGTCCGGGTTGAGCAGGCGGTGCGGGTCGAACGCGCGCTTGACGGCATGAAAGGCTTCCAGCTCGGCGCTCGAGAACTGCACGCACATCGAGTTGATCTTCTCGATGCCGACGCCGTGCTCGCCGGTGATGGTGCCGCCGACCTCGACGCACAGCGCCAGGATGTCGGCGCCGAAGGCTTCGGCGCGTTCGAATTCGCCGGGCTGGTTGGCGTCGAACAGGATCAAGGGGTGCATGTTGCCGTCGCCGGCGTGGAACACGTTCGCGCAGCGCAGGCCGTAGGTGGTTTCCATCTTCTCGATGCTGGTCAGCACGTGGGCAAGCTGCTTGCGCGGGATGGTGCCGTCCATGCAGTAGTAGTCCGGCGAGATCCGGCCGGCGGCCGGGAAAGCGTTCTTGCGGCCGGACCAGAAGCGCAGGCGCTCGGCCTCGTTCTGCGATACCGTGATCGCGCTCGCGCCGGCTGCCTGCAGCACCTCGGCCATGCGTTCGATCTCCTCGGCCACCTCGAGTTCGGTGCCGTCCGCCTCGCACAGCAGGATCGCCGCCGCCTCGGTGTCGTAGCCGGCCTTCACGAAGGGCTCGACCATGCGCGAGGAGGTGCGGTCCATCATCTCCAGGCCGGCCGGAATGATGCCGGCCGCGATCACGCTGGCCACTGCGTTGCCGCCCGTGACCACGTCGTCGAAGGAGGCCATGATCACCCGCGCGGCGGCCGGCTTGGGCACCAGCTTGACCGTGACTTCGGTGACCACGCCCAGCATGCCTTCCGAGCCGATGAACACGGCCAGCAGGTCGAGGCCGGGCGCGTCCGGCGCCTCGCTGCCCAGCTCGACGACATCGCCGTCGATCGTCACGACGCGCACCCGCAGCACGTTGTGCACCGTGAGGCCGTACTTGAGGCAGTGCACCCCGCCCGAGTTCTCGGCGACGTTGCCGCCGATGCTGCAGGCGATCTGCGAGGACGGATCGGGCGCGTAGTACAGCCCGAGTGGCGCGGCGGTCTCCGAGATGGCGAGGTTGCGGACCCCCGGCTGGACCACCGCCGTGCGCGACGCCAGATCCATGCGCAGGATCTTGTTCAGCTTCGCGGTGGACAGCACCACGCCGTCGGCGATCGGCATGGCGCCGCCCGACAGGCCGGTACCGGCCCCGCGCGGCACGATCGGCACCTGCAGCGCGCGGCACACGGCCAGCACGTCGATGACCTGCTGCTCGGTCTCGGGCAGGGCCACGACCATCGGCAGCTGGCGGTAGGCCGACAGGCCGTCGCACTCGTAGGGCCGGGTGTCTTCCGGCTCGGCCAGCAGGCAGCGGTCCGGCAGCACCGGACGCAAGGCCTGCACCACCTGCCGGCGGCGTGCCAGCAGGGTTTCCGGATCGGGGGACATCTTCATCATTACCTCTTGAAATTGCCGCGCTTACCTGACCAGCGCGGTGAACGGATAAACATAGGCCTGCAGCGTCACCAGCACGCCGACCAGGCAGGCCAGCGCGATCGAATGGAAGAACACGTAGCGCAGGATGTCGCCTTCGTGGCCATACCATTTGGTTGCCGTGGACGCCACCACGATGGATTGGGCATCGATCATCTTGCCCATCACGCCGCCCGAGGAGTTGGCCGCCGCCATCAGGACCGGGTTCAGCCCGAGCTGGGTGGCCGAGGTCTTCTGCAGGCCGCCGAACAGCACGTTGGAGGCGGTGTCCGAGCCGGTCAGGGCGACGCCGAGCCAGCCGAGCAGGGTGCCGAAGAAGGGATACAGCACGCCGGTATGCGAAAACGCCAGGCCGAGCGTCGAGTCGAGGCCCGAATAACGGGTGGTGTAGCCGAGCGCCAGCATGGCGGCGATGGTCAGCAGCGAGAAGCGCAGCAGCTTGATGGTGTCCCAGTACACGGCGAACATCTCACGCACCTTGTAGCCCATGACGAAGGCCGAAATGATCGAGGCGAACAGGATGCCGGAGCCGGTGGCGGACAGCCAGTTGAGGGTGTAGACGGCGGCTTCGGCGGACGGCTTGCTCACGACCGGCGGCATCTTCTGCACCACCTTGTGCAGCGCCGGCCAGTCGTATTTGAAGACCGAAATACTGTCGAGCAGCTTCTTCCACTCGGGGACGCCCCACAGGAACACCAGCACCGACAGGATCAGCCACGGCATCCAGGCCTTGAGCACGGCGGAGCGCGAGTGGTCGTAGGCGACGGACTCGGGCGCGACGGCGTTGCCGCTGCCGGTGAACTTGCCGGCCGCATTGGTCCAGATCGTGGCCGGCTTCCACACCTTGAGGAACATGGTCAGGAAGAACATCGACGAGATCGAAGCACCGACGTCGACCAGCCACGGACCGTGGTAGTTCGAGATCAGGTACTGCGGAATGGCGAACGTGGCACCCGCCACCAGGATGGCCGGCCAGATCGCGGCCATGCCAGCGAAGCCGCAGAAGGCCCAGATCAGCCAGAACGGCACCAGGACCGAGAAGAAGGGCAGCTGGCGGCCGACCATGCCCGACAGTTGCAGCAGGTCGAGGCCGGTCACGCCGGCCAGCGCGATCAGCGGGGAGCCGAGCGCGCCGAACGCCACCGGCGCGGTATTCGCGATCAGCGACAGGCCGGAGGCGGCCAGCGGTGCGAAGCCGAGGCCGATCAGCATGGCGCCGGTGACTGCCACCGGCGTGCCGAAGCCGCCCGCGCCCTCGAAGAAGGCGCCGAACGAAAACGCGACCAGCAGCAGCTGCAGGCGACGGTCGGTGGTGATGCCGGTGATCGATTCCTGCAGGACCTTGAAGTAGCCCTTACGCTCGGTCAGCTGGTACAGGAAGATCACGTTCAGGATGATCCAGCCGATCGGCAGCAGGCCGTTGGCGGCGCCGTACAGGGCGGCCGACACCGCGGTCGGGGCCGGCATCGCATACGCGAAAATGGCGACCAGCAGCGCCGCGGCCAGGCCGAGCAGGGCAGCAATGTGGGCCTTGATGTGAAAGAAAGCGAGCGCCGCCAGCATCACGGCAACGGGAATGGCTGCCGCCGCTGTCGATAGGACGGCATTGCCTAAGGGGTCATACACTTGGCTCCACATGCTTCTATTTCTCCTCAGATGTCATTGGCCAGTCCGTGTGTTGTTTGTTGTAGCCGGACTGGTATTCAAACTTGTATGACAATAAGATGTCATACAAGTTGATTTCAAGTGTAGGCAAGTGCCTATATAATTGTCAATCGAGTTTTCGCTGGTCGATCTATGTAGTAAGGAGTCATGCATGACGCATGCAGGTACATCAAAAGAAGCAATCGTGGCGCCCGGCACCCTGTCTGACCGTGTTACCGAGGTTCTTCTGGAGAAAATCAGGAGTGGCGAATTTGCCACAGGTACGCGCCTCCCCGCCGAGGCGGCACTGGCCGAGCGCTTCGGCGTCAGCCGTACCGTCATCCGCGAGGCCGTGTCGCGCCTGAAGGCGGAAGGGCTGGTGGCCACCCACCAGGGCAAGGGGACGCTGATCGTCGGTTCAAGCCAGGCGGCGCGCTTCCAGATCGATGTCGATGTCGAAAGTTCGGTGCAGGCCGTGCTGCGGGTGATGGAATTGCGCGGCGGCCTCGAAGCCGAAGTGGCGGCGCTGGCGGCCGAGCGCCGTACGCCGGTCCAGAACGACGAGATCCAGCAGGCGCTGGCGTCGATCGACAAGGCGGTATCGGCGGGCAGGGATGGGGTCGACGAGGACCTGGCCTTCCACAATGCGATCGCCGACGCGACCGGGAATCCGCTCTACACCTCGCTGCTGGGTTTCCTGCGCCAGTTCCTGCACGAAGCCGTCACCCTCGGACGCATGAGCGAGCCGCGCCTCGGCGACATCAAGTCGCAGCTGCGCAACGAGCACTGGGCCGTTGCCGATGCCATCGCGCGCCAGGACAAGGAAGGCGCGCGCGATGCGGCGCGCAGGCACGTGGCGAATGTCGCGGCGCGCATCCGCGGCGTCGACGTGGACTTCTGGAGCGGCGCCGGACGCGACGTGGTACGGCGCCTGGCGGAGTCGGAGGAGCAGGTGCTGAAGCAGGTCGTCAAGCGCCAGGCTTAGACGATGCCGAGGTGCTCGGTCCCGCTTGAAAAATCGCGGTTCTTCGCGTGCTTGCTGTTGAGCTTGATGTTCAGGCGCAGGTCGTTGACGGAGTCGGCGTTGCGCAGCGCATCCTCGTAGCTGATCTTGTCCGCTTCGTACAGGTCGAACAGGGCCTGGTCGAAGGTCTGCATGCCGAGTTCGCGCGACTTCTTCATGATCTCCTTGATCTCGTGGACTTCGCCCTTGAAGATCAGGTCGGAGATGAGCGGCGAATTCAGCATGATTTCGATCGCGACCACGCGGCCCTTGGTTTCCTTCTTGGGGATCAGGCGCTGCGAAATCAGTCCCTTCAGGTTCAGCGACAAATCCATCAGCAGCTGCTGGCGGCGCTCTTCGGGGAAGAAGTTGATGATCCGGTCCAGCGCCTGGTTGGCGCTGTTCGCGTGCAGCGTCGCCAGGCACAGGTGGCCGGTTTCGGCGAAGGCGATCGCGTGTTCCATGGTCTCGCGGTCGCGGATCTCGCCGATCTGGATCACGTCCGGCGCCTGGCGCAGCGAGTTCTTCAGCGCGGCTTCGAAGCTGTCGGTGTCGACCCCCACCTCGCGCTGGGTGATCACGCAGTTGCGGTGCGGGTGGACGAATTCGACCGGGTCTTCGATGGTGATGATGTGGCCGTAGCTGTTCTCGTTGCGGTAGCCGACCATGGCCGCCATCGTCGTCGACTTGCCGGAACCGGTGGCGCCGACCATGATCACCAGGCCGCGCTTGGCCATGATCACGTCCTTCAGCACGTCCGGCAGTTCGAGGTCCTCGAACTTCGGGATGGTGGTCGTGATCACGCGCAGCACCATGCCCACGCAGCCCATCTGCATGAAGGCCGAGACGCGGAAGCGTCCCAGGTCGCCGGGGCTGATCGCGAAGTTCGCTTCCTTCGACAGCTCGAAGCCGGCGGCCTGCTTGTCGTTCATGATGGCGCGCGCCAGGTCGGCCGTGTGACCGCCGCCCAGGGCCTGGTTCGAGACCGGGGTCATCCTGCCGTCGATCTTGATCGCGGGCGGGAAGCCGGCCGTGATGAACAGGTCGGAGCCGCCCTTGCTGACCATCAGGCGCAGCAGGTCGAACATGAATTTGGAGGCTTGGTCGCGTTCCATGTTGTCCTTTAGCCCGGGAAGTTTTCGGGAATCTTGGCGGCGGAGCGGGCCGCGGCGGACGAAATCACGTTGCGGCGCACCAGGTCGGTCAGGTTCTGGTCGAGGGTCTGCATGCCGACGTTGGAGCCGGTCTGGATCGACGAATACATCTGCGCGATCTTCGCTTCGCGGATCAGGTTGCGGATTGCCGGGGTGCCGATCATGATCTCGTGCGCGGCCACGCGGCCGCTGCCGTCCTTGGTCTTCAGCAGGGTCTGCGAGATCACGGCCTGCAGCGATTCCGACAGCATCGCGCGCACCATCTCCTTTTCTTCGGCCGGGAAGACGTCGACGATACGGTCGATGGTCTTGGCCGCCGACGAGGTGTGCAGGGTGCCGAACACCAGGTGGCCGGTCTCGGCGGCCGATAGCGCCAGGCGGATGGTCTCCAGGTCGCGCAGCTCGCCGACCAGGATCGCGTCCGGGTCTTCGCGCAGCGCCGAGCGCAGCGCGTTGTTGAAGGACAGCGTGTGCGGACCGACTTCGCGCTGGTTGATCAGGCACTTCTTCGAATCGTGGACGAACTCGATCGGGTCTTCGATCGTCAGGATGTGGCCGTACTCGTTCTCGTTCAGGTGGTTGACCATCGCCGCCAGCGTGGTCGACTTGCCCGAGCCGGTCGGGCCGGTCACCAGCACCAGGCCGCGCGGCTTCATGGCCAGCTCGGCGAAGATCTTCGGCGCGTTCAGTTCTTCCAGCGACAGGATCTTGGACGGGATGGTCCGCATCACGGCGGAGGCGCCGCGCTCCTGGTTGAAGGCGTTGACGCGGAAGCGCGCCAGGCCCGGAATCGCGAACGAGAAGTCGCACTCCAGCATCTCTTCGTACTGCTTGCGCTGGCCGTCGTTCATGATGTCATAGATCATGCCGTGCACGTCCTTGTGCTCCAGCGGCGGCAGGTTGATGCGGCGGACGTCGCCGTGCACGCGGATCATCGGCGGCAGGCCGGCCGACAGGTGCAGGTCCGAGGCCTTGTTTTTGACCGAGAAGGCGAGGAGTTCAGAGATGTCCATTTATAATCAGCACGGGTCCGTATAACCGAAAAATATTTCCTGTAGAAAACCATTATGTCCATAATCGCCGGGAACTTGCAAGCTGTCGAAGCGACAATCCAGCGGGCCTGCGAGGCCGCATCGCGGCCCCGTTCCACCGTCCAGCTGCTGGCGGTATCGAAGACTTTCCCTGCCGAGGCGGTGCTGGAGGCGGTCAGCGCAGGCCAGCGCGCGTTCGGCGAGAACTATCTGCAGGAAGGCATCGACAAGATCGCGGCTGTCGCAAAAGCGCTACCGGATACCCGGCTGGAATGGCACTTCATCGGCCCGATCCAGTCCAACAAGACGCGTCCGATCGCAACGAGTTTCGACTGGGTGCACACGGTCGAGCGGCTGAAGATCGCCCAGCGCCTGTCCGAACAGCGTCCTTTCGCACTGGGGCCGCTGAATATCTGCCTGCAGGTGAACATCAGCGGCGAAGCCAGCAAGAGCGGCATCCCGCCCGCAGAACTGCCCGCCCTGGCGCAGGCGGTGGCCGCGCTGCCGAACCTGCGCCTGCGCGGCCTGATGGCCATCCCCGAGCCGCAGGAAGACCCCGAGCTGCAGCGCGTGCCCTTCGCGCGCCTGCGCGAGCTGGCCCAGGCCATCGTCAAGTCCGGCATCCACCTGGACACGCTGTCGATGGGCATGTCCGGCGACATGCACGCGGCGATCCTGGAAGGCGCAACCATTGTGCGGGTAGGCAGCGCCATTTTCGGCGCCCGCCATTACGAATAGCGCGCTGTGCGCTTGAAAAGGAAAAGCATGAAGATCAGTTTCATCGGCGGCGGCAACATGGCCACCGCCCTCATCGCCGGCCTGGCCGGCACGGTCACGCAAGCATCGAGCATCCACGTGGTCGATCCGAACGCGGACGCGCTGGAACGGCTGCGCACGGAATACGGCGTGACGACCGCGCCCGAGATCGGCGCCGCCGTCGCCGCCAGCGACGTGATCGTGCTGGCCGTGAAGCCCCAGCAGATGCGCGACGTGGCGCTGCGCCTGCAGTCGCAACTGGAGGCGCGGCCGCTGGTGCTGTCGATCGCCGCCGGCATCCGCGGCACCGATCTGTCGCGCTGGCTGGGCGGCTACGGCGCCATCGTGCGCACCATGCCGAACACGCCGGCGCTGATCGGGCAGGGCATCACCGGCATGGTGGCGATGGCGGGGGTGAGCGCGGCGCAGAAAGAGGCGGCCGACAGCATCCTGCGCGCGGTCGGCAAGACCGTCTGGCTGGACAGCGAGGACGCCATCGATCCGGTGACGGCGGTGTCGGGCAGCGGCCCGGCCTATGTGTTCTTCTTTCTCGAAGCGATGCAGCAGGCGGCCCTCGAGATGGGCTTGTCGAAGGAGCAGGGCAGGGAACTGGCGATCGCCACCTTTACGGGCGCGGCCCAGCTGGCGGCGCAGTCCGGAGAGCCGGTCGAGGTGCTGCGCCAGCGCGTGACCTCGAAGGGCGGCACCACGCACGCGGCCATCGTCAGCCTGGAGGCGGCCGGCGTGAAGCAGGCCATCGTCGAGGCGATGAAGGCGGCGGCGGCGCGCGGACGCGAGCTGGGCGAGGAACTGGGCCGGGACGGATGAGCGGCGGGCCGTTCAATATGCCGCGGGGCGGTCCAGGCCATGCTTGACCGCATACACATACAGCTGGAGACGGTTACCGACGCCGAGCTTCTGGTAGATCGCCGACAGGTGATTGCGCAGGGTGTGTTCGCTCATGAACAGCAGCTTGGCCAGCTCCTTGTTGCTGACGCCTGACTCGACGGCGACCATCCTGGCGATCTCGCGCTCCTTGGGCGTGAGTTCGGCGATGCGGGCTCTCTCGCCACTCTGCTGGCGTTCGCGTTCCTGCTGCTGCTGGAGGACCCTGCCGATCATGATGCGGTCGAGCCATAGCTCGCCACGGTGGACGCTGGCGATCGCTCGCAGCACGATCGCGGCCGGTACTTCTTTCTTGAGGATGCCACGCGCGCCCCGGAGGATGGCTTCGTCGGTCCTTGCTTCGTCGCGCACGCCCGTCAGGATCAGGATCTTGGCGTCGCAGCACGCCAGCAGCTCGGGAATGAGCTGGTTGGCGTCGCTCATGCCCAGGTCCATGTCCAGGAGAATGACGTCCGGTTTAAGTTGCGGCGCCAGCCGCAGGGCCTCGGCCGGATCGCTCGCGGTGCCGGCCACCGCCATCTCCGGCTGGCGGCTGTCGATCAGCTGCTGCAGTCCCCACAGTACGGTTTGATGGTCATCGACCACTAGCACGCGGATCGGAAGTTGGCTCATGGATGGGTGCCGCTCATGTGGGAATCGTGATGTGGACCACCGAGTGGCGATCCCGGGTGTCGACCGCGACATGGCCCCCGAGTGCGCGCGTACGGGTCGTTAGCGAGCGCGGTTCGAAGCGCGGCGGCTCGCCCGCGTCGCAGGGATTTTCGATGCGCAGCTCCAGCATGTTTTCGTGGCTGGCGAGCAGGATGCGGCAGCGGCTTGCGCGCGTATGCTTGCGCACATTGCTCAGGCCTTCGTTGACGAGCTGGAGGATCTCGGCCGCCAGCCGGTCGCTGACCGCCAACGGCTCCCGGATCTCCACCTCGACGTGCATGCCGAAGTGGTCGCGGAAGCGCCTGGCACGCTCCTGGATGCCGGACGCGAGGGCATCGGCGGAGGCCACATGCTGCTGTTCGATGTCGTGCACGAAGTTGCGCAGGTCCTTGATGACCGAGGACGTCATCGCCAGCAGCCTGTCGATGGGCGTCGTGAGCGGATTCGCCGGATTCGCCTGCTCCCTGAGCGCCTCCAGTCCCATCTTCAGGCCAATATACGGCTGGATCGCGCTATCGTGCAGGTCGGTGACGATACGGCGCCGCTCGACCGCCGCCGCGACCGACGCCATGCGGTCGAGGATCTTCACGTGCTCGATCAGGCGGAACGCTTGTTCCACCGCTTGCGCCAGGAAGCTGGCGTCGCTGTCCCGGAACCGCAGCCCGTTCGAGGTCAGATACAGCCGTCCGCCATCCCGGCCGGCTTGCAGGGGAACGCTCATGAATGCGCCGGCATTCAGGATGTCGGCCACGCCCTGGCCGAGATCGGAGGGGGCATTCGTCCAGTGGCCGTCGGCGAGGTCGGTCACGCGGGTCGGCCGGCGCTGTCCGCGATCGAGGCTGTCGATGGCGGAGAAACAGACCGCCTCATGGGAGCCGAACGGCGACAGCGAGCGCGCCAGCTCGGCGGGAATCGGTGCCGGGATGCCGCCGGGCCGGGCCGCGTTCGATTCGCGCAGTGTGTAGCGCTCGGTATCGGTATCGTAGGCCAGCAGCACGCAGGCATCGGCCTCGAAAAACAGCCGCAGTTTTTCCATGGTCGCATCGAGCACATGGTCGACACCAAAACGCGGATTCGACAAGCTGTTGATTTCGCGTAGCAGCGCCAGGCGCTTCTTGAGCGAGAGCTCGGAGCCGCCCCACAGCGAGATCATGATGCCCAGGCTGACCAGGAAGAAACTGCGCAGCAACAGGGCCGACCATTCGACCCCGGCATGCTGGCGCGACAGCATGAACACGACCCCGAGATAGACCCCGGCGCTGCCGAAGGTGATGCAGATGCCGGCAACGCTGCCTTGCCTGAACGATGCCACGAGGATGGCGAACACGTAGAACAGGAAGATGCCGCTGGTGGCCGGATCGGTGAGGGCGGTGAGCAGTCCGTACCAGGCCAGGTCCAGCCAGTGCTGCCAGGGCCGCGCGCTGAAGGCGTGCAGTGCATCGGGAAAGGCATACAGGCCCAGGCTGTACAGCAGGTAGGCGGCAATCGCGGCCCAGGTCAGGTGACTGGACTCGACCTGGCCGGGGATGTCGATCAGGTAGGCGAGCAGGACGGTACTGGCCAAGGCCACGCGCACTCCTGCGATCAGCGACGGGCTCGTTTCGAACGACAGTCCGGAGATACCCGAATGAGCAGGCGAGGAAAATAGCATAGGGATCGAAGCGTCGGCGTGCCGGAAAATGCGAGCGAAGATCCAATCTATCGAAGAGTGTTAAAAATTGCAAGAAAATAAAGAATGTCGGTTTCTATTCACGTTCGGACAGCGGGCGGGACGGCGCGCGCTTGCGCCCACGTCCCGCGGCCGGGCTCTTACTGCGGCAGGGCCGGCCAGTTCAGCCGGACTTCGGTACCGCCGTAGCTCACGAACAATCCGTCGACGCCGGTGCCCGAGGTCGTGACCGAGCTCCAGGTCCCACCGGTGCCCTGGTTGCCGGGGCAGGGGCCGCCCACCACGGGTACGGTACCGATCGAGGTTTCGGTGCCGATGCCTTTCAGGATGAAGCCGGTGATCTGGTTCATGACCCGGGGAGCGTAGTTGATCGAGGCGCCCAGCTTGTACTTCAAGGTATGGGTGACGGTATGCGTATGTTCGCCCTTGGTGCCTTCGCCGGTGGTCCAGGTGCATACGGCAACATAGTCCTGGCGCACCTGGTAGGAAAAGCTCAGGCCGGAGGCGTTGGTTTGCAACTGGGCATTGTTCCAGCCGAACGCCAGCTGGACGTCGCCCTTGCCGACGAAACCGCTGCCGGTAAGGGGATCGAAGCTGACATCGGCGTTGGCGAAGGCGGCAGCGGAGAACAGGGCGGCGGCAACGGCGATACGTGCAATTTTCATGTGGTTCTCTCCCATCTGGTGGTTGGTAAAGGGCGGAATGCCCGTCATGGGTGGGGCCCCGGCCGCGCGGCGGCCGGCAAATTCGTGTCCATGCCCGATTGGGCGAGCTGGAGCTGGCGGGCAGCCCTGAATTGCTGGATACGCTCCGCCATCTGTTCCTGGCGCAGGGCCTGGACCGCGGGGTCGATGGCAGCTGCCGCCTGCAGCGGCGCGGTGGTGGTCGGGAGGGCTGCCTTGTCGCCTGCGCGCAGGCCGGCGAGGTCGCCGGGACGGGCCGCGGACCTGGCGGCGGCGCTGTCGGTATCGCTGTGCTTGCGCGGATGCGCCGCCCTGAACCTGGCAATCCGGTCCTGCATCTGCTGCTCGGCGTCCGGCGGGCTTTCCTGCTCCGCGTGCTTGCCGGTGCCGGCCTGGCGCAGGGACCAGGCGTCAATGAAGCCCGCCAGGGACATCCCTTCCTGCGCTGCCTGCGTCTGGGCAGCCCGGCCGGCGGCCGGCGCGGCCGAGGCTGGAGCGGCGCTCAGCCCGGATGAGGGCTTGTCGCATCCCGAGAGTACTGCAAGCACCAGGAAAAAAAGGAAGAGCCGCATTTCATTAACGTTGTTTGATTTGAGTCAAACGCAGTGTAGAAGTAGCTCAAGCGTGCCGCCATCAGCGTCCCGTCCATATTCCTAGTACACATGTACTAAACAACCGGATACCACTCAGCCCATCGATTCGACCGTTTGGCCAAGCCGCGGCCAGGCCGATGCGTGTTGCCAAGCGCTGTCTCCGCTTGATGTGGCGGAGGCCCGGCCTATACTGTGCTTGGTAGTTCTGTCAGGAGGTCGTCATGACACGCAAATACATCGACTGTCGCGAGTTCCCGAGCGACGTCAAATGCAGCATCACGATAGCGGCCGACCGCGAGGATGAGCTGATCGAAGCCGCGGCCCAGCATGCGGTTGCCGTGCACAAGCATGCCGATACCCCCGACTTGCGCAAGCAACTGAAACAGATCATGCGCGAGGGGAGTCCGCCCGAGTAGGCTTACTGCCGCGCCCTTGGTCGAAGCCGCGCCAGCAGCGCCAGCGCTCCCTGCGCCATGCGCCAGGCCGACATCGCGGACCCGGTCGCCGCCAGCAGGCGTTTGCGCCGCACCAGCGCCAGCGCCAGCGTCGCGCCGAGCGCGCCCAGCACCATCTTCTTGTGCCCGGCGACGTAGCCGGCAAGCGGATGGCCGAGCGCATTCGACGGCCGCAGCGACTGCAGTTCGTAGCCCAGCCCGGTACGCTGCTCGGCGCAGCGCTCGATGAGTTCCGCGCGGCGCGCGGCCAGCGATGGTTTATTCATCGATTTCCCCCGCGTTGGCGCCGGCAGCCGCATGGCGCACGTACGCGATGTCCTTGCGCAGCTCGGCCAGGGTGGTCGCGAACAGGGGCGTCTGGGCGTTGAGCCTGGACCGCACGCTCGACACGATGAGAAACGCGCCAAGTCCCAGTACGGCGGCCATCGCGGCCACGGCCTGCAGGCGGTAAGTGTCCCAGAACAGCAGGATCACGAACAGCGCCACCAGCATGACGGCGCCGGCGGCCAGGAACACCGCCAGCATCGACCACGCGAGGTAGCCGAGCAGGCGGCGCGCGTCTTCCTGGAATTCGACGGCGGCCAGTTCCAGCCGCGTGCCGACCATGGCCACCAGGGTCGACGCGATACGGCCTGCCGTCGCAAACAATGCCATTACTTACGGGCGATCAGCATGCCGATCACGACCCCGACGGCAGCGCCGATGCCGACCGACTTCCACGGATTTTCCTGGACGTACTCGTCGGTCGCCTTGGCGGCAATCTTGGTCTTCTCGACCACGGCTTCTTCCAGGCGGATGATGTCGTCCTTGGCCTTGACGATGGTGCGCTCGAACTTGGCCTTGGCCGCCTTCAGTTCGTCGCCGGTCAGCGAACCGCTGTGGCGCAGCCACGCTTCGGCGTCCTGGATGACGGTTTTCAGGTCGGACAGCAGCTGGTCGCGGGCGCCGGTCTGGGTCGGGATTTTTTCCATCATGGGTAAACCTCGTCGATGTTGGGTTGTGTATTACGGACAATATTAACCGAATGCATAGTCTAGCGCGACACCTGCGAACAGTGCGGCACCCAACCAGTTGTTGTGTCGGAAGGCCGCAAAGCAGCGCATGCGGTCGCGTCCGCGGATCAGGGTGTAGTGGTACAGCGCCATCGCGGCCGCCACCAGCACGCCGGCCACGAACCACCAGCGCAGGCCCAGCATCCAGCCGCACACCAGGTCGATGCCCAGCGCCACCGCGTAGCACAGCATGACGGCGAATACATCGTATCTGCCGAAGGTGATCGCCGAGGTGCGGATGCCGATCTTGAGGTCGTCGTCGCGGTCGACCATCGCGTACTCGGTGTCGTAGGCCACGGCCCAGAACACGTTCGCCACCAGCAGCCACCAGGCCAGCGCCGGAACCTGGCCCTGTACGGCGGCGAAGGACATCGGGATGCCGAAGCCGAATGCGATCCCGAGATAGGCCTGGGGAATGGCGAAGAAACGCTTGAAATACGGGTAGGTGCCGGCCACGATCACGGCCACCACCGACAGCTCCTTGGTGAGCGCGTTCAGCGGCAGGATCAGCAGGAAGGACACGACCGCCAGCAGCGCCGCCACCATCAGCGCTTCCCAGCCCTTGATGCGGCCGCTGGTCAGCGGGCGGTCGACGGTGCGCTTGACGTGGCGGTCGAAGTCGCGGTCGGCATAGTCGTTGATCGCGCAGCCTGCCGAGCGCATCAGGGCGGTGCCGAGCACGAAGATCAGCACCAGCATCGGGTCGGGCCGTCCCTTGGTGGCCATCCATAAGGCCCACAGGGTAGGCCACAGCAGCAGCAGGATGCCGATCGGTTTGTCGGCACGGATCAGACGGAAATAGAGCGCCAGCTTGTTCATCGGGTATTTTTCATTGAAAATCTGCAAGGTCAGGATTTTAGCCTGTTCATGGCGCACCATCGACTATGCACAAAGTATGACTAACCCGGCCGGGCTACGATGCCGGCTTTCGACGATAAAACCATGAGGAGACATGCATGCAGTTCGCAAGTATCGTAGTAGCGGCCGGCATCGGGATCGGCTGCTGTGCGCTGGCCGATGCGGACGCCAATGCGGATCGCAGCCGGGGCGATTGGACCGAAGCGCAGTCGCTGCGCGAGTTGCCGGCCGGGGTCCAGGTGCTGCTCGGCGTCGGCCTGTCGCCACACGACGGCGGGATTGCCGACCGCGGCGAAAACTTCAATTCGAGCGATGTGTGGAGCGCCGGAATGCCGCCGGTGCGCCGCTTCGTACTTGGCCTGGTGAGCGGCGACAAGGCCTTGGTGGCGCTGGAGCAGGGCGGACGGGCGCACCAGTTCAAGGCGGTGGAATTCAGGCAGGCCGGCACGACCTGGGAGCCGGTGCGCTGCGTGGCGACCCGCGCCCTGCCGCACCGCGGCGCCGAATTGCTGGAATCCGTCGCCGCGAATCGTCCTCCCGAGGCATGTTCGCTGGCCACCGTGCTGCCGTCCGGCGCGGCCGATACCGCGGTCCAGGCGCCGAACCAGGCGCCGATCCAGCCGCCGATTCCGGCCGGCCTCAGGCTGCGGCCTGGAGGCTGAGCATCTCCACGCCCGGCAGCCGGCAATCGGCCACCGCATTCACCACGGCGTCGATCGCGGCGCGCCGGGTAAAGCTCTTGCGCCAGACGATCACCACGCGGCGCGACGGCGCCGGGTCCTGGAACGGCACGAAGCTCAGCATGCCGTGCGGGTCCTTCATGTCCGGCACCGAGGCGCGCGGCAGCACGGTCAGGCCGATGCCGCTGGCGACCATGTGGCGGATCGTCTCGAGCGAGGAGCCTTCGAAGGTGCGCTGCATGCCGTTGCCGGCGCTCGGCGACGATGAGAAGCGCGCCATCTCCGGGCAGACTTCCAGCACCTGGTCGCGGAAGCAGTGGCCGGCGCCCAGCAGCAGCATGGTTTCGCTTTTGAGGTCTTCGGCGGAGATGTCCTTGCGCGTCGCCCACGGATGGTTCTTCGGCATCGCCACGACGAAGGGCTCGTCGTACAGCGGCTGCACCGCCATCCCGTGTTCGGGCAGCGGCAGGGCCATGATGGCGGCGTCCAGCTCGCCCTGGCGCAGCAGGTCGAGCAGCTTGACGGTAAAGTTCTCCTGCAGCACCAGCGGCATCTGCGGCACGTGCTCGATCAGGTTTTTCACCAGCGGCGGCAGCAGGTAAGGGCCGATCGTATAGATCACGCCCAGGCGCAGCGGACCCGACAGCGGATCCTTGTTCTGCTTGGCCAGTTCCTTGATCGCGGCCGTCTGTTCCAGCACGCGCTCGGCCTGGGCCACGATCTGCGCGCCCAGCGGCGTCACCGAGACTTCCGAGCCGCCGCGTTCGAACAGCGTCACGCCCAGCTCATCCTCGAGCTTCTTGATGGCGACAGACAAGGTCGGCTGTGCAACGAAGCAAGCCTCGGCGGCATGGCCGAAATGCCTGGCGCGCGCGACGGCCACAATGTATTTGAGTTCGGTCAGGGTCATGGGCTTCGAGATTACAACAGTGCGGCACGCTTGAGATGTTGAGCACTATTTTACCGATAAAGCTGCCGATATAATGGGCGCGCCGGGCAATGTTGCCCTGTGTTAACAAAAAGGCCACCATGTCCTCCACCTTCGGCCCGGCGGAAGCCCAGGCGTACACGCACAAGCTGCTGACCGTCATGCAGCAGCAGGGCGGCTCCGACCTCTTCATTTCCGCGGATTTCCCGCCCAGCATGAAGCACCAGGGCGCCATGAAGCCGCTCAGCAGCCAGCGCCTGACGGGCGAGGTGACGCGCGCGCTGGCCCTGTCGCTGATGAACGAGCGCCAGCGTGCCGAGTTCGAGGCCGAGATGGAATGCAACTTCGCGATCTCGCTGCCGAACGTATGCCGCTTCCGCGTCAACGTCTTCGTGCAGCAGCAGAGCGTCGGCATGGTGGTGCGCACGATCGCCTCCGAGATCCCGAACTTCGAGAAGCTCGACCTGCCGGAGGTGCTGAAGGAGGTCGTGATGACCAAGCGCGGCCTGGTGCTGGTCGTCGGTGGCACCGGCTCGGGCAAGTCGACCACGCTGGCGGCCATGATCGATTACCGCAACGCCAACTCGGCCGGCCATATCATCACGGTCGAGGACCCGGTCGAATACGTCCACAAGAACAAGAACTGCCTGGTGACGCACCGCGAGGTCGGGGTCGATACCCACTCCTGGCACAACGCCCTCAAGAACACGCTGCGCCAGGCACCGGACGTGATCCTGATCGGCGAGATCCGCGACACCGAAACGATGGAGCACGCGATCGCCTTCGCCGAGACCGGCCACCTGTGCCTGGGCACGCTGCACGCGAACAATGCCAACCAGACCATGGACCGGATCATCAACTTCTTCCCGGAAGAGAGAAGGCCGCAGCTGCTGATGGACCTGTCCGCCAACCTGCGCGCGATCGTCTCGCAGCGCCTGATCCGCACCGAGGATGGCAAGGGCCGCAAGGCGGCGATCGAGATCCTGCTGAACACGCCGACCATCAGCGAGATGATCCTGAAGGGGAACTTTCACGGCATCAAGGAAATCATGCACAAGTCGCGCGAGCTGGGCATGTGCACCTTCGACCAGGCGCTGTACGAGCTCTACAACGCCGGCCATATCGGCTACGACGAGGCGATCCGCAACGCTGACTCGGCCAACGGCCTGCGCCTGCAGATCAAGCTGTCCGGCGAACGCCGCGCGCCGGCCGGCGACGGCGCGAGCAAGCCGGCCGAGCTGTCGATGATGCCGGAAGAAGAACCGGAAGAAAGCGCGCCGGGCGCGGCCTGATAAGATGCAACGTCGTCCTCGCGAAGGCGGGGACCCAAGTACCCATACCCATGCCTACCTTCGAAACCAAACTCACCACCCGCGCCGAGCTGCAGCAGCGCGTCGCCCAACTGCCGAAACCGGTCGTCCTGACCAACGGCGTGTTCGACATCCTGCACCGCGGCCACGTCACCTACCTGGCCCAGGCCCGCGAACTGGGCGCCTCGCTGGTCGTTGCCGTCAACACCGACGCCTCCGTGAAACGCCTGGGCAAGGGCGACGACCGCCCGCTCAACACCATGGAGGACCGCATGGCCGTGCTGGCCGCGCTGGAGTCGGTCAGCCTGGTGGTCGAGTTCGACGAGGACACCGCCCTGGAGGTGGTGCGGGAAGCCCGCCCCGACATCTACGCCAAGGGCGGCGACTACGTCATGACCGAGATCCCGGAAGGGAAGGAAGTCATCGCGCAGGGCGGCAAGGCGGTCGCGATCGACTTCGCGCACGACCGCTCGACCACCAGGCTGGTGGCGAAGATCCGAAAGTATGGCGGATAAGCTTCAGCCGCCGACAGCCTTCGCCGCCGGAGCCCCTCCCAATGCCTTCAGGCGCTCGATCGCGTGGCCGATCGCCGGATCGATCGACAGCGCGCGGCGGTATTCGTCGATCGCCAGCTGGCGTTCACCGACCGCCTCGTAGGCTTCGGCCAGGCTGTCGGCGATGTCGCCCCATGTTGGCTCCAGCTTGGTGCCGAGACGGAAGATCGGCACCGCCTCCTTCTTGCGGCCGCTGCGCAGCAGCTCGTAGCCGTACACGTTCAGCCATATCGGCTCCAGGGTGAAATCCGGATTGGCGGCGTGCATCCGGTCATAGACCTCTTGCGCGTGCTCGTAGCCGCCCGACTGCAGCGTGCGCACGAATGCCTCTTTCGTCGGCGGGATGCCCGCACCCTTGCGCCGTTCGACCGCCAGCATGTGGGCCGGCGCCCGGTTGGCCGAGGGCTTGTTGTCCAGGAAGGCCATCGCCTGCGCGTCATTTTTCAGGTAGGCGTCGAGGAAGCGCTCGACGTAGCGCGCGGTCCAGCTGTAGGCCATCGACACTTCGTCGCGCGAGTACTCGCCGAAGTGCGCGTCGTTCGCAAAGTGCTGGGAGACCGCCGCGAAGTCCGTGTGCGTCATCGGGCGCATGGTCACGATGGTCATGTCCGCATACGTCATCTGGTTCAGCATGCTGTAGTCGAGTTTCTTCTTTTCCTTCACCAGGGTTTCGGTGGAGTCGCGCTCGCGGCCGACGAACAGCATCGGCACCGCCAGCCGCGCCGGCACCGCATACCTGGCGGCGTCCTTGCCGCCGTCGACGTACTGGGGCCAGTAGCGCACCGAACCGTCCAGGCTTACCAGCGCCCGGATGCGGTCGTCCTTCGCCGCCGCCAGCACGTTCGCCAGCCCGCCCCAGCTGAAGCCAGCCACGGCGATGCGCGACATGTCGGCCTGCGGCATCGCGTGGGCCTGGCCGATCAGGAAGGCGATGTCGCCGGCCTGCGCCTCGAGGCCTTCGAGGTCGGTCGTCATGGTCTTGCTGCGCGGCCCCATCGAGCGGCTGGCGATCACGATGTAGCCGTGGCTGGCCAGGTACTCGCACAAATCGACGTTTTCGGCGGCCACGGAACTGTGGCTGGGCGCATAGATCACGACCGGGAACTTGCCGGCGGCGGGGGGAACGTCGCGGCTGGCCCACATCGGCTGGGCCAGCACCTTGTTGGCGATGGCCGGCGCCAGCCCGGCGGTGCTGCCGGCAAGGTCGGCCTCGACGGCGCGCTGCACGTCGGCAGGCGTCAGCCAGAACGCATCCTCGGTCGCCCTGGTCGCCATGTAGTCGCGCCAGGTGAGCGGCTTGCCCTTGGCGCTGGCCGGATACCAGGTGATCGACTGGATCGGCCGCGCCCGCTCGTGGGTTTCGGGCTGGCCGGTCACCATGTCGAAGGCGGGGCGGTAGACCCGGGTGGTGTCGTATTGCGCCTTGACCTGCACGCCGACCGGCCAGGGGCCGGGGTCGTTCGAAAACACAAAGGGGCCAGGGCCGCCGGAAGCGGCGCTGGCCGCGGCGCCGGCGGCGGCGGAGGCGGTCAGCAGCAGGAGGGCAAGCAGTTTGGGCATCGCAGGAACTGGATGAGTGGAAAGTTTCTCATCCTAGCCGCCGACCCGCGACGGGTATAGCTGGTATATCTGACAGCTCCGCCATCCGGGCTTCATGCGCCGCCCGCGTAAGCGTTCTGGCGCCAGGCCTCGTAGACCACCACCGCCACCGTGTTCGACAGGTTCAGGCTGCGGTTCCCCGGCATCATCGGCAGGCGGATGCGCTGCGCCGGCGGGAAGGATTCGCGCAGCGCCGGATCGAGGCCGCGCGACTCGGCGCCGAACACGAACACGTCGCCCGGCCTGAACTCGGCGTCGGCGAAGGGCGAGGAGCCGTGGGTGGTCATGGCGAACATGCGGCTGGTGTCCGGCTTCGCGTCAAGCAGGAACGCATCCCAGTTCTTGTGCACTTTCATGCTCGCATAATCATGGTAGTCGAGGCCGGCGCGGCGCATCTTGGCGTCATCCAGCGGAAAGCCCAGCGGCTCGATCAGGTGCAGCTGCGCCCCGGTGTTGGCGCACAGGCGGATGACGTTGCCGGTGTTCGGCGGGATTTCCGGCTCAACCAGTACTACGTGAAACAAATTCTTCTCCTTGGCAGTGATCAACGGCGGCTTCCCGCCGTCCGAAGCGGGAGCATAGCGCAGATCGGCAGTGCCGTTGCAATGTCGCCCTATCAGAATCGATGGGCGGATTTCAGCTGGTGTATTGACGGGTGCTGCCTATACTGGATGGATTCGTCTTCGGCCCACCGGTGTACTTCAACACAAGGAGGAAACATGAACGGATCCGGATTTTCCCGCCGCCATCTCTGGATGGCGATCGTCCTGGCCGCGGCCAGCGCCGCGCCGCTGCTCGCCGATGCCGGTCCCGGCAACGGCAACGGCAAGAATGCCGGAACCTCGCTGGACGACGGCGACAGCCGCGTCCAGCGGGGCCGCGAGATCGTCCCGCCCGGCGTCGTCCTGAACCTGCAGGGCAAGCAGCGCGGCATGGTCTGGCTGGGCAGCTACATCGTCAACACGAGCGGCTGCGTCGATTGCCACACCCATCCCAGCTATTCGCCGGGCGGCGATCCGTTCAAGGGCCAACCCGAGCGCATCAACGCCGAGCAGTACATGTCGGGCGGGCGCATGTTCGGCCCGGCCATCACCGCCGCCAACCTGACCCCGGATAACGCCGGACGCCCGGCCGGCCTGACGCGCGACGAGTTCGTGCAGACCTTGCGTACCGGCCACAATCCGCACGATCCGGCCGGCCAGATCCTGCAGGTGATGCCGTGGCCGACGTTCGGCAAGATGACCACCCGCGACCTGTACGCCGTCTACGAGTACCTGCGCGCGATTCCTTCGCTGCCCGACAATCCGAAGCCGGGCCCCTGAACGACGCAATGCTTCAGGCCCGCGGCGGCGTGCGCGCGACCACCAGGCCGGTCACGCGCGCGGCGCCGAAGCGTTTGAAGGTGGCCGCCAGTTCCTCCAGCGTGCTGCCGCTGGTCATGACGTCGTCGACGATGCCGACGTGGCGTCCTTCCACCAGGTCCGGATCCTCGATGGCGAAAGCGCCGGGGATGTTTTCCGCGCGCTCGTGCGGCGAGACGCCGGACTGGGCGCGGGTGTCCACCTGGCGCGACGCCAGCCGCGGGTGCAGGGCGACGCCCAGCGCGCCGGCCAGCGGCCTGGCGATTTCAAGCGCCTGGTTGAAGCCGCGTTCGATCAACCGGGACGGTCCCAGCGGTACCGGGCACAGCAGGTCGGGCAGCGGCAGGCCGGGGCGGGCCAGGACGGCGTCGCGCAGCAGGTCCGCGAACCAGGGCGCCAGCGGCAGGCGGGCGCTGAATTTCAGCTGCAGGACCAGGTGGTCGAGGGGCGGGGCGTAGTCGACGGCAACGACGGCGGCGTCGTAGGAAGGCGGATAGGACAGGCAGACGCCGCAGATGGTGTCCGGCTCCTTGTCAGGCGGGGACGACCCTGTTCCAGGCAAGGGGTTCGCGCAGCGTGCACAGCGATTTGTGGCTGGCAAGCAAAAATGACCGCGGCAGGGCGCACACACGACGCCCTCGCAACCGGCCCCGCACAGCGCGCAGGTCGAGGGCAACAGCAGGTGCAGAAGGGCGCGCGGCCAGCGGCGGGCCCAGGGAGGGTGGCGTTTTGGCATGGGCTTCCGATCGGTTCGGGTGGCATCATGTACACTCCCGCCATTGTCCCCATTTGACCGCAGTTGACCATGGCTTCGCCCCAATCCCCTTCCAAAATGAGTGCGCCGATCGACCCGGCACGCATCAAGCAGCTGTTCGCCGACCCGCGCCGGGTGGCATCGTCGGATTTCCTGCGCCGCGAAATCGCCGGCCGCATGTTCGAGCGCCTGTCGCTGGTGAAAAATTCTCCGCAGCACGTGCTGGATGCCGGCTGCGGCGCCGGCGCCGACCTGGCCCAGCTGCAGAAAGCCTATCCGGCCGCCCAGGTGATCGGCATGGACGCGGTGCCGGCGATGCTGCTTGCGGCCGGCAACGCCGCCCAGGCGCCGCGCTCTTTCCTCAGCCGTTTGCTGCCGGCCAAGAGCGGCATCGATCTGGTGTGCGCCGACTTCGGGCAACTGCCGCTGGGGCCGAACTCGCTCGACCTCGTATGGTCGAACCTGGCATTGCACTGGCATCCGCAGCCGGATCGCGTGTTCGCGGAATGGCGGCGCGTGCTGCGCGTGGAGGGCCTGCTGATGTTCTCGAACTTCGGCCCGGACACCTTCCGCGAGCTGCGCAACGCCTTTGCGGCGATGGACGAAACCCCGCACACGCTGCCCTTCGTCGACATGCACGATTTCGGCGACCAGCTGGTGGAGGCAGGCTTCACCACGCCGGTCATGGACATGGAACAGATCACGGTCACCTACGACACCGCGCAGGCCTTGCTGGCCGACGTTCGCGCCTTCGGCGGCAACCCGCTGGCCACCCGGCGCCGCGGCCTGGTCGGACGCGCGGCCTGGCAGCGCATGCTGGATGCGCTGGAAAGCCAGCGCCGCCCGGACGGCAAGCTCGGCCTGAGCTTCGAGGTCATCTACGGCCACGCATTCCGGCCGGCGCCGAAGGTCACGGCGGCGGGCGAGGCGATCGTGCGCTTCCAGCCGAGGCCGCAGCCGCCGCGTCCGCGCTGAGCGGTGATCGGTATGGCGGTCGTGTCGCAGTGCATCATGCAACATCCATGCCGGTGAGGTAATTTTCCTTGAATAAAAATTAGCGATTTCAGTATAATCAATGACACTTTTTTCGACTTGAGCAGTCATCACGCTAAAAACTTCAGTAAAAACAGCGTGAAGTCGAACTGGTTGCAGCAACACCAAAGGCTCCGGAAAACCGTCTTGCGCGGTAGCGGGGCCCGAGCAAGCAGATTCATCGAGGTCTCGTGGCCCTTGATGGTCGATGTTTGCAGGAAGGATTTCGGAGCGGCGGCAGTTCGTTCATGGAGTGCCGGCCTCTTTAAGAAAATTCATTTTTTTTGGGTGGTTGGGGACAACATGACTTATGCACAGCGATTAAAAGCGGCGATGTTCGGTCTCGCGGTAGCGGCCAGCATTCCGGCCCTGGCGCGGCCGGAGCCTGACATTACCGGTCGGCCGGTGGAGCACCAGTTCGGCATGCAGCCTCCGGTAACGGGGATCGGCGACTATATCTACAGCCTGCACAACTGGATGATGGTGGTCTGCCTGGTCATCTTCCTCGGCGTGTTCGGCGTCATGTTCTATTCGGTGTTCAAGCACCGCAAATCGCTCGGCCACAAGCCGGCAACCTTCCACGAATCCACGGCCGTCGAGATCGCCTGGACGGTCATTCCCTTCCTGATCGTGATCGGCATGGCGCTGCCGGCCACCCACGCGGTCGTCGCCATGAAGGACACCTCGAACCCGGACCTGACCATCAAGGTCACCGGCATGCAGTGGAAATGGGGCTATGACTACCTGAAGGGCGAGGGCGAGGGCATCGCCTTCCTGTCGAACCTGGCCACCCCGCGCAGCGCCGTCGGCGAGCCGGGCGTGGCGCCGACCACCGCGCGCACCGAGAACTACCTGCTCGAAGTCGACAACGAAATGGTCGTGCCGGTGAACAAGAAGGTTCGCCTGGTGCTGACCGCCAACGACGTGATCCACTCCTGGACCATCCCGGCCTTCGCCGTCAAGCAGGACGCCATTCCGGGCTTCGTGCGCGACACCTGGTTCAAGGCCGAGAAGGTCGGCACCTACCGCGGCAACTGCGTCGAGCTGTGCGGCAAGGAACACGCCTTCATGCCGATCGTCGTGAAGGTCGTCTCCGCCGAAGACTATTCCGCCTGGGTCAACGCCAAGAAAAAGGAAATGGCGGCCCTGGCCGACGATCCGAACAAGGTCTGGACCATCGACGAACTGAAGACCAAGGGCGAGAAGGTCTACGCCGCCAACTGCGTGGCCTGCCACCAGGCCAGCGGCCAAGGCGTGCCGAACGCCTTCGCCGCGCTGGTCGGTTCGCCGGTCGTGCTGGGTCCGAAGGCCGACCAGATCAACGTGCTGCTGAACGGTAAGCACAGCGGCAAGTATCCGAGCGCCATGCCGGCATGGAAGCAGCTGTCGGATTCCGACATCGCGTCCGTGATCACCTATACCCGTAATAATTGGACCAACAAGGCCGGCGAGAATATCGTCCAGCCGTCGGAAGTCCTGGCCGCCCGCGGCAAATAAGCGTTTGGATTCGGAGACACTGCCATGAGTTCCACCATCGATCACGCACACGACCATGACCAAGCGCACGACCATGCGCACGATCACGCCCACGATCACCCGACCGGCCTGCGCCGCTGGCTGTTCGCCACCAACCACAAGGACATCGGCACCCTGTACCTGTGGTTCTCGTTCACCATGCTGCTCTCGGGCGGCGTGCTGGCGCTGATGATCCGCACCGAGCTGTTCCAGCCCGGCCTGCAGTTCTTCCGCCCCGAGTTCTTCAACCAGCTGACCACCATGCACGGCATCGTGATGGTGTTCGGCGCGATCATGCCGGCCTTCGTCGGCTTCGCCAACTGGATGATCCCGCTGCAGGTGGGCGCCTCCGACATGGCGTTCGCGCGCATGAACAACTTCTCGTTCTGGCTGCTGCCGCCGGCCGCCATCCTGCTGGCCAGCTCCTTCTTCGTGCCGGGCGGCGCCACCGCCGCCGGCTGGACCCTGTACGCGCCGCTGTCGACCCAGATGGGACCGGGCATGGACATGGCGATCTTCGCCCTGCACATCATGGGCGCCTCGTCGATCATGGGCTCCATCAACATCATCGTCACCATCCTGAACATGCGCGCGCCCGGCATGACCCTGATGAAGATGCCGATGTTCTGCTGGACCTGGCTGATCACCGCCTACCTGCTGATCGCCGTGATGCCGGTGCTGGCGGGCGCCATCACCATGACCCTGACCGACCGCCACTTCGGCACCTCGTTCTTCAACGCGGCCGGCGGCGGCGACCCGGTCATGTACCAGCACATCTTCTGGTTCTTCGGCCACCCCGAGGTCTACATCATGATCCTGCCGGCCTTCGGCATCGTCTCGCAGATCATCCCGGCCTTCGCCCGCAAGCCGCTGTTCGGCTATGCCTCGATGGTGTACGCGACCGCCTCGATCGCGATCCTGTCCTTCATCGTCTGGGCCCACCACATGTTCACCACCGGCATGCCGGTGACCAGCCAGCTGTTCTTCATGTACGCCACCATGCTGATCGCGGTGCCGACCGGCGTGAAGGTGTTCAACTGGGTCGCCACCATGTGGAAGGGCTCGATGACCTTCGAAACGCCGATGCTGTTCGCGGTCGGCTTCATCTTCGTGTTCACGATGGGCGGCTTCACCGGCCTGATCCTGGCCGTGACCCCGATCGACATCCAGGTGCAGGACACCTATTACGTGGTGGCGCATTTCCACTACGTGCTGGTGGCCGGCTCGCTGTTCGCCCTGTTCGCCGGCTTCTACTACTGGGCCCCGAAATGGACCGGCCACATGTATCCGGAATTCCGCGGCAAGATGCACTTCTGGCTGTCCCTGATCACGTTCAACGTGACCTTCTTCCCGATGCACTTCCTGGGCCTGGCCGGCATGCCGCGCCGCTACGCCGACTACGCCGTGCAGTTCACCGACTTCAACCAGATCGTGTCGATCGGCGCTTTCGGCTTCGGCCTGAGCCAGGTCTACTTCCTGTTCTTCGTGGTGCTGCCGACCATCCGCGGCGGCCAGAAGGCGGAAGCCAAGCCATGGGAAGGCGCCGAAGGGCTGGAGTGGACCGTGCCGAGCCCGGCGCCGTTCCACACCTTCGAGACCCCGCCGCTGGTGAAGTGAGATGATCATGGCTGACCAAGCCAAGGAACGCGGCAGGCACGCCGAGGAAATGCGCAGGAAGAACCTGCGCACGGCCCTGTGGGTGGGCGGCCTGGCCCTGTTTTTCTTCGTGCTGCTGTTCGTCAAGCGCCTCTGGCTGGGCTGAGATGAGCGCCGAACGCAGGACCGAGCAAAGCGGCCGCCTGGCGCTGAACCGCAGCACCTTCGTCAAGCTGGTGGTGGTGGCCTGCGTGATGTTCGGCTTCGGCTACGCGCTGGTGCCGGTCTACCGCCAGGTCTGCGAGGTGCTCGGCATTAACGTGCTGACCCAGAAGGACGGCACGGTGGAGCGGCCCGCCAACACCCAGGTCGACCTGGCGCGCACCATCACGGTGGAGCTGGACGGCAATGCGCAGGGACCCTGGCGCTTCCGTCCGACCCAGCGCAGCATCGACGTGCATCCGGGCGAGATGGCGACCGTGATCTACGAGGTCGTCAACACCCAGGCGCGTACCGTGAAGGCGCAGGCCATCCCGAGCTATGCGCCGCAGTCGGCCACCCCGCACTTCAAGAAGGTCGAGTGCTTCTGCTTCAAGGAGCAGGTGCTGGGTCCGAACGAGGCGCGCCAGATGCCGGTGGTGTTCTTCATCGATCCGGCCCTGCCGCGCGAGGTGAAGAACATCACGCTGTCATACACCTTCTTCGAAATTGGCGGGGCGGTGGCAAAAAATGAATGAACCAAGGAAGGCCAGCGAAGTAAAGATGAACTTCGGCGCCACCATGAAGGCCGTCTTCTGGTCCTTCTTCGGGGTGCGCAAGCGCAAGGACTACGAGCACGACGCCGCCAACCTGAACCCGATCCACGTCATCATCGGCGCACTGATCGGGGTGGCGATCTTCATCGGCATCCTGATGTTCGTGGTGCGCTTGGCGGTCGCGAAATAAAGAGTAGAGCAGAGCAAGAATTCGACAAATCAAAAGTTCGTTTGAGGAGATGAGAATGAGTTCGCCACACAATGCGCCGTACTATTTCGTCCCCGGCCCCTCGCGGTGGCCGATGGCTGGGGGCATATCGATGCTCGTCACGATGGTCGGGGCAGCCGGCTGGGTCAATTCCGCATCCTGGGGCCCGGGCGTGTGCGTCGCCGGCATCCTGGCCATGCTCGTGGTCCTGTATTTCTGGTTCGGCGACGCGATCGGCGAATCGGAATCGGGCAAGTACAGCGCGCGCATCGACTCGTCCTACCGCTGGTCGATGAGCTGGTTTATCTTCTCGGAAGTCATGTTCTTCGGCGCTTTCTTCGGCGCGCTGTTCTATGCGCGTTCGATCTCCATGCCGTGGCTGTCCGATCTCGACCACAAGGTCATCTGGCCCGACTTCGCCGGCCACTGGGGCAGCGTCGGCCCGGCCGGCACCGTCGAGTCCTTCAATACGATGGGCCCGTTCCCGATCCCGACCATCAATACCGCGCTGCTGCTGACCTCGGGCGTGACGCTCACCATCGCCCACCACGCCCTGCGCGCCGGGCACCGCAGCAAGACCGCATTCTGGCTGTTCTGCACCATCCTGCTGGGCGCCGTCTTCATGGGCTTCCAGGCCTACGAATACCACCACGCCTACACCGAGCTGAACCTGAAGCTCACCTCGGGCATCTACGGTTCGACCTTCTTCATGCTGACCGGCTTCCACGGCTTCCACGTGACCATGGGTGCGATCATGCTGTCGGTGGTGCTGTACCGCGTGCTGAAGGGGCACTTCACGCCGGAACACCACTTCGCCTTCGAAGGCGCGGCCTGGTACTGGCACTTCGTGGACGTGGTGTGGCTGGGGCTGTACGTGGTTGTGTACTGGCTGTAAGGAATACAGGATAGCAGCGCTGGTACGTCGTCCCCGCGAAGGCGGGGATCCAATTTTTGCATGAGTTATCGAAACGCCAGCAAACTTGGGTCCCCGCCTCTGCGGGGACGACGTTTTAGCGTAAGCCGGTCGGCTGTATCCACCCCATCTTGTACGAAAACAGTACGAGCAGGAACAGCGTGATCGACAGCCCGACCCGCATCGCCAGCGCCTGCACGGTGCGGTTGCTGCGGCCCTTGTCGCGCATCAGGAAGAACAGAGCGGAGGCCAGGCTGCCGAGGATGAGCACGAACGCAATGGCGACGACGATCTTCATGACTAGCCCCGATATGGAATAGTGACATTGTATGCGACTTCGCTTCCGTTTCAGGACTGTCCCGTTCCTTGCCACACTCATCCTCGTGCTGCTCGGGATCGGGCTGGGTAACTGGCAAACCCGGCGCGCGGCCGAGAAGACGCTGCTCCAGGCCAGGCTCGAGCAGGGCATGGCGGCGCCGCCGCTGGCGCTCGACGGCAGCGGCGTCGATCCGGCACGCCTGGAATTCCACCGTGTCATTGTGACGGGGGAATTCGTCCCCAACTGGCCCGTGTTCCTCGACAACCGGCCGCTCGAAGGCCGCAGCGGATTCGTTTTGCTGATGCCGTTTAAAATAGCGGGATCGAAGCGCTTCGTGCTGGTCGCGCGCGGTTGGCTGCCGCGCAATACGGCCGAGCACGACCGGCTGCCGCCCTACACCACGCCCGCGGGCCGCGTCACGATCGAGGGCAGGGCGGTGGGGCAGCTGGCGCACGTGATGCAGCTGGGGACCCCGGCGCCGCTCAAGCCGAATGCGATCGTGCAGAATACCGATCCGGCCGAGCTCGCCCACGCCAGCGGCCTGGACCTGCTGCCGGTCGTGGTCGAGCAGACCGGGCCGGACTTGCCGGGCGACGCCCTGGTGCGCCGCTGGCCGGCGCCCAGCCTCGACATCGACCGCCACAAGGGCTATGCCGTGCAGTGGTATGCGCTGGCGGCGATGGCGTTTCTATTTTTTGTGATAACAGGATTTCGACGTGGACGACCTTAAACCGAGCAAGCCGGCTGAACCCCAACAACGCAAACGCGGCCGCTGGATGCTCTGGATGGTGCTGCTGGTCTGCGCCTCGCCGATGATCGCGTCCTACTTCACCTTCTATGTGTTGAAGCCTGAAAAGCGCAATAACTACGGCACCCTGATCGACCAGCGCGCTCACCCGATCCCGGCGATGGCGACTACCACCCTGGACGGCAAGCCGGCGGCACTCCAGCAGTTCCAGGGCAAGTGGGTGATGCTGATGGCGGCGCCCGGCGCCTGCGAGGATGCCTGCCGCAAGCAGCTGTTCGCGATGCGCCAGCTGCGCCTCATGCAGGGCAAGGAGATGGAGCGCATCGAGCGGGTCTGGCTGATCCTCGATCGCGAGCCGCTCGACACCCTCGTCATCCGTGAATACGACGGCACCCACATGCTGCGCGCCGACGCGCAGGCCGTGGCGGACTGGCTGCCGGCCGACCCGGGCACCAGCGCGGCCGACCACATCTACCTGATCGACCCGCTGGGCCACCTGATGATGCGCTTCCCGAAGGATCCGGAGCCGCGCAAGGTACACAAGGACATCAACAAGCTGCTGAAGGCTTCTTCGGTCGGCTGAGTAATCAAGCATGCAAGTTTCGAATTTCGTATTGCTGGCACTGACCGGCATCCTGGCCGCTTCGGTGCCGCTGTCCATGGTCTGGATGGCAACCGGCGCCCACCGCTACCGCAAGCTGGCGTGGGTGATCGTCTTCTTCACCTTCGACCTGATCGTGTTCGGCGGCTTCACCCGCCTGACCGATTCCGGCCTCGGCTGCCCCGACTGGCCGGGCTGCTACGGCGAAGCCAACCCCTTCCTGGCGCATGCGCACATCGCCGCCGCCGAGGCCCTGATGCCGACCGGACCGGTGACGAAAATGAAAGCCTGGATCGAAATGATCCACCGCTTCCTGGCGATGGGCATCGGCTTCCTGATCATCGGCCTGATGATCGCGTCCTGGGTGCAATGGCGTCGCTCGAAAGGACGCGCGGCTTCTCCTTGGCTGCCGACGGTGCTGTTCCTGTGGGTCTGCGTGCAGGGCGCGTTCGGCGCCTGGACCGTGACCTTGAAGCTGCAGCCGGTCATCGTCACCCTGCACCTGCTGTTCGGCATGACCCTGCTGGCGCTGGCCGCCTGGCTCGGTGGCCGTGAAGACAATATCGTGAAGCCGATGCCGGCGCTGGCCCCGCTTGACGCCATGAAGTTGCGCCGCCTGCGCCCGCTGGCTTGGCTGGCCGGCGCCGTTTTGCTGGTCCAACTGGCCCTGGGCGGGTGGGTGAGTACCAATTATGCGACGCTTGCCTGCAATGACTTTCCACTCTGCCAAGGACAAATTGTCCCAGAGATGGACTTCCAGCATGGCTTCACCTTGTGGCGCGAGCTGGGCAAGACGGCCGCCGGCCACTACCTGCCATTCTCGGCCCTGACCGCCATCCACTGGGTGCACCGGAACTTCGCCGTCGTCGTGGTGCTGGTGCTGGGGCTTACCGCCTGGCGCGCCTGGCGTCTTCCCGGCCTTCACGGCGCCGCCCGGAACATTGCTTTAGTATTATTGGCGCAGGCCCTGACGGGTGTCGCAACCGTCTTTTTGAATTTCCCACTTGCAATTGCCGTGTTGCATAACGCAGGGGCGGCCCTCCTTGTCTTGCTGGTGACCATGTTAAACTACAAGGTACAGTATCAACTCGGAACGAAGCCGCAAGCCCGCCCCCACCCGGCAGCGGCGCCTGCGGGCCATTCATGATTACCCAAACCGCCACCCATAAACCGCCCAGCCGCGTCTCGCAATACTGGGCGCTGACCAAGCCGCGCGTCACCCAGCTTGCCGTCTTCTGCGCCGTGATCGGCATGTTCCTGGCCACCGACGGCTTCCCAGGCTGGCACGTGCTGTTCTGGGCCACGCTCGGCATCTGGCTGCTGGCCGGCGCCGCGTTCGCCGTCAACTGCCTGATCGAAGCCGAGGTCGACGCCCGCATGGCCCGCACCGCGCGCCGCGCCACCGCGATGGGCGAACTGTCGACCACCCAGACCCTGTTCTTCTCCGCCATCCTCGGCGGGGCCGGGATGGGCATCCTGTACACGATGGTCAATCCGCTCACCATGTGGCTGACCTTCGTCACCTTCGTCGGCTATGCGCTGATCTACACCGTCCTGCTGAAGCCGAATACGCCGCAGAACATCGTGATCGGCGGACTCTCCGGCGCGATGCCGCCGGCGCTGGGCTGGGCCGCGGTGGCGAATACCGTGCCGATGGAAGCCTGGCTGCTGGTGCTGATCATCTTCGTCTGGACCCCGCCACACTTCTGGGCGCTGGCGATGTACCGCCGCGACGACTACGTGCGCTCGGGCCTGCCGATGCTGCCGGTCACCCACGGCATGCAGTACACCGGCCTGCAGGTCTGGCTGTACTCGGTCGCGCTGGCGGCCTGCACGCTGCTGCCGTTCGCGGTCGGCATGAGCGGCCTGCTGTACCTGCTGGCCGCCATTGGCCTGAACGCCGTGTTCCTGCGCTACGGCTGGCTGGTCCACAAGCATTACAGCGACCAGATCGCGCGCAAGGCCTTCGCCTGGTCCATCGTCTACCTGTCGCTGCTGTTCGCGGCGCTGCTGGTGGACCACTATGTGAAGCAATACCTGAGCTTCTAAGATGAAGAAACTGCTGCCCGTTCTTGTTGCCGCCGCCCTGACGCTGTCGCTGTCCGCATGCGACAAGCTCGCGGGCAAGCAGGCCGCCAGCTTCCAGAACACCGACGTCACCGGCCTGGACTACGCCAAGGGCTTCAGCCTGACCGACCACACCGGCAAGCCGCGTACCCTGGCCGACTACAAGGGCAAGGTCGTGATCGTGTTCTTCGGCTACACCCAGTGCCCGGACGTGTGCCCGACCACGATGGCGGAAATGGCGAGCGTGATGCAGAAGCTGGGCCCGCAGGCCGACCAGGTGCAGGTGCTGTTCATCACCCTCGACCCCGAACGCGATACCCCGCAGCTGCTGGCCAGCTACGTGCCGGCCTTCGACAAGCGCTTCGTGGGCCTGTACGGCACCCTTGACCAGACTGCCAAGACGGCCAAGGACTTCAAGGTGTTCTACTCGAAGGTGCCGGGTTCAAGCCCCGGCAGCTATACCATCGACCACATGGCCGGCAGCTATGTGTTCGACAAGGACGGCAGGCTGCGCCTGTTCATCCGCCATGGTGGCAACGCCGATTCCATCGTCCACGACATACGCCAGCTGCTGAGCTGAGCTAAGCTAAGGGCATCGGCCGGCGCGCCCCTACCCGGTGGCGGCCGGCATCGTGCTGGGCACTGGGTCGTGCAGATGAGCGTGGCGGCGAGGCCATGCAGCGCATCATGAACGAGGAAGCCGAATCGCTTACCGAGACCGTCAGCCAGACCGTGCGCGGTGCCATGTACGGCCTGCTGGGCACGGCGCTGCCCCAGGCCATGGTGGCGGCGATCGGCTTCCCCATCGCCGGCGTGCCGGCGGTGCTGCTGCTGTCGGTGCTGGTGTTCATCTCGTCCCTGATCCCGGTCGGCCCGCCCCTCATCTGAGGCGGCGCGGCGATCTGGCTGTTCGCCCAGGACAGCACCGGCTGGGGCATCTTCATGCTGGTGTGGGGCTTCTTTGCGATCAGCGGCGTCGACAACGTGGTGATCGCGTTCGGCTTCGTCGGCCTGTTCATCGGGCCGACCTTGCCGGCGGTCGGGTATTCGCTGATGAGTGGGTGGACCCACACGAAGAATCCGATCGTGAAGCGGGAAGGGAAGGAGACATGGGCCCGGTCGGATACCAGCGCGACCGCAGCCGCATGAACGGCGTCTCCACCAGCCGGTACAGCAGCCAGCCGCCCAGGACACCGGCCGCCATCACCGCCACGATGGTCAGCGGCGCGGCCGGATCGATATCCCGCTGTTCCAGTTGCGGCCGCAGGGCCATGAACACCGGCTTGTGCACCAGGTAGACCGCATACGACCACAGCGCCAGGCTGGCCGCGCCGGGAATGCGCACGTGGTTGAGAATGGAGTACGGGCTGAGCGCCGCGCAGCTCAGCAGGGCGAAGCTGATGGCGGTCAGCGAAAAGCCGAAGGTGGAGGTCAGGAAGAGGTTCGGCACGTCGTAGCGCACGCCGTACAGCACTGCCGCCGCCATCCCCAGGCCGGTCACCAGCAGGGCATTCCCGTGCTTGAGGATGCGCTCGAACAGTGTCGGGTGAAAATTCTTCAGCATCGCGATGGCCACCCCGGGTAGCAGCTCGTCGAAGCGGCACCAGGTCGAGTAGTAGGCAGGCGCCGCAAATGCCTCCTGGCCGTTCATGAAGTTGATCGCGCGCGCGGCGATGCCGGCGCCGATCGCCGCAAGCAGCACGCACCACAGCAGGCGCGGCGAGCGGCCCGGTCGCACCAGCGCCAGCACAGCCAGCGGCAGCACCAGGTAGAACTGCTCCTCGATGCACAGCGACCACGAATGCGTGAAGGTCTCCCCATAATTCAGGCCGAAGTTCTGGGTGAAGGTCAGAAAACGCCAGACCGGCGCCATGGTCTTGCCCCAGATCGGGCTGTGCGGCAGCAGCAGGTAGACCGCCAGCACCGCGTAGTAGTTGGGCAGCGTGCGCAGCAGCCGGCGCGCGAAGAAGATCTTCAGCGACAGGCTTTCGCCGCGCGCCGCCGGCGCCAGCAGCTGGTTGCCGATCAGGTAGCCGCTCAGCACGAAGAATAGGTCGACGCCGGCCCAGCCGACCTCGCCGATGAAGCCGAAGATGGAGCCGCGGGCGACGAAGCCGTTGTAATGGGTCATCAGCACCAATGCGATGGCGAGCGCGCGCAGGGTGTCCAGGCCCGTGAGCCTGGCGGGTGCAGCAGGGGTGTGCATCATGCGGTCAAGCGATTCGGCGATCATCCGGCAATTCTATCGTCTTGACGGCCCATCGAATACAGCATCGAACTGGTTTTCCAACGGTCCTCGGCGCCGTTGGCGTCGATACGGTGAGCCCTCAGCCAGGAGGTTCTGCGCGCAGGCTTTCCATGACGCGTTCGAGGTGGGCTTGCGCCGCCTCGCGGCCGTGCTTCGAGGCCTGCAGCGCCATATGCCAGTGCCCGACCACGCCCAGCAGCTCGCGTTCGTCGGCGGCCCGTTCGATGCGGCGCACGACCTCGGCGGCCAACAGGCCGAGGCAGGATTGCGCCGTCTCGACCATCTCCGCCTTTACCTGCGCCAGCCTGGCGGACGAGGGCGCGGCAGTCGCCGGCGCGGACACGCCGGATCGCACGATCAGCCCCATCGACAACAGTTCGCCGACGATGGCCGCGAGCTGGCCGGCCGGCAGCAGCCCGACCAGCACGGAGCAGCGCTTGCGGCCATCCAGCAGGATCAGGACGGTGCGCTGCCTGCTGTTCAGGCCCAGGCTGCGCTGGGCGACCTCGGCCCTGCCTTTTTCCGTCTTGGCATAGACGTCGGTGAGCATGGTTGAGCCTCGTCTTCGTCGTCGGGATCGAATGATTCTATGTGGCAATTATTACTGCCGCGTGTCAGCCATGCCCCGACGAGTGCTAGCGCAGCACCTGCAAGCTCTCTACGATGCGCACGTCGTGCATCTGGTTCGGGTAAGCCTCCAGATACCACTTGTGCGAAGCGCCCACGATCACCAGCGTGCGGCGGCCCGGCTGCATCCCGATGGCTTCGCGGATGTTCGCGGCCATGCGCAGGTTGCGCGTTTCCCAGTAGCCGACGTAGCCGCGACCGAATTGCTGCGGCGAGGGCTCTTCGAGCGCCGCGCCGAAGTCGCTGTCGAAGACCAGCCGGGCCTGCGACGGATCATTGATGGCCCGGTACAGCGCCATGACGCCTTCGGCATCGCCGACCTTCGCATGCAGGCGTTCGTCCATTTGCCGGCGCTTGGCGGTGGCGGGATTGTCCCAGGCCTTTCCGATCGCTTCGCCGGCCGCTTTCGGGTCGGCGTCGGGCGCGTCGGCCGTGTGGTCGTCCATGGCCACCACGCGTTCGAGGCCCAGCGCGGCCGCCAGCGGCGCGGCGAGCAGCGAGTCTTCGCCGCGTGCGCCGCGCCTCGTTTCGAGCGCCGCGACCAGGGTGGCATCGAGGCTGTCACCGGCGTGCCGCTCTGCTTCCGGCAGGCGCAGCCACTGCACCAGCGCCGATACCGGTTCGCCGCCGGCAAGGAACACGGCGGCAAGATGGCGGCGCTGGGCCGGCGTCGGGACGGCGGGCCAGCTGGCCAGCAGGCGGTCGGCTTCGGCGGTCGCGGCAGGCAGGTCGAGACCGGTGGCCGCACGGGCCGGCGCCGGGTCCCACCCGCAATACGATTCGATCGTGTCCTTGTAGCGCTGCGGATACTGGCGCACGAAGGCACACTGCGTGCCGGACAGGTTTTCGATGGCGATGATGCGCGGCTTCCAGGCTAGCAGGCGTTCGTTCAGGAGCCTGAGGCTGGCCGGCTGAAAGGTGGGCGGCAGGTACTTCAGGTGGGCCGTGCCGAGCACCATCACTTCGTTCGGCCTGCCTTTCGCCGGGCCCTTCAGTTTGCCGGGGTCGAAGTTTCGTGCGGATTCCTGCGCGTGCGCGCTGGCGGCGCACAGGATGGCAGCCGCTGCCAGCAGGCCGGTCACTCGTTGCAGCATCGGTCGTTTCCTTTCAAGACGGGTTGAAAGGCTAATGTAGGCGGGTGCCGCCGCCGAGGCTGGCCTTATGCGACAGGATGCAGGATCGGCGGTCTGGAATGCCGCCGGCGCCTGGGATGGCTTCCTTAGTCCAGTTCATCCTCGTCCGCGCCCCGTTCGAGGCGCGGAATCACTTTCACCAGCAGGATGCGCGGGCCGACGGTCTTCTTGACCACCACGTCGAAGCGCGGGAATTCGATGCGCTGGCCCTGCTTGGGGATGTCGCCCAGCTTGGCCATCAGCAGGCCGCCGACCGATTCCACCTCGTCCAGGCCCATCTCTTCGTTATTGATGTCGATCCCGAGCACGCGCTCGAGCGAGACGATCGGCAGGCTGGCCTTGCCGATGAAGGTGCCGTCGGCCTGGCGGATCCAGTCGTTCTCGTTGAGGCGGAACTCGTCGCGGATCTCGCCGACGATGGCGCCCAGCAGGTTGTCCAGGGTGATGAAGCCGACCGGGCGCTTGCCCTTTTCGCCGATCAGGGCGAAGTGCGGGGCGCCGGTGCGGAAGCGGCGGAACAGTTCGATCGCCGGGGTGCGCGCCGAGATCGTCTCGACCGGGCGCAGGAATTCGGTCAGGTCGGAAACCATCTTGCCGGCCTGCTGGGCGAAGAACAGGTCCTTCAAGTGGATCACGCCCAGCACTTCCTCGCCGTCCTCGTCGAACCAGGGGTAGCGCGAGAAGCGGTTGCGGCGCATCGTGTCGAAGTTCTGCTCGAGCGAGCGGCTGGCGTACAGCGCGCTCACCTCGTTAATCGGGCGCATCAGGTCCGACACCGTGTGCTGGGCGAACTCCAGCGACTGCGCCAGGATGTGGCGCTCGTCCTGCGTGAACTTTTCCTTTTCGCCTTTTTCGCCGGTGGTGCTGGTGTTGGTGCGCAGGATCAGCTTCAGTTCTTCGTTCGAGTAATGGGTCTCGTGGCCGCCGGCGCCGGACAGGCCGGCGACGCGCAGCACCATGTTGGCGCTGGCGTTCAACAGCCAGATCGCCGGGTACATCGCCCAGTAGAAGCCGTACAGCGGCAGCGCGCTCCACAGGCCGACCGCTTCCGGGATCCGGATCGCCAGCGACTTCGGCGCCAGTTCGCCTACAACAATATGCAGGAACGAGATCACGCCGAACGCGATCACGAAGGACACGCCGTGGATCAGCTGCGGGTTGGTGACGCCCAGCAGGTCGAATACCGGTTCGAGCAGGCGGGCAAAAGCGGGTTCGCCGACCCAGCCCAGACCCAGCGAGGCGAGGGTGATGCCGAGCTGGCAGGCCGACAGGTAGGCGTCGAGCTGGCTATGGACCTTGTAGAGGATGCGGCCTTGCAGGCCGCCGCTTTTCGCAATCGCCCGCACGCGGGTCTTGCGGAGCGTGACGATGCCGAACTCGGCCGCCACGAAAAAGCCGTTCAGCACCACCAGCAACAGCGCCAGAACGACAAGTAATATATTTTCCATACAAATGGTAGTTAATCAACAGGCACAGCCGAAGCATTGTACATGGTCATCTCAGCCATGCCACTCAGGCCGCGGCGGGCATCGCTTTCTGGACGGCGCCGAGAATGGCTTCGACCGCCGGGTGCTTGATCTTGCGTTCGTTCGAGATCACGTAGAACTGCTCGCGCACGCCGGGCACCGCCCCGACCTGGACCGCGCCGAATTGTTCGGCGATTTCGGACGCCAGCGCCGCCGGCGCGAAGAACAGGCCGAGGCCGCGCCGTCCGAAGGTGTTGAGCAGCGCGTTGTCTTCGAATTCGCCGACCACGTCGGGTTTGGCGGCGACCTGCACGAACCATTCGTCGATCTTGCCACGCAGGGCATTATTACGCGTCGGCAGCAGGAACGGCGCGCCGTTCAGGTTCCCCGGGAAATCTTTTCCGTACTCGGCCGCCAGCTCCGGCGTGCCCACCACGAGCATCTCGCTCTCGAACAATTGGTGGCTGAACACCTTCAGCGCGCTGCCCGGCTGCACCTCGCGGTCGGTCAGCACCACGTCCAGCTTGTGCAGGGCGAGATCGGCCAGCAGCGCGTCGAACTGGTCTTCGTAGCAGACCAGGCGCACCTGCTTGTCGATGCCCATTGCCGCTTCCAGCATGCGGTAGGCGGACAGCTTCGGCAGCGAGTCCGAGATGCCGACCGAGAGCCGGATCCGCCCGCTGTCGGCCTCGCTCACCGCTTCCTGCATCTGCAGGCCCAACAGGAAGATCTGGTCCGCGTAGTTCATCGCCACGCGCCCCGCCTCGGTCAGCACCAGGCGCCGGCCCTGCTGCGCGAACAGGGTCTTGCCCATCGATTGTTCCAGCAGGGTCAGCTGGGAACTAATGGTCTGCACCGCCAGCCCAAGACGCTCGGCGGCACGCGTGATGCCGCCTTCCTTGGCGACCACCCAGAAGTAGTACAGGTGACGGAAATTCAGGTCGTTTTTCATCGTCTTGAGCGATAACTCATGTTTTTACGAAGTAATTCTCTCATTATCTTCGCTTTTTCCTTTTGCGTCATCCCCCTACACTGCGTCATATCAACAACCAAACAAAAACCAGGGAAGACCAAGATGAAACATTTTAGGGTGTCATTTTTTGTCACCGCACTCTGCCTGGCGGCATCGGGCTGGTGGGGGTATACGCACGGCGGGCCTGCCGGCGCGCTGACCGCGGTGGGCGTCGCCGCCATCCTGGCGGTGATGGAGGTCTCGCTGTCGTTCGACAACGCGGTGGTCAACGCCTCGGTCCTGAAGACCTGGGACGCGTTCTGGAAGAAACTGTTCCTCGGCGTGGGCATCATCGTCGCCGTGTTCGGCATGCGCCTGCTGTTCCCGCTGGTGATCGTCGCTGTGGCAGCTGACCTGGGCATGGGCGAGGTCTGGAAGATGGCGCTGGAGAACCCAAAAGAGTACTCGATGCACCTGACTAACCACCACGCGGAAGTGGCGGCCTTCGGCGGCATGTTCCTGCTGCTGGTGTTCCTGAACTTCCTGTTCGACGACGAGAAGGAGCACCACTGGCTGGGCCACTTCGAAGAGAAGCTGGGTTCGCTCGGCAAGGTCTCCTCGATCTCGGTGATGATCGCGATCGGCGCCCTGATGGCCAGCCTTTCGCTGGTGGCGGAAGGCCAGAAGATGGTGGTGCTGATGTCGGGCCTGTGGGGCATCCTGATCTACGTCGGCGTCGATGTGCTGTCGAACATGCTCGAGAAGTCGGAAGAGGGCGGCGGCGAGGTCGGCGACATGGTCAAGCGCGGCGGTATCGGCGGCTTCCTGTACCTGGAAGTGCTGGATGCATCGTTCAGCTTCGACGGCGTGATCGGCGCCTTCGCGATCACCAACGACGTCGTGATCATCATGCTGGGCCTGGCGATCGGTGCGATGTTCGTGCGTTCGCTGACGGTCTACTTGGTGGACAAGGGCACGCTCGACGAGTTCGTCTACCTGGAGCACGGCGCCCACTACGCGATCGGCATCCTGGCGCTGATCATGCTGGCGAGTATGAAGTTCCACGTGCCCGAGCTGGTAACCGGCCTGGCTGGCGTGGCCTTCATCGGCGCCTCGCTGTGGTCGTCGATCCGCTACCGCAAGCGCTTGGAAGCGATCGGTGCGGGGCATAAGGAATTGGCAGAGGTGAAGTGACGTAGGGTGGGCGGCCCCGCCCACGCGAATTCAGCGAACCACGGGACACCAGTTCGCTGCATGTGGTAACGAAGGTGTTCAACCAAAACAAGGAGAGTCAACATGGCAATCAGTCTGCAAAAAGGCGGTAACGTCAACCTGTCGAAAGAAGCGCCGGGCCTGGTCAACCTGAAGGTCGGCCTGGGCTGGGATACGCGCGCCACCGATGGCGCCGCGTTCGACCTGGACGGCGTCGTGTTCCTGCTGAACCAGTCGGGCAAGGTCCGCTCGGACGCCGACTTCATCTTCTACAACAACCTGAAGTCGGCCGACGGCTCAGTCAATCACTCGGGCGACAACCGCACCGGCGAAGGCGAGGGCGACGACGAATCCGTCTCGATCGACTTGTCGAAGGTGCCGGCCGACGTCGACCGCGTGGTCGTGGCCGTGACCATCCACGACGGCGAAGCGCGCCGCCAGAATTTCGGCATGGTCGGCAAGGCCTTCGTCCGTTGCGTGAACGCCGCCAACAACAGCGAGATCGCCCGCTACGACCTGTCCGAGGACAGCTCGACCGAGACGGCCATGATCTTCGGCGAGGTGTATCGTAACGGCGCGGACTGGAAGTTCCGCGCGGTCGGCCAGGGCTTCAACGGCGGCCTCGGCCCCCTCGCCAAGAACTACGGCGTGGGCGTTTAATTTTTAAACCGACACAATAAAGAGGGATCGAGGAAGCGCAGCGAGCATCGCAGACCGCCAATGCGACCGGTCCGCCGTCGCGGCGCACTAGGTTCATCGATCCCCACCACGGGAGCCAAGGAAATGCCTAAATTTACCGTTACCGGAGATGTCGACCCCTTCCTGCACGTGTCCATGCGCCACGGCGAGACCATCTACTGCGAATCCGACGCGATGGTGATGATGGAATCGACGCTCGACCTGAAGGGCAAGATGCGTGGTGGCCTGGGCAGCGCCCTGATGCGCACCTTCGCCAACGGCGAGTCCTTCTTCCAGCAGCACATCGAAGCCGCCCGCGGCGACGGCGACTGCCTGCTGTCGCCGACTTTGCCGGGCGCGATGCAGATCGTCGACTGCGGACCCTCGGGCCAGTACATCATCAGCGACGGCGCCTTCGTCGCGGCCAGTTCGGGCGTGGACCTGAAGGTGCGCACCCAGAGCCTGGGCAACGCCCTGTTCGCGCAGAGCGGCGGCTTCTTCGTCACGGAAACGACGGGCAGCGGCCAGGTGGTGGTGTCGGGCTTCGGCTCGATGAGCATGCTGGAGGTCGAGCCGGGCAAGGACGCGATCATCGACAACTCGCACGTCGTGGCCTGGGATTCCACCCTGCGCTACGAAGTCTCGATCACGACCGGCACCAGCGGCGGCTTCCTGGGCAACCTGATCAACAGCCAGACCAGCGGCGAAGGCATCGTCCTGCGCTTCTCCGGTCGGGGCAAGATCTACGTCTGTTCGCGCAACCGCGCCGCCTTCAAGGCCTGGATGCAGACGTCGTCGCGCTGAGCAAACCTACTTACAAAGGAGTTTTACCATGGCAGTCAACCTGCAAAAAGGGCAGAAGATCTCGCTGGAGAAGGAAGCCGGCGGCGCGCTGTCGCGTGTCACGATGGGCCTGGGCTGGGACGTCGCCAAATCCAAGGGCTTCTTCGGCTTCGGCGGCGGCAAGAGCGAGAGCATCGACCTCGACGCCTCGGTCGTGATGTTCGACGAATCCAACAACCCGGTCGACGTGGTCTGGTTCCGCCAGCTGAAGAGCCGTGACGGCAGCATCGTCCACACCGGCGACAACCGCACCGGCGCCGGCGACGGCGACGACGAACAGATCATCGTCGACCTGCGCACCGTGCCGGCCAGCGTGAAATCGCTGGTGTTCACCGTGAACAGCTTCACCGGCCAGAACTTCTCGACGGTCGAGAACGCGTTCTGCCGCATCTTCGACACCACCAACGGCAAGGAGATCGCGCGCTACGACCTGTCGGTGCAGGGCTCGCACACGGCCCAGATCATGGCCAAGCTGTACCGCCACAACGGCGAATGGAAGATGCACGCGATCGGCGAGAACGGCAGCGGCCGTACCTTCGACGACCTGATGCCGCTGATCGTGTCGCACCTGTAATCGCCAGCCGTTTCCAGTAGTTCCCGCGCGGACACCGTTTCCGTCCACGCGTTCCCGGCCCGGACGGCTTGGCGTCCGGGTTCTTTTTGCGGCTCCTTCGGGAGCCGTTTTTTTTCATGCCTGGCCCACCCATACAAATGTCCCGGGTGTTCAGTACGAGAAGCTGGCATGGAAAAGGACCTATGCCCCTTCATTATCTCAAACCCGTTCTATACCATGGTGATGAATGTTAGATGCACCAAATCGTTCATGAGCAGCACGATTTGAACTAACCATTGGTTTTAAGTTTAGTTTTCACTCGGGCTAGTCGTAAATTCGAATTCACTACCGTTTTGCCACCATGTTGTTTTGCTGCCCGCAGAGCTGCCTGGGCTATAGAGTGTGCTTAGATGGCCCGACGCCAACGCCAGCAGAAAGAGGAGGTCACCCAGCAAAATGTAGAGGGTAGGTACATACGAAAATATTACACCAATATTGTTGGTCAGCAGGTGATCAGTCTAGTATTGCCGTTGTAGTTCGATACCGCATGCGCATCGCAATTAATGGCTGCCCGAGCGGCGGCTTGATATCGTTGTCGCTTCCTTCTAAAAGACAAATGGGCAATAAGAATGAAAATGTAATTTATAAAATATTTTCACATTACTATACATTCTGCCGGTAACTAAATACTGTGTGGTGTCGTCGCGCAGTTCGTTTAATAACTGAATAAATACACGCAGCCTCCATCCCTTTAGGCACTGCAGCAAAGAGAGCGTTCACAGCTGCTGAGGCAGTGAATGCGGACTTCTTGCATCTCTCAGCTGGCAAACAGCGGCCACCATCGCTGAACATACAGGAGAACGCCATGCTTCATCTTGCCTCAAGAAAGGGTTTGGTCCATGGTTTGCTGTGGGGGGCCTCGGCTCTGGTCATCTGCCCGGCCTTTGCCCAGACCTCGCCCGGGACACCCAGTCCGCTTCCCGGTGCGGCGTTTACGACCGATCCGTATTGTAATCAAGTCAATGGCAACATTTATCCGACCAAGGAAGTGGTGTACATCGGCGGCGGCCCCTCGCGCCTGAACGCCGCCGGCCTAAAGCCACTGACGAGTTACTATCTCCGGGTAACCGATCCGAGAGGCGAAGTCGTGTTAGGTACGAGTGCGGTGATGCAACTGCTCACCCCCATCAAGACTGACGCAACCGGCAAATTTTCCTGCATTTCAATTTTCAGCAATGTCGGCCAGATCACTTCGACAGGCGCCTTCAACGGCGTGGGATACGCAACGACGCCAAATAACGGCGGCGAGTACAAAGTCTGGATCAGTCCTGACCCCAACTTCCCCCCGGAGAACTCGAAAACGGACAATTTCAAAGTATTAGCCGACAGTTCCGTGCCACCCAACGGGACAGCCAGCATCACCATCAATAAATTTTACGATGCCAATGCCAACGGCGTGTATGACCCGGGCGAGGACATATTGAACTCAGCTGTCGACGGCAAAGGCTGGAAGGTCGACCTGTTACTGGCCAACCCTGACGGTTCCCCTGTCACCCCTGCTTTCACTGGAGTAACGTACTACAATCTCCTGCCGAATACTGCGTATGTCGCCCGTGAATTTCAACCGATCGAAACGAATTGGAAGACAACCGCAGCCTACGATGAGCAGTTTCCGAATGCACGTCAGCCTTTTTCCACCACGCCGCCGTATATGAACCAGTTCACGGTTAACACGACGGGCGATTCGCTTACGCGTACAGTTTGGTTTGGCAATGTATGTACTGGCCCAGGAAACGGGTACACCTTAGGATTCTGGAGCAACAAGAACGGCAGCAATGCCATTAAGGCGTCGAATATAATCCTCGGCAATATTTTCCTGACCCCGCCCGCCGTCGGCTCAACGCCCTTGGTCAATGCAGATGGGACGCTGCTGTTGAATCCAAGCATCACTCAATTCCAATCGTTTTTGCTGGCCGGAAAAGCGACAAACATGGCCAACATGCTGTCGGTGCAGCTTGCAACCATGGTGCTTAACGTCAATGTTCCAGTTAAGGGAAGCAATGGCTTACTGCAAACCGTCAACGGGTCGGCGATGGTCTTTGCGCCCGGGATGACGAATCCAGGCCGGACCGATTTTATAAGCATCAATGAATTGATCAGCAGAGCGCAAGTCGAGCTGAACACGCCGAAGCACAACGTGACCTTGTCAGCCAATCCAAATAGGCCGTATCAAGAGGCATTGAAAAATGCGCTAGATTGGGCGAACAATAACTTGACATTCGTTCAATCCAAGCCTTGCAGCTATTCTTTCGCTCCATAATCCCGGATAAATGTCGCCTGATCGATGTATGTTCGGGCGGTGTTGAACCTGGTCTGGTCTAATGCATATGTCGAGATCGATTGTTTAACTGCATCATCGGTGACGTTCTCGTAAATAGGCGCTCAATTTCCTACGAACGCCTATTTCGTCTGATTATTGCAGCCGTCCAATGAATTGGCACCCGCCGGTTTCTCCACTTCTTGGAATGCGACCTGCTCGACCCAGGAAGACCTCCCGCTATGACATGAGGTCAACAACACGAAGCAATGCTTGTGTAAGCGTCCAGCCGCGCCACCTGGACATGGCAAACAACAACCGCACCTTCGTGCTGCCGACCCAGTGCAGTTTCAGCATTGCACCGCTGATGTAAGCAGGCTGTGGACGGGGCGCGTCAGGCCAGCTGCATCGACCGCACGCAGTCCCGTCCGCCGCGCTTGGCCTCGTACATGAGCTTGTCGGCCGCCGAAATCAGGTCGTCCAGCGTACGGCCGGTGCCGTCATCGCCCAGATCGGCGGAGGCGACGCCGAAGCTGGCGGTCGTGCAGATCTGGCTGCTGCCGTCGGCAGAAGGACAGGCGCTTGCGGCAAACCGTGTGCGCAGCCGCTCGGCAAAGCGGATGCCGCCTTCGAGGCCGGTGTCGGGCAGGATCGCCAGGAACTCCTCGCCGCCATAGCGGACCACGCTGTCGGTGCCCTTGCGCGTCATGCTGTCGAGCAGCTTTGCAAAGCTGCGAATCACCTCGTCGCCGTCGGCATGGCCGTAGGTGTCGTTGATGCGCTTGAAGTTGTCGATGTCGCACAGCACGACGGTCAGGCTGCGCTTGCGGCGCAGCGGGGCCGCTTGCGGCCGCATCAGGTGGTCGACCAGGTAGCGCCGGTTGTAGCAGCCGGTCAAGTGGTCGCGCTCCGCCGCATGCTGGAGTCGCGCCTGCGCCCGGTATTCCTCGCGCGATGCGCGGTTGAAGCGCCGTGCCGCCAGGGCGCCGAAGGCGTTTGCCAGCGTCAGCAGCATGCTCATCGTGACGATGTCGGCCGGCGTCATATGCGCCAGGCGCAGGGCGAGCGCCAGCAGCCCGACGGTCGCGGCGAAGGCCAGCAGCAGCGCGTTGACGAAACCGTTCGGGATGTAGAGATAGACGACGATCAGCATGATCGCCAGCGACATCGCATGCCAGTGGAATTCCGCCGGACGCAGCATGGCGATGAACATGAAGCAGCCCAGTGCCACCGCTTCCACCACCGACGCCGCGATCCGCATCGCGCGCACGCTCAGGCGGCTGCGGTAAGCCAGCCAGGCACAGGTCCCGGCGGTGACGGCCACCACCATGCGCGCGCCGAGCAGCGACAGGAAGGCCGGTCCGTAGCCGAGCGCGGCCAGGTCGGTGACCGAAAAGGCCACGTAGAACAGCGTGCAAAAGACCAGCGTGAAGCCGAGCAGGCGCTGGGTCTGCGGTTGCCGATGGCGCAGGAACGCGGCCTCGTCCGCCGGCATGGCGAACTCGCCGGTCAGCGAATCGAATTCCATCGGGGCGTCAGCCAGGTTCATGGCCGGGTCTTGGCATTCGGTGTGCAGAAGATGCGTAAGGAAAGCGGGAGCAGGACAGGGCAACTACACGAGAATGGCATGGCGGCGCTTGTGCATACGGAATGTTGCATATTTTGGCACGTTAACCAAAGGAAATACTCACGCATTCTAACGTGTTGGCCATTGGCGGCTCGTTGCCGGCAACCGGACATTGCCTGGAACCCCAAAACGGCCGAGGCCTTGTGCGCAGACTGGCCAGACGCGGTCGACCGTGGCGTGCCTATGTGATTGGCATGAAATGTTGTTATTCGTTCTCAAGGCATCCGTCTTGCTGAATATAGTAGTGTTTTCCCAGAGTCTTTTATATAAAATTTCCTGCAATGGAAAAAAAGCGTAGATAATATCGATACTTATCTTTTTGGAAATTAATGATCGGAAACGGAGGACAACAATAAATCCATCGGTCAGGCGAGAAGAAAGCTAATCAGAGGAGACAGAAAACGCGACGAAGCTCCCTCTGCTTCGAACCGTTTTTTCTACAAAAATGATAAAAATTTGTATTGCTGATCGGCACGAGATCATGCGTAGAAGAGTAAAAATGTTGCTGGACTGTGTGCCCGGCCTTCAGGTGGCAGCCGAAGCGGGTGATGCCGGCCAAACCCTGGCTTGTGTGAGGGAAGGGTACGTCGACGTCCTGTTGCTCGATCCATCGCTGCCACCCTACGATGACATCCTGCTTGTCCAGCAGATTCGCGATGAAGCACCGGAGCTGAAAATCCTTATCCTGAGCAAGAATAATGACGACCAGTACTTGTCTCGCCTCTTGAGGGCTGGCGCGGATGCTTACGTGGCGAAAACGAGTGAGCTGAACCAGTTAATCACCGCCATCAAGGTCGCTGCGTCTGCGACTCGACAGAGAACGCGGTCCCGGTCGTCCTCGCTCTCCCTCGCCTAGGCACTGTGTCGGCACTTGCCGGGCACGCATTCGGTGCCGTGTCCAGGCCAGTGCCTGCCCCGGGCGGCATGGACCGGCCGGGCAGCCTTCGCGTCGACTCGGGCATGGGAAGGCCGGTCTTGCGTGGGCGCCCCGGAGCGCTGCACCCGGCAATCATGACGCGACGCCTGTCCGCGCCTGGTCCCTCAGTGCCCGCGCTTCTGTACCAGCGCCGTGCCGATGCCATGGCGGTGGCTTTCGCTGACCGCCGTCACGGTCCCGTCCGGATTGAACACGAGCGCATTCGCGGCCCCGATCTCTTCCGGCGCCGGACTGGTTTCCCACTTGTGGCCGAAGTTCTCCAGCCCGCGCGCCTGCTGGGTGCCGGCGAAGCCCGGCTCCACCGAGGTCTCCTTCGCGTTGCGCTGCGACAGGCGCGGCGCATCGATCGCCTTGTCCATGCTCATGCCGAGGTCGACGTAGTTGACGATGGTCTGCAGCACGGTGGTGATGATGGTGGCGCCGCCCGGGCTGCCGATGGTGAAGGCCGGCTTGCCGTCCTTCAGCACGATGGTGGGCGCCATGCTGCTGCGCGGGCGCTTGCCGGGTTCCGGGATGTTCGGCGCCGGGCCGGTGAAGTCGAAGTCCGTCATTTCGTTATTCAGCAGGAAGCCGTAGCCCGGCACGACGATGCCGCTGCCGCCCCAGGATTCGATGGTAAAGGTATAGGAGACGACGTTGCCTTCCTTGTCCGACACGGTCAGGTGGGTGGTGTGCGTGCCTTCCTGGATCATTTTCTGCTGCGGGCGCAGCGGGAAGCTCTGGTCGTTCTCGTACAGGAAGGCATCGCCGGCCGGAACCACGGCGGCGGCCTTGTCGGGACGGATCAGCGAACGGCGCTGGGCTGCGAACTGTTTCGACAGGATGCCGTCGACCGGGGCGTCGACGTATTCCGGATCGGCCAGGTAGGCGTTGCGGTCGGCGAAGCTCAGGCGGCTGGCTTCCAGGTACAGGTGCTCGACGTTCGGGCGCGGCATGCTCTTCAGGTCGTAGCCTTCGAGGATGTTGAGGGCCTCGGCCACCGTGATGCCGCCGCTGCTGGGCAGGGACATGCCGTAGATGTCATAGCCGCGGTAGGTCGAGCGCACCGGCTGGCGGATGCGCGCTTCGTAGTTGGCCAGGTCGGCCATCGACATCGTGCCCGGCCGCACCTGCGCGCCCCTCGCCAACGGGGGGCGATTCACGGCGCCGACGATCGCCTGCGCCATCGGCCCTTCGTAGAACGCTTTATAGCCGCGCGCGGCGATCTCGCGGTAGGCCTTGGCCATGTCCGGATTCTTCAGCGTCGTGCCCGCCGGGACCGCCTTGCCGTTCTTCAGGTAGAGCTGGCTGGTGCTCGTAAATAGTTGAAATTTTCCTTCATTTTCGGCCGTTAATTTGTGAAAAGTTTCACTGACCGGAAAACCTTTCGTCGCCACCTCGATCGCCGGCGCCAGCACCTGCTTGAACGACATCGTGCCGTAGCGCTGCAGGGCTTCGTGCCAGCCGCGCACCGTGCCCGGCACCCCGACCGAGGCGCCGCTGGCGACCGCTGTCTCGAAGTCGATCGGCTTGCCGTTTTCCTGGAACACGGCGGGGCTGAACGAGGCGGGTGCCGTCTCGCGGTGGTCGATCGTGATCACGCGCTTGTCCTTGGCCAGGTAGATGACCATGAAGCCGCCGCCGCCGATGCCGCAGCTGAACGGATCGGTCACGCCCAGCGTGGCGGCGGCCGCGACCGCGGCGTCGATCGCATTGCCGCCCTTGTTGAGGATGGCGATGGCCGTTTCGGACGCCTTTTCGCTGATGGTGGCGACCGCGCCGCCGGTACCGGTGGCGACGGGCGTCCTGGCGAGCGCCAGCGGCGGCGCGAGGACGATGGAGAGGATCAGGGCGCTGGCGAGCGCTTTGCACGAGTTGGTCATGGGTGCTTGAAAGTTGAGGTGATCGTGAGCGTGACGGGGATGACGTAGCCGGGGCGCGTCGCAACGCTGCTGCGCGCCGGCGGGATGCTGCCCGGGTCGAGCGCCACGCGCGCGCCGTGCAGCGATGTCGGTGTGGCGGCCAGCTGGTCCGGACCCAGCGAAAACTCCTCGGCGCCCTCCGGACCGTCCAGCACGAACCGGAAACTCAGCCGTCCGGCCCAGATGCAGCGTGCGTTGGCCGGGCAGCGGCTGTCGCTGAAGCTGTCATAGGTGAGGGTGGTATTGCCGGACAGGGCCACGCGCTGGCCCGGCTGCAGCGGATAGGTCCCGTCCTTGAGCGGCGCGCCGGCACAGGCGGACAATCCAGTCAGGACGAGCAGGGCGAGCCACTTCATTGCATCTTTCCGGTTATTTGCGGAAAGCCAATCATAGCAAAGTTACCAGGCAGAGCAGGGCGCCGTCGTGTTCCTGACTGTGTCGGGAAGCCGCGCACGCTTGGAAACAATTGGCGGTGCTTTAACATGGTTCCGGTATCATCAGCCTCAATTTCATCAAATTTTGCGGGGCGCGCATGACGACACAGACAAGGCGGTTCGACGAGCCCGGCATGGACCACCTCGACGATGCCCCGCCCCAGGAAATGGAACTGCTGCGCCGGCAGCTGGAAGAACGCATCGGCCGTTCCCTGGCGCAGAGCCCGGACCAGGCCGATCTGCTGGCGCGGGCGATGCGCGCCGCTGCGCTCGGCGCCGGCAAGCGCATGCGTCCGCTTCTGCTGATGCTGGTGGCGCGCGACCTCGGCTGCGATTCGCCGGCCCTGGTCGACGTCGCCTGCGCGGTCGAGATGGTGCATGCGGCCTCGCTGATCCTCGACGACATGCCGTGCATGGACAATGCCATGCTCCGCCGCGGCAAGCCCACCGTGCACGTGCAGTTCGGCGAGGACGTCGCGATCCTGGCCGCCATCGGCCTGCTCAGCCGCGCCTTCGGCATCCTGGCCTCGGCCCCGGAAATCCCGGCTCCGATTCGCGCCCGCCTGGTGGCCAGGCTGTCCGAGACGATCGGCGACCAGGGCCTGGTCAAGGGCCAGTTCCTCGATCTGCGTGGCGGCCAGCGCAGCGCGCACGAGATCGCCGTGACGAACGAGCTGAAGACCGGCGTGCTGCTGGGCGTGGCGGTCGACATGGCCGCCATCATCGCCGAAACTGACGACTGCGTGGCGGCGTCCCTGCGTGCCTTCGCGCTGGCGGCCGGCCACGCCTTCCAGATCCGCGACGACTTCCAGGACGGCGCCGGCAACGACAGCGCCGTCACCGGCAAGGACACCGGCAGGGACCTCGGCAAGGCCACCCTGGTCAACACCGTGGGCCATGACGAGGCGCGCCGGCAGCTGGGCCGCCACCTCCTCGATGCCGAGCGCCACCTGAACGCGGCGCTGGGCGGCAAGGGCCACACGCGCCGCTTCGTTGCCGGCTTGTTCGCCAAGACCCATCCGGGCATGGCGTTCGCGTCCGCCACCCACCGCCACACCGCCGGCGCCGGGGTGAGCCTGGTGCGCCACTGACACCGGACGGGACGGCGCATGGCCCACTTCGGCGTGGTCGCACCGGCGTTCTACAGCCACTTCAGCGCGCTGTCGGCGCTGGCGCTCGAACTGATCGCGCGTGGACACCGCGTGAGCTTCCTGCAGCGTCCGGACGGCGCCGCCTTGCTGAAGGATGGCCGCATCGGCTTTCACGCGGTGGGTGCCAGCACCCATCCGCCCGGTTCGCTGGCCGCCGCGCTGCGGCGCGGCGCCAATCCCGGCGGTCCGCTCGGGCTGCGCCGGGTCATCCTCGACATGGCGGGCGGCACCGGCATGCTGTGCCGCGAACTGCCGGCCGCGCTGGAATCCTTGCACGTCGATGCCCTCATCGCCGACCAGATGGAAGCGGCCGGCGGCCTGGTCGCCGAAGCGCTCGGGCTGCCCTTCGTCTCGGTCGCCTGCGCGCTGCCGGTCAACCGCGAGCCCGGCATCCCGCTGCCCGTGATGCCCTTCGCCCACGGCGACAGCGAGCGGGCAAGGCAGGTGGTGGAGGGCAGCACCCGCGTCTACGACTGGATGATGGGCCCGCACCGCGAGGCGATCGACGCCCACTCGCGCCGGCTCGGCATCGGCGCGCGCGGCGCCCTGCACGAATGCCTGTCGCCCCTGGCCCAGCTCAGCCAGACCATCGCCGCCTTCGACTTTCCGCGCCGCGCGCTGCCGCCGCATTTCCACCACGTCGGGCCGCTGCGCTCCGCGGACGATGCGGGCGCGGCGGTGCCCGCGCCGATGCCTGAAACCATGTTCGAGCAAGAGCGCGGCCGGCCCTTCGTGTTCGCCTCGCTCGGCACCCTGCAGGGCCAGCGTTTCGGCCTGTTCAAGCGCATCGCCAAGGCCTGCCGCCGGCTCGACGCCCAGCTGCTGGTGGCCCATTGCGGCGGGCTCGGCGCGGCCCAGGAACAGGCCCTGCGGCATGCCGGCGCCACCCGGGTGTGCGCCTTCGCCCCGCAGCGGGAGGTGCTGGCACGCGCCGACGCCGTGGTCTCGCACGCCGGCCTGAACACGGTCATGGATGCGATCGCGGCGCGCACTCCGATCCTGGCGCTGCCGATCGCCTTCGACCAGCCGGGCGCAGCGAGCCGCATCGTGCACGCCGGGATCGGCTTGCGCGCCTCGGCCCGGTTGGCCGGCGCCGCCAGCCTGGAGCGCCAGCTGCGCCGCCTGCTCGAGGAGCCGCAGTTTGGCGCGCGGATCGATGCGATGGCCACGCAGCTGGCCCGCGCCGGCGGTACGCCGCGCGCAGCCGACATCGTCGAGGCGGCCGTGGGCCTGCGCCGCAGCCGGGGCCGGAACGCCGAGGCCAGCGCCGGCGCGGGACCGGCATGAGCAAGCCGGCCTGGGACCTGATCCTGGCCGGCGGCGGCCTGGCGAACGGCCTGATCGCCTGGCGCCTGCGGATGAACAAGCCCGGCCTGCGCATCCTGCTGCTCGAGCAGGGCGAACGCCTGGGCGGCAACCACACCTGGTCCTTCCACGACGGCGACCTGGACGCCGGCCAGCAGGCCTGGATCGCGCCGCTGGTGTCGCACCGCTGGCCGCGCCACGAGGTCGTGTTTCCGGAGCACGCGCGCACGCTGGACGGCGGCTATGCCAGCATCGCATCGAGCGACTTCGCGCGCGTCATCGAACCGGCGCTCGGCCCGGCGCTGCGGCTGCGGGCGCGCATCGCCGGCATCGCGCCGACCCGGGTCGAGCTGGCCGATGGCGAGGTGCTGGAAGCGCGCGCCGTGATCGACGGACGCGGCATGCGGCCGAGCGGCCGGCTGGCGCTGGGCTGCCAGACTTTCCTTGGCCAGGAAGTGCGGCTCGCCGAAGCGCATGGACTGCGGCACCCCGTCATCATGGATGCCGGCGCGCGGGTAGACCAGCAGGGCGGCTACCGCTTCGTCTACGTGCTGCCCTTCGATACTCACCGCCTGCTGATCGAGGACACCCACTACGTCGACAGCACCGCCTGGGAGCCCGGGCGCCTGCGTGCCAACATCGCCGCCTACGCGCAAGCGCGCGGCTGGCGCATCGCCGAGGTGCTGCGCGAGGAGGAGGGCCGGCTGCCGATCGTGCTGGCCGGAGACTTCGACGCCTACTGGAACGACCTGGCCGGCCAGCCCAGCGCCGGCCTGCGCGCCGGCTTGTTCCACTCGACCACCGGCTACTCCTTGCCGCATGCGGTGCGCCTTGGCGAGCGCATCGCCGGCCTGCGCGATATCGACGCGGCCGGCCTGTTCGCCGCCATCCGCGACGAAGCCGCGCGGGAATGGCGGCGCCAGCGCTTCTTCCGGCTGCTGAACCGCATGCTGTTTTTGGCCGGCAGCCCAAACCAGCGCTGGCGCGTGATGCAGCGCTTCTATCGCCTGCCGGCTTCCCTGATCACGCACTTCTACGCCGGTCGCCTGAGCTTGAAAGACAAGGCGCGCCTGTTGTCCGGCAAGCCGCCGGCTCCCGTAGGCCAGGCGATCGTTGCCGCCTGCAAGATCCACCCTCACCAGATCGGAACAGCAGAATGAACGCACGGAACATCGAACCGCGCCACGCGGTTGTCATCGGCGCCGGCTTCGGCGGGCTGGCGCTGGCCATCCGCCTGCAGGCCAGCGGCATCCGGACCACGCTGCTGGAGGGGCGCGACAAGCCGGGCGGGCGCGCCTACGTGTACGAGGACCAGGGCTTCGTGTTCGACGCCGGCCCGACCGTCATCACCGACCCCTCGTGCATCGAGGAGCTGTTCGCGCTGGCCGGCAAGCGCATCGCCGATTATGTCGAGATGCTGCCGGTGACGCCGTTCTACCGCCTGTGCTGGGAAGACGGCAGCCACTTCGACTACGCCAACGACCAGGACGTGCTGGACCGCCAGATCCACGCGCGCAACCCGGCCGACGTCGCAGGCTACCGGCGCTTCCTGGCCTACTCGCAGGCGGTGTTCGCGGAAGGCTACCTGAAGCTGGGTGCGGTGCCTTTCCTGTCCTTTCGCGACATGGTCGCCGCCGGCCCGCAGCTGGCGCGCCTGCAGGCATGGCGCAGCGTGTACGGCATCGTTTCCCGCTTCATCCAGGACGAGCAGTTGCGCCAGGCCTTCTCCTTCCACTCGCTGCTGGTGGGCGGCAACCCCTTCGCGACATCGTCGATCTACACCCTGATCCATGCGCTGGAACGCACATGGGGCGTGTGGTTCCCGCGTGGCGGCACCGGCGCCCTGGTGCGCGGGCTGGTGCGCCTGTTCGAGGACATCGGCGGGCGCATCGAGCTGAACGCGCCGGTGGCCCGCATCGACGTCGCCGCCGGACGGGTCGCCGGCGTGCGGCTGGAGGACGGGCGCGGCTTCGCGGCCGATGCGGTGGCCTCGAATGCCGACGTGGTGCACACCTATGCGACGCTGCTGGGCCAGCATCCGCGCGGCGCGGAGCAAGGCGCGGCGCTGGCGAAGAAGCGCTTTTCGAATTCGCTGTTCGTGCTGTACTTCGGCCTCGACCGCCACCACAGCCAGCTGCGGCACCACACGGTCTGCTTCGGACCGCGCTACCGCGAGCTGATCAAGGACATTTTCAAGGGCGAGACCCTGGCCGAGGACTTCTCGCTCTACCTGCACGCGCCATGCGTGACCGACCCCTCGCTGGCGCCACCCGGCTGCGGCAGCCACTACGTGCTGGCGCCGGTGCCGCACCTGGGCAACGCGCCGATCGACTGGGAAACGGAAGGGCCAACATACCGCGACCGCATCTTCGACTACCTCGAAAGGCGCTACATGCCGGGCCTGCGCAGCCAGCTCGTCACCAGCCGCATCTTCACGCCGCTGGACTTCCGCGAGCAGCTGAATGCCCACCTGGGCTCGGCGTTCTCGCTGGAGCCGCTGCTGACCCAGAGCGCCTGGTTCCGCCCGCACAACCGCGACGCCCGGCTTTCCAACCTCTACCTGGTCGGCGCCGGCACCCATCCCGGTGCCGGCGTGCCGGGCGTGATCGGCTCGGCCAAGGCCACCGCCGGCCTGATGTTGAAAGAGATGCGGGAAGGAGCGCCGGCGTGAACGGAGCCCTGCTGGACCATGCGACCCGCACGATCGAGGCAGGCTCGAAGAGCTTCGCCGCGGCCGCCAGGCTGTTCGACCCGGCCACCCGGCGCAGCGCGCTGATGCTGTACGCCTGGTGCCGCCACTGCGACGACGTGGTCGACGGCCAGGAGCTCGGCTTCAACGCCGCGCCGTGCCGGCAGGCCGGCGCCGCAGACAAGCTGGAAAGCCTGCGCGAGCAGACTCGCCGCGCCTATGCGGGCGACAACATGGCGTCTCCGGCCTTCGCCGCCTTCCAGGACGTGGCGCTGCGCCATGCGATTCCCCAGTGCTTCGCCTTCGACCACCTGGCCGGCTTCGCGATGGACGTGGAGGGTGCGCATTACGAGACCATCGAGGACACGCTGCGCTACTGCTACCACGTGGCCGGGGTGGTCGGGCTGATGATGGCCTCGATCATGGGCGTGGATGATGCGCGCGTGCTGGACCGCGCCTGCGACCTCGGCCTGGCATTCCAGCTGACGAACATCGCGCGCGACATCGTCGAGGATGCGCACATCGGGCGCTGCTACCTGCCGGCCCGGTGGCTGGCGGACGCCGACATCCCGCCGGACGAGCTCACGCTGCCGCGCCATCGGGCCGCGCTGGCGGTGCTGGCGGCGCGCCTGGTCGATCACGCCGAACCGTATTACGAATCGGCGCTGGGCGGCATCGCCGGCCTGCCGCCGCGTTCGGCCTGGGCGATCGCCACCGCGCGCAAGGTGTACCGGCAGATCGGGATCGTCGTGAAGCAGCGCGGGGCGCGGGCCTGGGACGAGCGGACAGGGACATCGAAGGCCACCAAGCTGCGCCTGCTGGCCGAAGGCGGTGTGCAGGCGCTCGGTTCGCGTCTGGATCGGTTCAATCCCGCGGCGCGTCCGCGTCCGGCCGGCCTGTGGCGGCGTCCCGGCGCGGCTGGCGAAGCGGCCCCTGGTGCAGCGCATGCAACGCCTTTTTGAGGTCCTCGACGGGCGGCGCGTACAGGAAGCCGAAGGAGACCGCGCCATCCTTGCCGCCCACCGCATGGTGCATGCGGTGGGCCTGGTACAGGCGCTTCAGGTAACCGCGCCGCGGCACGTAGCTAAAAGGCCAGCGGCGGTGCACCAGGCCGTCGTGGGCCACGAAGTACAGGAAACCGTAGGCCGTCATGCCGGCGCCGATCCATTCCAGCGGATGATGGCCGAGCGTGGCGCCCGCATGGATGAGGGCGATCGCCACGCCCGCGAACACGAGCGCGTACAAGTCGTTCTTCTCGAACCATCCGGTGCGCGCTTCGTGATGCGAGCGGTGCCATCCCCAGCCGAAGCCGTGCATCACGTACTTGTGCGCGACGATGGAAAACACTTCCATCAGGACCACGGTCACGATGAGGATGAGGACGTTGAGCAGCATGAAACCAGCCTACCATAATCGAAAGGAAACGCATGCCACGTTCCAGCCAGTTCCTGCAGAGCCTCCTGCTGCTGTCGCTCGCCGCCGGCGCGGGCGCCGCCACGGTCGAAGTCCACGTCTCGGCCGTTGCCGGCGGCAAGGGCCAGGTCAAGGTTGCCGTGTGTGACCGCGAAAGCTTCCTGAAGCAATGCGCCTACACCGCCTCCGCGCCGGCGCGCGACGGCGAGAACGTGATCGCGGTGCCGGGCGTGCCGAAGGGGACCTGGGCCGTGCTGGTCTACCAGGACGACAACGAAAACGGTCAGCTGGACCGCAACCTGATCGGCATCCCGAAGGAGAACTACGGTTTCAGCCGCGACGCCGCCGGCAAATTCGGCCCGCCGGGCTTCGACGATGCCGCCATCGAGGTCGACGACGGGGTGACGGTGGCCGCGGTGCGGCTGCACTGAAGCTGCCCCGGCAACGCCTGCGACCTCACCCGCGTGATGGGGCACCTGATCGCCGGGGCGGCGCCGGGACAAGTGAGCGGTTCCCGGGGCTGCGGAATCGGCGTATGCTTGCGCAAAACCCAAGGAGACCACCATGACGCGTTTGACCGCCGCGGATTTTGACCCGGAAGTGCTGGAACTCTTCGATGGCTATGTGCACGGGCGCCTGTCGCGCCGCGACTTCCTCGTGCGGGCGGGGCGCTATGCGGCTGGCGGCGTCACGGCGGCCACCTTGCTGGCGCAATTGTCGCCATCATTCGCGGCGCCGCTGGTCACGCCCGCCGATGCCCGGCTCAAGACCGGCTACCGCGAATTTCCGTCGCCGCAGGGCTACGGAACGGTGCACGGCTACCTGGCCGTGCCGGCCAATGCCAAGGGCAAGCTGCCGGCGATTCTGGTCGTGCACGAGAACCGCGGCCTGAATCCGCATATCGAAGACATCGCGCGCCGCCTCGCGCTCGAGGGTTTCATCGCCTATGCGCCGGATGCGCTGTTCCCGCTGGGCGGCTATCCCGGCGACGAGGACAAGGCGCGCGCGCTGTTTCCCAAGCTGGACCAGGCCAAGACCCGCGCCGACTTCGTCGCCGCGGCCCATGCTTTGGCGACGCTGCCGCAAGCCACCGGCAAGGTCGGCGTGGTCGGCTTCTGCTGGGGCGGCGGCATCGCCAATTACCTCGCCACGCAGCTGCCGGAGCTGGCGGCGGCCGTACCCTTCTACGGCTCCCAACCCGCAGCGGCCGACGTCGCCCGCATCCATGCGCCGCTGCTGATCCACGACGCCGGCAAGGACGAGCGCATCCTGGCCGGCTGGCCCGCCTACGAGGCCGCCCTAAAGGCCAACAAGGTGGATTACCAGCACTACGTCTACGCCGGCGCCGAGCACGGCTTCAACAACGACACCACCCCGCGCTACGACGAGGCGGCGGCAAAGCTGGCGTGGGCACGCACGATCGCCTTTTTCAAGGAAAAGCTGATTTAAAACAAACCGGGGTCAGACTCCCGATTTTGGAAATATCGCCAGAGCTATTGCCAGAGTTCGGAGTCTGACCCCGGTTTGAGGCAAAACAAAAGGCACCCGAAGGTGCCTTTGCGTTGGTACGAAAAACGGTTTAGACGTACGCCGCCAGTGCCGTTTTCATCTTCTTCAGCGCCGCCGTTTCGATCTGGCGGATGCGCTCGGCCGACACGCCGAATTCCTCGGCCAGCGTGTGCAGGGTCGCGCCCGAGCCGTCGTCGTTGGCCAGCCAGCGCGCTTCCACGATGCGGCGCGAACGCGGGTCGAGCTTGCCCAGGGCCGTTTCCAGGCCTTCCGACTGCAGGCGCACCGTGTCGTTCGCTTCCAGCACCTTGGTCGGTTCCTGCTGGTCGGAGGACAGGTAGGCGATCGGCGAAAACTTGTCGTCTTCGTCGTCGGTCGGCGCTTCCAGCGCGATGTCGCGGCCCGACAGCCGGGTTTCCATCTCGATCACTTCTTCGCGCTTCACGTCGAGCATCTTGGCCAGGTCGTCGACTTGTTGCGGCGACATGGCGTCCAGGCCCGTCTTGTTGCTGCGCAGGTTGAAGAACAGCTTGCGCTGAGCCTTGGTCGTTGCAACCTTGACCAAGCGCCAGTTCTTCAGGATGTATTCGTGCATCTCGGCCTTGATCCAGTGCATGGCGTAGGACACCAGGCGCACGCCCTGGTTCGGGTCGAAACGCTTGACTGCCTTCATCAGGCCGATATTGCCTTCCTGGATCAGGTCGGCGTGCGGCAGGCCATAGCCCAGGTAGCCGCGCGCGATCGACACCACCAGGCGCAAGTGCGACATCACCAGCTTCTGTGCGGCATCCAGGTCATTGTTATCCCGCAGCCGCTTTGCCAGCGAAACCTCTTCCTCGTGGGACAGCATCGGCAGACGGTTGACGGCCGAGATGTAGGCGTCGATATTGCCGAGATTGCCGGTGAAACCAAGTCCCAGAGCACGGCTGCCAACAGGAACCAATGCGGATTGTGCGGACATAGTCATTTTCCCTCGTAGAGTAATCTGTGCTGCATCGTCAATGTGCCCGAAAAAATGCCCCGAAGGCGCGATTTTTACGGCTTGTTACGGGATGCGGAACGTGTGCTTCAGGAGCCACTTACGTTCATAGTCAAACGTAATATTAGCACTCTCTTGAGGTGAGTGCTAGCCGCCACCATATCCCGGACGACGTCCTTAAGTCTTGTTAAAGTATTGCTCTAAGGAATCGAATTTCTGGTTTGATTCAACTGTAGAGCAGGTACGAGCGGTACAGTTGATGGAGGTCAAACGTGACGCTGGTACTAATTGAGTTCGGTAGAAGACAGGTTAGGCTCCTCGTGCTGCGAGGTCTGTGAAATGGCGCACCTACTCTTGTAGGCGTATACCCCGCCTCGGCTAGCGATTTTTCTGGCGAGCCGTAGACGGGTTAACGAAAGCGCAATCAGTTGAGACGTGCCAGGTGCCGCTGCACCGACAGCATCGCCCCCACCAGCCCCAGCCCGGCGCTGATGGCCAGCAGGCCGGCCAGGCCGAGCGGCGGCAGCGCCGTCAACTGGAATTCGGAAGCGTACAGGCGGGCGAATTCGGCGATCGCCGCGTTCAGCGGACGCAGCGCCAGGCTCACCGCGCCCAGCGCCACCACGCCGGCGCACAGGCCGAGCAGGGCTCCGGTGTAGTAGAACGGGCGGTGGATGAAGTTGTCGGTCGCACCCAGCAACTTGGAGACCGCGATCTCGTCTCGCTGAGTCAGCACCTGCAGGCGGATCGTGTTGAACACCACTGCGATCACGACCACGCCGAGGGTGACTGCCAGCAGCAGCAGCACCAGGCGCAGCACGCCCAGCAGGGCCGCCAGGCGCTTCACCCAGGCCGAGTCGACCTGCACCGAATCGACGCCCGGCAGGCCGCGCATCTGCTCGGCGATGCCGTCCACGCGCGCCGCGTCGGCGCGGCTGGTAAAACCTTCCAGCTTCATCACGTAGCTGTCCGGCAGGGGATTGTCGCCGAGGGTCTCGATCACGCCGGTCAGGCCGCTCTTGGCCTTCAGGTTGTCGAGCGCCTGTTCGCGCGGGATGAAGCTGAGCTTGGCGTGGCTGGAGGCGAGGATCTGGCGCAGCTGCGGCGCCAGCGCCTGCGCCTGTTCGCGCGGAGCATCGGTCTTCATGAACAGGCTGATCTCGGGATCGACCGAGAGCTGTTCCGACATCGGACGCACGTTGTCGAGCAGGGTCACGCCGGCGAACGGCAGGGCCAGCGCCACCGCCACGACCAGCACGTTGAACAGGAAGCTGCCGGGCGCCTTGCGGACTTGCGCGAAGGCTGCCCGAAAAGCGAAGCGGTGTTGGCGGAACCAGATATTCATGACGCACCCCCGGCCACACTCGCCACCAGCTGGCCGTGCTCGAGGCGGATCACGCGCGCGGCCGAGTCCAGAATCTGCTCGTCGTGGGTCGAAATCATGCAGGTCACGCCGACGGAGTGAAAGGCGCGCAGGGCATCGATCACGCGGTCGGCCGCGGCACGGTCGAGGTTCGCAGTGGGCTCGTCGGCCAGGATGATCTGCGGGCGGTTGACGATGGCCCGTGCGATCGCCGCGCGCTGCTGCTCGCCGCCGGACAGTTCCAGCGGCATGGCGTTGGCGCGGTCCAGCAGCCCGACCTTGTCGAGCGCGGCCCTGGCACGCTGTTCGGCCTGGCCCCTGGCGGCGCCGGTGACGATCAGCGGCAGCATCGCGTTGGCCAGGATCGAGCGGTCGTTCAGCAGGCGCTGCTGCTGGAAGATCACGCCCAGGTTACGCCGCAGGAAGGGCACGCCGGCCTTCTTCAACTTGCCGATATCGTGGCCGTTGACGACCACCCGGCCGCTGGTCGGACGCTCGACCGCGGCGATCATCTTCAGCAGGGTCGACTTGCCGGCCCCGGACGGGCCGGCCAGGTAGACCAGCTCGCCCTTGGCGATGTTGAACGACACATCGCTCAGAGCAAGCGCGTCGGCGGAATATTTTTTCGAGACGGACTGGAATTCGATCATCGATACTTACCCCAGCAGCGCCTCGGCGAACTCGTCGGCACTGAAGGGCTGCAGGTCCTCCAGCTTTTCGCCCACGCCGATGAAGTACACCGGCACCGGACGGGTGCGGGCGATCGCGGCCAGGATGCCGCCCTTGGCGGTGCCGTCCAGCTTGGTGATCACCAGGCCGGTCAGCTGCAGGGCGTCGTCGAAGGCTTTTACCTGCGCCAGCGCGTTCTGGCCGGTGTTGCCGTCGATGACCAGCAGCACTTCGTGCGGGGCGCCTTCCATGCCCTTGGCGATCACGCGCTTGATCTTCTTCAGCTCTTCCATCAGGTGCAGCTGGGTCGGCAGGCGGCCGGCGGTGTCGACCATGACCACGTCGACGCCGCGCGCGCGGCCCGACTGCACCGCGTCGAAGGCGACCGCGGCCGGATCGCCCGAAGCTTGCGAGATTACGGTCACGTTATTGCGCTGGCCCCAGACCATCAGCTGTTCGCGCGCCGCGGCGCGGAAGGTGTCGCCGGCCGCCAGCAGCACCGACTGCTCGAAGCGCTGCATGTGCTTGGCCAGCTTGCCGATCGTGGTGGTCTTGCCGGCGCCGTTCACACCGGCAATCATCATCACCATCGGCTCGTGGCGGCCCAGTTCCAGCGGCTTCTCGAGCGGGCGCAGCAGGTCGACCATCAGCTCCTTCAGCGCGGCTTTCACGGCGCCGGCGTCGGTCAGCTTCTCGTCCTTGACCTTGCGGCGCAGGCTGTCGAGCAGGAACTGGGTGGCGTCCATGCCGGCATCCGACATCAGCAGGGCCGATTCGAGTTCCTCGTACAGGTCTTCGTCGATGCGGGCGCCGACGAACAGCAGCGACAGGTTGTTCGAGGTCTTGGACAGGCCGGCCTTCAGGCGCGCCATCCAGGATTTCTTTTTCTCGGCTTCGTTGCCCGGACGTTCGGCGGTCTCGGGGAACAGCTGGCCTTCGTAGGCGTTCGACAAGATGGCGGCCTGTTCGGCCGTGCGGGTCGCGAGCGGATCCGGGACCTCGGCCTCGCGCGCGGCCGGCTCTTCCGGCTCCGCGGCCGGCTCGGCCGGCGCTGCGGTGTCGGGCGTCGGGACGAAAGTGTCCTCGCCGGCGCCGAACAGGCGGCGCAGGAAGCCCGGCTGGGCGGGCGCTTCCGCAGGCGCTTCCGGCGCCGCAGCAGAGGGAGATGCATCTGCGGCGGACTCGGCCTGGACGGGCGTCTCGGTTTCAGGTTTTTTCTTTTTGAAGAAACTAAACATGGATGTAGTCGGGGAGGGGAACTGCATGCATATGCCCGATTTTTCCGGGCATGTCAACGATCGCGGTATTCTACCAGAGCGTTGCGGCAAAGCCCCGTCCCGGTCTGGCCGCCAGGCAAGCCGTTTATCCGGGAAAGTGGTCGCACGGTGTGCGACAGCTCATCCATATTGTCGCTAGAATGCTGCTCATCAGTTTATACATCCATACGCTTACTGGAAAATCGGCGTCGACTGGTATAGATTGTGAACGTCCACAAAAAAATGCGTCCTATAAGGGATCATCGTGAAGATTCTGTCCAGGTACATCAAACGGCTTATTTCCGGAGACGAAGTGACGGACGGCACTCCTGCCTCGTTGCGCAATGTCGTCGTCTGGATATTCATCGTCCTGGTGGCAGCATTCCTGACCCATCCCGCGGGTGGACCGCGTGGCATGTTGGATACGCCGGTGCCCTGGCCGGCGGAGCTGGGGCTCGACAATCCCGGGATCTGAGCGCCGCACCTCATCTTTTTCCTGAACCTTCCTGCCGTCCTTCGGCATTAACCGGGGTCGTCGTCAACGGCCGTACGGCCATAAGGAGGGTTCACTATGAAAGGTCGCAAGTTTTCCTATGCACTCGTGCTGGCGCTTGCCAGTGCCGGCTTCGCGGCTTCGGCTGCGGCGCAGCAACATACTCCGCTGGCAGACCCGATCCCGGGCCTGATCCCGCAGAGTCCGGTCCGCATCGGTCTCGAAACCGTCATGTCGGGTCTGGTGTCGCCGGTCGCGGCCGCCGTCACGCCCGGCGACCGGCATCACCTTTATGTGGCCGACCAGCCCGGCCAGTTATGGCGCATCCCGATCGCCAATCGCGACGGTGACGATGACGAGGACCACGATGGAGACGGCCAGCATGCGTCGCAGCGGCCGGAACTGTTCCTCGACGTGAGCAAGCTGCTGGTCGCGCTCGGGCTGGGGCCGGGGAAATACGACGAGCGTGGCCTGCTGGGCATTGCCTTCCATCCGCAATTCAGGTTCAACGGCCTGTTCTATACCTTCACCTCGCAGCCGGTGAAGGGCCGGGCCGACTTCAGTACCATGCCGCAAGGCGTGGCGCCGAACTGCCAGAGCGTGATCACCGAGTGGCGTGTCCAGCATCCGGGCAAGCGCAACAGCCCGGTCGACCTGGCGAGCGCGCGCGAGCTGGTCCGCATCGACAAACCCCAGTTCAACCACAACGGCGGCGCGCTCGTGTTCGGCCCCGACCAGATGCTCTACGTGTCGCTCGGCGACGGCGGCGGCGCCGACGATGAAGATGTAGGGCATGCGCCCGGAGGTAATGCGCAAAGCCTGGCGCCTGGCAATGTGCTCGGCAAGATACTGCGCATCGACCCGCTGGGACGCAATTCGGCGAATGGCAAATACGGGATTCCCCCTGACAATCCCTTCGTCGGCAAGACAGGCGCCGACGAAATTTTCGCCTACGGCTTCCGCAATCCCTTCCGGATGTCCTTCGACCCCAACGGCCGCCTGGTCGTGGGCGACGTCGGCCAGAATAATATCGAGGAGGTGGACATCGTGACCGCAGGCGGCAATTACGGCTGGCGCGTCAAGGAAGGTAGCTTCCTCTTCGATACGGGCGGACCGAACAGCCCCACCGATCCCGAGGTCGGCAAGGGCTTCGTGTATGCCGACAGTCCCGGCATGCCTGCCAATATGATCGATCCGATCGCGGAGTATGACCATGCCGACGGGCCGGATGTGCCCGAGACCCGTATCGCCGTCATCGGTGGCTTCGTCTACCGCGGCCACCAGCTGCATGAGCTGCGCGGCCAGTACGTGTTCGGCGACTATTCGGGCGAGGCCAGCAAGACGCCGGAAGGCCACCTGTTCGTCCTCGGCAGGAACAACCGCATCGAGAACCTGGTCCCGGTCAACCGCAACCCGCTCAATATGGCGGTGCTCGGCTTCGCCCAGGACGCGCGGGGCGAGCTCTACCTGCTGGCCAACGGCACCGGTACCCTGCTGGGCAAGACCGGCGTCGTCATGAAGCTGACGCGCCCGCCACGCTGACGGGCATCGCCATCCCTTGCAGGCGACTGGATAACGGGGGCCAGCCGCTTGCAGGGATGGTGGATGCGAAACGGATGCTCAGCCGGCCTTCGCGGCCTCGGCATTCTTCCGAATCGTCTCCAGCGTCGCCCCCGGCGTGATCAGGTTGCCGTCATAGCGCAGTTCGATTACCGCCGGCAATTTCCGTTCATTCGTAAACGCCACCGCGCGCTGTAGCGCCGGCGCGAAGTCGGCCGTCTTTTCCACCACCTCGCCCTGTCCGCCGTAAGCCTGGGCCAGGGCCGCGAAGTCCGGGTTGTGCAGTTCGGTGCCCGACACCCGGCCCGGATACTCGCGTTCCTGGTGCATGCGGATCGTGCCGAACATATTGTTGTTGAAGACGATCAGGATCAGGCCGGCGCGGTACTGCACGGCGGTCGCCAGTTCCTGGCCGGTCATCATGAATTCGCCGTCGCCGGCGAAGGTGAGCACGGTGCGCGACGGATCGACGATCTTCGCCGCCACGCCGGCCGGTACGCCATAGCCCATCGCGCCGCTGGTCGGGGCCAGCTGGGTGCGCATCGGGCCGTAGCGCCAGAAGCGGTGCGCCCAGGTCGCGTAGTTGCCGGCGCCGTTGGTGACGATGGTGTCGCGGGGCAGCGCTGCTTGCATGTCCTGCACCAGCTGCCACAGGTTCAGCGGCGCTCCGCCGCCCGCGAACACGGGCGGCTCCGCCTGCCAGGCGCGCAGCTCGGCCCTGGCTTCCTCGATCGTGTGGCGCCAGGCGGAAGCATCGACCGGCTCCATCGCCGCCAGCATGCGCGCCGTTTCCGGGGCGCCGCCGGCGATCATCAGCTCGGCCTGGTAGACGCTGCCCAGTTCCTGCGGGTCCGGATGGATGTGCACCAGGCGCTGCTTCGGCACCGGAGAACTCAACAGCGAATAGCCGCTGGTCGTCATCTCGCCCAGGCGCGGGCCGAAGGCGATCAGGAGGTCGGCTTCCTTGACGCGCGCGGCCAGCTTCGGGTTGATGCCGATGCCGACGTCGCCGACGTAGTGCGGGTGTTCGTTGTCGAGCAGGTCCTGGAAGCGGAAGGCGCAGGCCACCGGCAAGCCGTTCGCTTCGGCAAACTTGCGCACGTCGGCGCAGGCTTCATCGGTCCAGGTGCCGCCGCCCAGCAGCAGCAGCGGCTTCTTGGCATCGAGCAGCATCGCGCGCAGCTGCGCGATCTGCTGCTGCGAGGGCGAGGCCTGCACCGGCTGGTAGCGGCGGGTGTCCGCCACCTCGGCCTTTGCCACCAGCATGTCTTCCGGCAGCGCCAGCACCACCGGGCCCGGACGGCCACTTGTCGCTACCTGGAACGCGCGTGCGATGTATTCGGGGATGCGCTCGGCACGGTCGATCTGGGCCACCCACTTGGCCATCTGGCCGTACATGCGGCGATAGTCGATTTCCTGGAAGGCCTCCCGGTCCATGAAGTCGGTGCCGACCTGGCCGATGAACAGGATCAGCGGCGTGGAATCCTGGTAGGCCGTGTGCACGCCGATCGAGGCATTGGTGGCGCCGGGGCCGCGGGTGACGAAGCAGATGCCGGGCTTGCCGGTCAGCTTGCCGTAGGCCTCGGCCATGAAGGCCGCGCCGCCCTCCTGGCGGTTGATCACGAAGCGGATGTTCGAGTCATGCAGGGCGTCGAGCACGTCGAGGTAGCTTTCGCCGGGCACGCCGAAGGCGGTGTCCACGCCGTGGACCTGCAATGCATCGACCAGGATCTGGCCGCCGGTGCGGGAGGGGTGCGTCATGTGCGTCATCCTTATAGATTTTGCTATCGGAACATTCTATGCGAGGGTGCCACAGCGGGCTTTTGAAATGGCGACACAAAATTACAGAAATCGCAGGCGCATCGAGTACAATGCCCCCGTGAAGCAGGCCAGACAGCCGCTGGCCGGCGCCGCAAGGTGTTGGCGGGAGGAAGGTCCGGACTCCATAGAGCGGGGTGACGGTTAACGGCCGTCCGCCGAAAGCCAGGCGCAAGCCGGTATAAGGCGAGGAATAGGGCCACAGAGACGAGCGTATTAAGTTACGGTGAAACGCGGTAACCTCCACCTGGAGCAATTCCAAATAGGCACGCGTTGATGTTGCTCGCGGAGCGTGCGGGTAGGAAGCTTGAGCGCCGGAGTAATTCGGCGCCTAGAGGAATGGCTGTCATAGGGGCGTCCCGCAAGGGAGACCACTACACAGAATCCGGCCTATCGGCCTGCTTTACACATAATTCTCGGTCACGACGATGGAATACATCCTCGCCCTCGACCAGGGCACCACCAGTTCGCGCGCCATCCTGTTCGATTGCCAGGGCCAGGTGGCCGCCACCGCCCAGCAGGAATATCCCCAGCACTTCCCCCAGCCCGGCTGGGTCGAGCACGATCCGCTCGACATCTGGAACAGCCAGCTCGCCTGCGCGCGCCAGGTGCTGCGGGACAGCGGCGTGGCTGCCTCCCAGGTGGCCGCGATCGGCATCGCCAACCAGCGCGAAACCACGGTGGTCTGGGACCGCCGGACCGGCGAGCCGCTGTGCCACGCCATCGTCTGGCAGGACCGGCGCACCGCCGGGATCTGCGACGCCCTGCGCGCGGCCGGACACGCCCCGCTCATCCAGCGCAAGACCGGCCTCGAGCTGGACGCCTATTTTTCCGCCACCAAGCTGCAATGGCTGCTGACCAATGTGCCGGGCGCGCGCGTGCGCGCCGAGCGCGGCGAGCTAACCTTCGGCACCGTCGACAGCTGGCTCGCGTTCAGGCTCACCGGGCGCCACGTGACGGACGTGAGCAATGCCTCGCGCACCATGCTCTTCAATATCAACAGCCTGCGCTGGGACGATGAGCTGCTGGCCCTGTTCGGCGTGCCGTCGTCGATGCTGCCGGAAGTCGTCCCGAGCAGCGGGCGGGTGGCGACGACGTCCGACGCCTGGTTCGGCCGCGCGATCCCGCTGGCCGGCATCGCCGGCGACCAGCAGGCGGCGACCTTCGGCCAGGCCTGCCACCGCCGCGGCATGGTCAAGAATACCTATGGCACCGGCTGCTTCATGCTGATGCACGCGGGCGCCGCGCCGCCGGTCTCGCACAACCGGCTGCTGTCCACGGTCGGCTGGACCGTCAAGGGACATACCGATTACCTGCTGGAGGGCAGCGTCTTCATGGGCGGCGCCACGGTCCAGTGGCTGCGCGACGGACTCGGCATCATCAAGCAGTCCGCCGACGTCGAAGCATTGGCCCTGTCCGTGCCCGACAGCGGCGGCGCGATGCTGGTGCCGGCCTTCGTCGGCCTCGGCGCGCCGCACTGGGACGCCTATGCGCGCGGCACCATCGTCGGCATGACGCGCGGGACCACGGCCGCCCACATCGCCCGCGCCGCCGTGGAAAGCATCGCCTACCAGAGCGCCGAACTGCTGGCCGCCATGCAGAAGGACGCCGCTTGCGCCGTGCACGAGGTGCGCGCCGACGGCGGCGCCGCCCGCAACGACCTGCTGATGCAGTTCCAGGCCGACCTGCTGGGCGTGCCCGTCGTCCGTCCGCGCGTCACCGAGACGACCGCGCTCGGTGCCGCCTACCTGGCCGGGCTGGCGCTCGGCTTCTGGGAATCGCAAGAAGAGATCGCGGCCCAGTGGCAGGCCGAGCGCCGCTTCGAGCCGCGCATGCCGGCCGCGCGCCGCGACGCGCTGATGGCGCGCTGGGCGAGGGCGGTGGCGCACGCCAGGAGCTGGGCCGAGCCTGGTTCAGCTTAGCCGAGGCTCGCTGTCGACTCGCGCACCGCCTCGGCAAAGGCGGCAGCGTCCGCCCTTGTGCAAGGGCGCAGCAGGAAGCGGTCGGTATGCAGCTGTGTCATGAATGAGCTTGATGAGTTGAAATATTTTCATCATGGCATCGGACTTTGCCGGCGGGATGCCGTGCGAGCCGCCGCCGTGGAATAGGGCACAATTTGAACCGTCCAATCCTGCAGGAGCCTCCTTGAAGACCTTCTTCTCGACCGTTCACGCGCTCATGGCCTTGCTGTTCATCGCCATCTCCCTGATGCTGATGGTGATGGCCGCGCTGACGGGCTGGAAAGCCGTCGGCGTCGCGCCGAGCGAAGGTGCCGAGAGCGCGATCGAGGCGATCGGTTTGCTGGCGATCGCGGTGGTGTCGCTGCAGATTTCCCAGACCATCGCGGAAGAAGAGGTCATCCGCGACGCCCACATCAGCGCGCCGACGCGCGTGCGCCGCTACCTGTCGCGCTTCATGGTCGTGGTGGTGGTGGCGCTGTCGATCGAAGGCCTGGTCGGCATCTTCAAGGCCCTGCACGAGGAACCGGAATTGCTGCCGCATGCGGCGTCGGTGCTGGTCGCGTCCGGCATCCTGCTGGCCGGCTGGGGGGTGTTCATCCGCTTCAACAAGGAAGCCGAGCTGCTGGAACCGGAGGCGATGGAAGAGGCGAAAAGCGAGGACAAAAAGCTGGCGAAGAGCGGGTAGAATGTTCCGCATGACTCCCGAAGGAAATGCGATGCGCCACCGGAACCTGATCATGCCCCTCGTCTTCGTCATTGCCGGCGCTGCCGGTCTTCCGGCAGCCTCCGCCCAGCAGGCGTCGCCGCAAGCCGGCGAGCTCGCCTCGCTGGCCGAGCTGCCGTCCGACATCCGCCTGGTGGTCGGCCCCGACGTCTCGGACCGCGGCGGTCCCTTCGCGGCCGGCTGCGTCGCCGTCAACGGCGAGCCGCACAGCCGCTTCGCGGGCGCCCGCATGAACGCGGACACCGCCCAGGTCACGATCGAGCGCGGCGGCATCGCCCATTACTTCGATACGCTCGACTTCCGCCGGGTAGAAGGCCGCTGGGTCCACGTACCGAAGCAGCCGGGCCAGGTCGCGTCCGTGCAGGCGCCGGAGAAATAAGGCCTTTTCAGGCCGCGCCCGGCGGTGTAGGCACGCAGCCGCTCCAGGTCTGGCGCAGCCGTTTCGCTCTCGGCGTATGGCGCATGGCGCATGACGAAGCCGAGGTGGGCGCCCAGGATGCTCATGTAATCGGCCAGCGTATAGGACACGCTGAAGTGGATCGGCGGCGCATCCGGCGGCGGCGCGACGTCAGAGGACGGTGGCGAATCGATCGTCAGTTCGGCGCCGGCGAAGCTTCTCCGTTCCTGCCGGACGATCTGCATGGCCACCTCCTTGCGCTGAGGCGGCTGGGGATGGCTGGTTCCGAACATGGCGGCCTCACGCTGATGAGCAGTGTCCGGAAGGTGGAACCATCCCCAACTATTGCAAGAGTGTAATGAATATCTTATACAGTCAAAACCCGATCCGCCCCTTGCCCGGCGTCGGCTTGAGGCGGATATCGGCCGCAATCACATGCTCCCGCCCATCCGCCACCGCATAGCCTAGGCCATCCAATAAAGTCTTGCGCAAATCCCGCGGCGACACCCCCGCCAGCTTGTCCAGCACCACATCCCCCAGGCGCGGATCGAAGCCGCCCAGGTTCAGTTCGCGCAGCAGCCCTGCATACATGCGCTGGGCGATGCCGGCCGCCTGTTCCGGCGTCGGCGCCGGCACCTCGTACACCGCCATGCGGTTCAGCAGCGGATGCGGGATGCCCTCGGTGGAATTTGCGGTCAGCACCCAGAAGATCTGCGAGGCGTCGATGTCGACGTCGATGAATTCATCGCGGAAGGCGCAGGCGGTTTCCGGCTCCAGCAACTGATACAGGGCGGCCAGCGGATCGGACTGCGAGGAACCGCTCGCCTTTTCGACTTCGTCCAGCACGATGACGGGATTCGCGAACTGGCCGCGTACCAGGCGCTCGGCGACCTTGCCGCATTTGGCGCCGCGCCAGCTGGCCGAGCTGCCGGTGATGACGAAGCCGGCCGACAGGGCGTTCATGCTGATCAGTTCGCAGTCGGTCTGCATGACCTTGGCCAGCCGCTTGGCGAAATGGGTCTTGCCGACGCCCGGGCCGCCCAGCAGGAGGATGGGCATGACGTTGAAACCTTTATCACCGGCGTGGGCCAGGCGCAAATAGCGCGCCAGGTCGTCCAGCACTTCGTCGAAGTTGGGACACTCCTCGAACAAGGGGGCGAGGGCGTCGATGGAAGAGGGGGTGGTGACGAAACGCTCGGCGCCGGTCTCGAGCATGCGTTCGTAAAACGCGTCGAGCTCGGGCGAACGTCCGCGGCTGCGGTCGAGCGCACCCTGGACCTCATGAAGGTCGTAGACGGTGCGGGTCCGGGCTAGTGTGATGCTCACGACGTTCTCCAGAGGCGGATGAGTTAGCAGGCGCTCACTTACCAGGTGCCAAGCCCTGCTGGGTTATCGCCTTGGTTTTATCCTAACCCGCTCTGCATCAATTCGCAATTTCCCTGTGTACCGTGCCATGCAAATGGGGTGAACGCTGTCGCGCCAGACTGACCTACCGTCAGTAAAAAGTTGCGGTTGATCAAACGTAAAACCCATGTGTATACGTGAGCTTACACATGCACTCTATTAGCTAAGTACCTAATTTTGCTCAACATTTTTACTTGAGGCAGCTTCAGGGAAGTTCGCTAAGTCATTGGTTTCATTGGCAATTTCGCTCTTTTCCAAACGTGAATTCGCTTGACCAGGGACAACGCTTCCTCTAAAGTGGGAAACGGTGGCAAAAAGTGCAGTTTTGTGGGGGAAATCAGGATCTCCCGGCGCCTAAAACTAATAAACTGATAACTCTCCAAAACTAGGTAAATACGTGTTTCAGGGCGCGTCAGCGATCAATCTCGATGCGAAAGGGCGGATGTCCATACCGTCCAAGCACCGTGACGCCTTGTTGCAGCAGTGCGAAGGCCGTATGACGCTCACGAAACACCCACATGGTTGCCTGTTGTTCTTCCCGCGCCCGGTGTGGGAAGAACATCGCGAACAGATCGCCTCCTGGCCGATGTCCGCCAGGGCGTGGCAACGTATTTTCCTGGGTAACGCCTGCGATGTCGAGTTGGACGGGTCGGGCCGGGTGCTCATTTCGCCCGAACTGCGCAGCGCAGTTGGATTGGAGAAAGAAGTGATGATGCTCGGGATGGGAACCCATTTCGAGATCTGGGATGCCGCCAAGCTGGCCGAAAACGAGGCCGAAGCCGTTGCTGGCGGCATGCCCGATGTCCTTTCCAATTTCTCCTTCTAAGGCGCCGCATGAACGTTATTCCGGTGCCTGAATGGCAGCATCGTACGGTGCTGCTGGATGAAGCAGTCGATGCCCTCGATCTCGAAGGCGCGCGCGCATCCGGTACTTATATAGATGGCACGTTCGGCCGCGGCGGTCACAGCCGGCTGATCCTGTCGAAGCTGGCCCCGCAAGGGCGCCTGATCGCTTTCGACAAGGACCTGCAGGCGATCGCCACCGCCGAACAGATTAACGATCCGCGATTCGCGATCGTGCACGACAGCTTCGCGACGATGGTCGAGGCGCTGGCGGCACGCGGCATCGCCAGGGTCGACGGCATTCTGCTGGACCTCGGCATCTCGTCGCCCCAGGTGGACGACGCCAGCCGCGGTTTCAGCTTCCGCAACGATGGTCCTTTGGACATGCGGATGGATACGACACGGGGCATCTCGGCCGCCGAGTGGCTGGCGACGGTGCCGGAACAACAACTGGAAAAGGTGATTCGCGATTATGGGGAAGAACGGTTTGCTTTTCAGATTGCAAAGGCGATTGCTGCTCGCCGGGCAATCGAGCCAATTTCAAGCACACGACAGCTTGCCGCAATCGTGGCAAACGCGGTCAAAACCCGGGAGAAAGGCAAGGATCCGGCAACCCGCACCTTTCAGGCTATCCGGATTTTCATCAATCAAGAGCTTGAGGACCTTGAAGCAGGTCTGAACGCGGCCTACGAGCTGCTCGCGCCCGGTGCGCGCATGTCGATCATCAGCTTCCATTCGCTGGAAGACCGCATGGTCAAGCAGTTCCTGGCCTCGAAGGCCAAGGTCGAGCAGCCGGACCGCCGACTGCCGATCCGCGCCGTCGACCTGCCTCAGCCCTTGATGAAGCTGATCAGCAAGACCAAGCCGTCCGGCCCCGAGGTCGAGGCCAACCCGCGCGCCCGCTCGGCGGTGCTGCGCGTGGCGGAACGCCTGGGAGCCTCCGCATGACCGGCAAGATCAACGTCGTGCTGGCCGCGCTGCTGGTCGGCTGCGCGCTGTCGGTCGTGAACGCCCGCTACCAGCGCAACCACCTCGTCAACGAGATCGAAAAACTGTCGACCCAGCAGCGCCAGCTCGACATCGACTGGGCCCAGCTCCAGCTCGACCAGTCCACCCTCGGCAAGAACGAGCGCATCGAACAGATCGCGCGCGTCAACCTGAACATGACGCCCCTGAGCCCGGCGCGCACCCAGTACCTGACGGAAGGCGGCAAATGAAGTCGAGCGCCAGCACTTCCCGCGCCAATTCCCGCGTTGCCGCCTCCAAGGGCGTGGCCTTCTCGAAGAGCCCCGTGCTGGCCGTGCGCCTGCCGGATTGGCGTTCGCGCGTCGTCCTGTTCGTGCTGTTCGCCGCCTTTGGCCTGCTGGCCGGGCGCGCCGTGTGGGTGCAGGTCGCGGACAACAAGTTCCTGCAGGAGCAGGGCGCCAACCGCTACATGCGTACCCAGGAACTGCCGGCCACGCGCGGCAAGATCTTCGACCGCAACGGCATGGTGCTGGGCTCGTCGCTGCCGGTGAAGTCGGTCTCGATCTTCACCGATGATTACAAGGCCAGCCCCGCATCCAGCGACAAGGTGCGCGAGCTGGCCACGCTGCTGGACATGCCGCAGGCGGAGCTGCTGAAGAAGCTGAAGTCGGACCGCAGCTACGTCTACCTGAAGCGCCAGGTCGAAATGGAGGTCGTCGCCAAGATCGAAAAGCTCGGCATCGAAGGCATCGACACCCGCAAGGAATACAAGCGCTACTACCCGCAGGGCGAGGTGATGGCGCACATGGTCGGCTTCACCAACGTCGAGGACGTGGGCCAGGAAGCGATGGAGCTGGCGCAGCAGAAGGCGCTGGCCGGCCAGCCCGGCAGCCGCCGCGTGATCAAGGACCGTCTCGGCCGCATCGTCGAGGACGTCGGCATGTCGCGCGAGCCGCACGACGGCAAGGACCTGACCCTGTCGGTCGACAGCAAGCTGCAGTACATCGCCTTCAACAGCGTCAAGAACGCGGTCGAGAAATTCCATGCCAAGGCCGGTGCCGCGGTGGTGCTGGACGTGCATACCGGCGAAGTGCTGGCGCTGGCCAACTGGCCGACCTACGACCCGAACAACCGCTCCCACCTGACCGGCGAACAGCTGCGCAACCGCGTCATCACCGACACCTTCGAGCCGGGTTCGAGCCTCAAGCCGTTCACGGTCGCGCTGGCGCTCGACAAGGGCCTGATCACGCCGCGCAGCACCTTCGACACCGGCAACGGCCGTTATTCCACCGGCGGCCACGTCATCCGCGATACCCATGCGCACGGCGTGATCGACGTCGGCACCATCATCCAGAAGTCGTCCAACATCGGCACCACCAAGATCTCCGAGCTGCTGTCGGCCCAGGAGATGTGGGAGCTGTTCACCAAGGTCGGCTTCGGCCAGGCGCCGCGCTTCGGCTTCCCGGGCGCAGTCGCGGGCCGCGTGCGTCCCTACAAGTCCTGGCCTATCGTGGCCAAGGCCAACATGTCCTTCGGCCAGGGCATCTCGATGTCGCTGCTGCAGCTGGCACGCGCCTGGCTGATCTTCGCCCGCGACGGCGACATCATCCCGCTGTCCTTCCAGAAGGTGACCGACAAGCCGGTCGGCCAGCAGGTGATCTCGGCCAAGACCGCGGCCCAGTTGCGCGTCATGGTCGAATCGGTGGTCGGTCCGGAAGGCACCGCGTCCCAGGCCCAGGTGGCCGGCTACCGCATCGGCGGCAAGACCGGCACCGCGCAGAAGGTCATCGACGGCCGCTATTCGCAGACCCACTACATCGGCAACTTCGTCGGCATCGCACCGATGTCGAACCCGCGCTTCGTGATCGCCGTGATGATCGACGACCCGAGCGGCCCCTTCCATACCGGCGGCGCGGTGGCGGCGCCGACCTTCGCGGCGCTGGCCGCGAATGCGCTGAGGGCGGCCAACGTGCCGCCCGATTCGACGGTCACCGACATCATCATCCCCGAACATCCCCTCGAGGAGAGCAACTGATGACGAGCCTGGACGATATCTGCAAATGGATTCGCGCCGCCGCCCCGGGCGGCCGTCTCGTTTCCGACTCGCGCCGCGTGGGCCAGGGCGACGTGTTCTTCGCCTATCCGGGCGAGGGCACTGCCGACGGCCGCAATTACATCGCTTCGGCGCTCGAGAAGGGGGCGGCCGCGGTGGTTCATGAAGCCCGCGATTTCGTGTCCGACGAGCGCAACGGCGTGCCGCACCTGGCCGTCGAGAACCTGAAAAAGAACGCCGGCGCCATCGCCCACGCGTATTACGGACAGCCGGACGCCGGCATGTTCACCGTGGGCGTGACCGGCACCAACGGCAAGACATCGATCGCGTTGTGGACCGCGCAGGCGCTGGCCCGCCTCGGCGGCCCGGACGACGGCGTCGGCGTGATCGGCACCCTGGGCGTCGGCCTGGTGCGCGCCCGCGTGCAACCCGAATTCGACGTGACCGGCTACACCACCCCGGACGCGGTGCTGCTGGCGACCCGCCTGGCCGCCCTGCGCGATGCCGGCGCGCGCGCGCTGGCGATCGAAGTATCCTCGATCGGCCTGGTCGAGGAACGCACCGCCGGCATGCATTTCGACGTGGCCGTGTTCACCAACCTGACCCGCGACCACCTGGACTACCACGGCGACATGTCCAGCTACGAGGCGGCCAAGCTGAAGCTGTTCGAGTGGCCGGGCCTGAAGCACGCCGTGCTGAACCTGGACGATCCCGCGGGCGTGCGCATCGCCGCGCACCTGCGCGCGCAGCGTCCGGAAGTGGCGATCACCGGCTACACGGTGCGCGGCGAAGAACAACAGCCGGCAATCGAAGGCGTCTCCATCCTGCGCGCGTCGCAGCTGCGTTCGCGCCCGGCCGGCACCGAGTTCCACGTCGGCACCCCGGCCGGCGGCGCGCTCGCCCGCACCCGCCTGGTGGGCCACTTCAACGTCAGCAATGCGCTGGCGGTGCTGGGTGTGCTGCTGGCCAAGGGTGCCTCGCTGCGCGCCGCGCTGGACCTCATCGAGACGCTGGAGCCGGCGCCGGGCCGCATGCAGCAGATCGGCGGCGCCGACGCGCCGCTGGTCGTGATCGATTACGCGCACACCCCGGACGCGCTGGAAAAGGCCCTGCTGGCCTTGCGCCAGGTGGCGACCGAGCGCGGCGGCCAGCTGTGGTGCGTGTTCGGCTGCGGCGGCGACCGCGACCCGGGCAAGCGTCCGCAGATGGGCGCCATCGCCCAGATGGCCGACCACGTGCTGGTGACCAGCGATAACCCGCGCAGCGAAGAGCCGCGCGCGATCATCGAACAGATCGTCGCCGGCATCGACCAGCACGACGCGGCCTCGACCCACCAGGCGATCGAGGACCGTGCCGCCGCCATCCTGTCGGCGGTGAAGCATGCCGCCAAGCTGGACGTGATCCTGCTGGCGGGGAAGGGGCACGAGCCCTACCAGGAAATCAAAGGCCGGAAGATTCCGTTTTCCGATGCCGACCATGCCGCGCTGGCCTTGAGCGCGCGGTTGACGATGATGAGGATGAATTAAATGCGCGGCACGCTCGAAGAGTTGAACCAAGCGCTGACCGCTTCGATGGCTGAAGTGCGCATGACGCGCGACGCCGCTTTCGAAGGCGTGTCAACCGACAGCCGCTCGGCCCCAGCCGGCGCGCTGTTCGTCGCACTGCGCGGCGAAACCTTCGATGCCCACGACTTCCTCGACCAGGTGGCGGCCAAGAAGGTGGCGGCCGTGGTCGTGGAAAAGCTGCCGGAAAACTTCCCGCTGCCGGCCCTGGTCGTGCCGGATACGCTGGCGGCCCTGGGCCGCATTGGTAACGCCTGGCGCAGCCGGTTCGGCATTCCCGTCATCGGCGTCACCGGCAGCAACGGCAAGACCACGGTCAAGGAAATGATCGCTTCGATCCTGGCCGCCAGCGTCGGCGAGGAGGCACGCCTGGCCACCCAGGGCAACCTGAACAACGAAATCGGCGTGCCGCTGACCGTGATGCGCCTGACGGATGCACACCGCGCCGCCGTGGTCGAACTGGGCATGAACCACCCGGGCGAAATCGCGCGCCTGGCCGCCATCGCCGCGCCCACCGTCGCCCTGGTCAACAATGCCCAGCGCGAGCACCAGGAATTCATGCACACCGTGGAAGCGGTGGCGCGCGAGAACGGCGCGGTGCTCGCCGCCTTGCCGGCCGACGGCGTGGCCGTGTTCCCGGGCGACGACGAGTACACCGCGCTGTGGCGCGATCTGGCCGGCGATCGTTCCGTCCTGACCTTCGGCCTGAGCGAAGCCTGCGACGTACGCGCGACCTATACGCCTAACAGCTTTGGCGCTGACTTGGTCGTTAGCGTAAGCCCGTCATTCCCGCGAAGGCGGGAATCCGAGCTCGGCTCTGCAGACGAGCAAGCAAACTTGGATTCCCGCCTTCGCGGGAATGACGTTCATACGTTCACCATCCGCCTCGCCGCCGCCGGCGAGCACAATGTCCGCAACGCCCTGGCAGCCTGCGCCTGCGCGCTGGCCGCCGGCATCTCCCGGGACGCCATCGTGCGCGGCCTGGAAGCCTTCGCGCCCGTCAGCGGCCGCCTGCAGCGCAAGCAGGCCGTGGGCGGCGCTACCGTGATCGACGACTCCTATAACGCCAACCCGGATTCGGTGCGCGCCGCCATCGACGTGCTCGCAGGGGCGCCGTCCCCGCGCATCCTGGTGCTGGGCGACATGGGCGAAGTCGGCACACAGGGACCCGAGTTCCACGAAGAGATCGGTGCATACGCGGCAAGCCGCGGCATCGAGACCGTGCTCGTCACCGGCGCATTGGCGCGCCACATGACGGGCGCTGGAGCGCAGCACTTTGAGCAGTTCGACGACTTATTGGCAGCACTGGATAGGCAACTGGGCAGCAAATCCGACGCAACTGTGTTGGTGAAGGGCTCGCGCTTCATGAAGATGGAACGCGCGGTCCAGCATCTCGTTCGATCACAAAACACTGGCAAGGATTTTCACTAAATGCTTCTCTGGCTTGCACAATATTTTCAGGACTATATCGGTCCGATGCGCATCTTTAACTACATCACCTTCCGGGCGGTGTTCGCGACCATCACCGCGATCGCCATCGGCCTGCTGTGCGGCCCGGCCGTGATCCGCAAGCTGACCGCGATGAAGGTCGGCCAGGCGGTGCGCACCTACGGTCCGCAGACCCACCTGGCCAAGCACGGCACCCCGACCATGGGCGGCGTGCTGGTGCTGATCGCGATCGGCATCTCGACCCTGTTGTGGTGCGACCTGTCGAACCGCCTGATCTGGCCGGTGCTGGTGGTGACCCTGGGCTTCGGCGCGATCGGCTGGGTCGACGACTACCGCAAGGTGGTCTACAAGGACCCGGAAGGCATGCGTTCGGGCGAAAAATACTTCTGGATGTCGCTGATCGGCATCTCTTCCTCGCTGTACCTGGCGTTCTCGGTCTCGGCCGCGACCCCGTGGGAAGTGTGGCAGCTGTTCTTCGCCTGGGTGCAGTCGGGCTTCTCGATGGACCTGCCGCCCAAGGCCGACCTGATCGTCCCCTTCTTCAAGACCATCAGCTATCCGCTGGGCGTGTGGGGCTTCATCGCGCTGACCTATTGCGTGATCGTGGGCGCTTCCAACGCCGTCAACTTCACCGACGGCCTGGACGGCCTGGCCATCATGCCGACCGTGATGGTGGGCGGCGCGCTGGGCCTGTTCGCCTACCTGACCGGTAACGCGACCTATTCGAAATACCTGTTCATCCCGCACATCCCGGGCGCCGGCGAACTGCTGATCTTCTGCGGCGCGATGGCGGGCGCGGGCCTGGCCTTTCTCTGGTACAACGCGCATCCGGCCCAGATGTTCATGGGCGACGTCGGCGCGCTGGCGCTGGGCGGCGCGCTCGGCACCATCGCCGTCATCGTGCGCCAGGAAATCGTGCTGTTCATCATGGGCGGCGTGTTCGTGGCCGAGACCCTGTCGGTGATCATCCAGGTGAGCTGGTTCAAGTACACCAAGAAGCGCTACGGCGCCGGCCGTCGCGTGTTCCTGATGGCGCCGCTGCACCACCATTTCGAACAGAAGGGCTGGAAGGAAACCAAGGTCGTGGTGCGCTTCTGGATCGTGACCATCATCCTGGTCCTGATCGGTATCTCCACCCTTAAACTGCGCTGACGTCGACACCATGAACTACGAAGGCAAAACCGCACTGGTACTCGGGCTCGGCGAATCGGGCCTCGCGATGGCGCAATGGCTGGCGCGCTGCGGCGCGGCGGTGCGCGTGGCCGATACGCGCACCGAGCCGCAGCGCCTGTCCGCGCTGCGCGAGTCCGTGCCGGCCGCCGAATTCATCGGCGGCGGCTTCGATGCCGGGCTGCTGGACGGCGTCGATTTCGTCGCCGTCAGCCCCGGCCTGGCGCCGGAGCGCGAGCTGGCCGAGATCGGCCCGGCAGCGGCCGCCCGCACGATCCCGGTGTGGGGCGAGATCGAACTGTTCGCCCAGGCGCTGGCCGACCTGAAGACGACCCGTGGCTACGCCCCGAAAGTCATCGCCATCACCGGCACCAACGGCAAGACCACGGTGACGAGCCTGACCGGCCTGCTGTGCCGCCGCGCCGGCTTTTCTACGTGCGTGGCCGGCAACATCAGCCCGGCCGCGCTGGACGTGCTGCGCGAAGTCCTCGATAACGATGAATTGCCGCAGGCCTGGGTGCTGGAACTGTCCAGCTTCCAGCTGCACACCACCTTCAGCCTGAACCCGGACGCCGCCACCGTCCTGAACCTCACCCAGGACCACCTGGACTGGCACGGCAGCATGACGGCCTATGCCTTCGACAAGTCGCGCATCTTCGGCAAGGACACGGTCCGCGTGCTGAACCGCGACGACGCCACCGTGATGCGCATGGGCAGCCCGGACGCGCAGGTCACGACCTTCGGCTCAGGCGAGCCGGACGCCCCCGGCAGTTTCGGCCTGGTGAACGAGCGCGGCGTGCTGTGGCTGGCCAACGCCAGTCCGGCGGAAGAGCCGGAGAAAAAGCGCCGCCGTGGCCCATCCTTAAATGAGCCGGAAGAGCCGCAGGAACTCGTGATCAACCGCCTGATGCCGGCCGACGCGCTGCGCATCCGCGGCATTCATAACGCCTCGAACGCACTGGCCGCGCTGGCCCTGTGCCGCGCCTGCGGCCTGCCGCTGGCGCCGCTGCTGCACGGCCTGCGCGACTACCAGGGCGAGCCGCACCGCGTCGAGCTGGTCGCCAGCATCGACGAGGTCGAGTACTACGACGACAGCAAGGGCACCAACGTCGGCGCCACCGTCGCCGCGCTGGAAGGCCTGGGCCAGACTTTCGGCGAGACCGGCCGCCAGATCCTGCTGATCGCCGGCGGCGACGGCAAGGGCCAGGACTTCGCGCCGCTGGCCGGTCCGTGCTCGCGCTACGTGAAGGCGGTGCTGCTGATCGGCCGCGACGCCCCGAGCGTCAAGGCTGCCATCGAGCCGAGTGGCGTGCCGTGCTTCGACCTGGCAAGCCTGGAGGAAGCCACCCGCCGCGCCAGTGGCCTGGCGAAATCGGGTGACGTGGTGCTGCTGTCGCCGGCCTGCGCCAGCCTGGACATGTTCACCAACTACGCACACCGCGCCCAGGTCTTCGTCGATGTCGTGCGCGAGATCGCGCTCGAAAAGGGGCAGGACATCTGATGGCTTTCCAGATCCCTTTCAAATTCGGCGGTTCTTCGAACGATGCGGCGGTCGCCGCGAGCGCGCGTCCGTCGCGCATGATGGAATACGACCAGCCGCTGGTCTGGGTCGTCGTCCTGCTCATGCTGTTCGGTATGGTGATGGTGTACTCGGCCTCGATCGCGCTGTCCGATTCGCCCAAGTTCGCCTACCTGGGCGGCAAGAACAACTACTTCCTGGTGCGCCAGGCGATGTTCATCGCCTTCTCGCTGGTGGTCGGCCTGTTCGTGTTCCGCATTCCGGTCGCGACCTGGCAGCGCTTCGCGCCGCTGATGTTCGTCGGCACGCTGGTCCTGCTGGCGCTGGTGCTGGTGCCGGGCGTGGGCGTCTCGGTCAACGGTGCGCGCCGCTGGCTGCCATTGAAGATCATGCAGATGCAGCCGTCCGAGATCATGAAAGTGGTGGCGGTGCTGTACGCCGCCGACTTCACGGTGCGCAAGCAGCAGTACATGCACAAGCTGACCAAGGGTTTCATGCCGATGGCGGCCGCGATGGCGCTGGTCGGTGCCCTGCTGATGCTGGAGCCCGACCTCGGCGCCTTCGGCGTGGTCGTCTGCATCTCGATGGGCATCCTGTTCCTGGGCGGCTTCAACATGATCTGGTTCGGCGGCATCGGCGCCGTGCTGGTGATGGTGTTCTCGACCATCATCGCGCTCTCGCCGTTCCGCCGTGCGCGCATGTTCGCCTACATGAATCCGTGGGAAGAGGGCAATGCGCTCGACAAGGCGTACCAGTTAACGCATTCCTTGATCGCTTTCGGCCGCGGCGAGTTCTTCGGCGTCGGGCTGGGCGGCAGCGTCGAGAAGCTGCACTACCTGCCGGAAGCCCACACCGACTTCATCATGGCCGTGATCGGCGAAGAGCTCGGCCTGGTCGGCGTGCTGGTCGTGGTCGGCCTGTTCTACTGGCTGGTGAAACGCGCGTTCGACATCGGGCGCCAGGCGATCGCGCTGGAGCAGCACTTCGCCGGCCTGGCCGCGAAGGGCATCGGCATCTGGCTCGGCGTGCAGGTCTTCATCAACATGGGCGTGAACCTCGGCCTGCTGCCGACCAAGGGCCTGACCCTGCCGCTGATGAGCTACGGCGGTTCGGGTGTGCTGTTCAACTGCGTCGGCCTGGCGATTCTGCTGCGCATCGATTACGAAAACCGCGTGCGGATGCGCGGCGGCCGCCAGGGAGTCAACAAATGAGCAAGCGCCTGATGATCATGGCGGCCGGCACCGGCGGCCACATCTTCCCCGGCATCGCCATCGCGCAATCGATGCGCGAGCGCGGCTGGGAAGTGAGCTGGCTGGGCACCGCCCACGGCATGGAATGCGACATCGTGCCCAAGCACGGCATCGCGATGGACCGCATCGATTTCGCCGGCATGCGCGGCAAGGGCCTCGGCCACACGCTTAGCGGCGCGTTCAAGCTGGTCGCCAGCTTCGCGTCCTGCCGCAAATACCTCGCCTTGCGCAAGCCGGACGTGGTGCTGGGCATGGGCGGCTACGTGACCGTGCCGGGCGGGATGATGGCGCGCGCCCGCGGCGTGCCGCTGGCGCTGGTGAATGCCGACGCCGCGCTGCTGCTGTCCAACAAAACCCTGACCCCGATCGCCCAGCGCGTGCTGTTCGGCTTCCCGGCCGACTTCGGCAAAGCGGCCGGCAAGGCCATCGTCACCGGCAACCCGGTACGCAAGGAAATCCTCGAGATGCCGTCGCCGGGCCACCGCTTCGCCAACCGCAGCGGTCCGCTCAACATCCTGGTGGTGGGCGGCAGCCTGGGCGCGAAAGTCCTGAACGATGCCGTGCCGGCGGCGCTGGCCCTGATTCCGGAAGGTGTACGTCCGGTCGTCACCCACCAGTCGGGCAAGAAGAACATCGAGGTCCTGCGCGCGGCGTATGCCCAGGCCGGCGTAGAGGCCAACGTGCTCGACTTCATCGACGACATGGCGGCGGAATACGCGAACGCCGACCTGGTGATCTGCCGCGCCGGTGCGATCACGGTGTCGGAACTGACCGCCGCCGGCGTGGCCAGTGTGCTGGTGCCTTTCGTGGCCAGCACCACCAGCCATCAGCGCGACAACGCGATCTGGATGGACAAGCAAAAAGCGGCGCTGCACGTGCCGCAGGGCGAACTGAACCCGCAGCAGCTGGCGAAGCTGCTGCAATCGCTGAGCCGCGACGACTGCCTGAAGATGGCGGAAGCGGCGCAGGCGGTCGGCCGGCGCGACGCCAATGCGGCGATCGCGCAGGTCCTGGAAGAACTGAGCGAAGGTAAAGGCAGGGCATGAAACACAAGATCAAGCATATTCACTTCGTCGGCATCGGTGGCAGCGGCATGAGCGGCATCGCCGAGGTGCTGCTGAACCTCGGCTACAAGGTGTCGGGTTCGGACCTGGCCTCGAACGCCGCCAGCCAGCGCCTGGCCGAACTCGGCGCGACGGTCTACACCGGCCACGCGGCGGAGCACATCCGCGGCGCCGACGCCGTGGTCACCTCGACCGCCGTCAACGAATCGAATCCGGAAGTGGTGGCCGCGCGCGCCGGCAAGGTACCGGTGGTGCCGCGCGCCATCATGCTGGGCGAACTGATGCGCCTGAAGCGCGGCATCGCGATCGCCGGCACCCACGGCAAGACCACCACCACCAGCCTCGTGGCTTCGGTGCTGGCCGAGGGCGGACTGGACCCGACCTTCGTGATCGGCGGCCGCCTGAACAGCGCCGGCGCCAACGCCAAGCTGGGCACCGGCGACTACATCGTGGCCGAGGCCGACGAGTCGGACGCATCGTTCCTGAACCTGACGCCGATGATCGAGGTGATCACCAACATCGACGCCGACCACATGGACACCTACGAGCACGACTTCGAGAAATTGAAGGGTGCGTTCGTGAACTTCACCCACCGCCTGCCGTTCTACGGCCGCGCGATGATGTGCATCGACGACGTCAACGTGCGGGCTATCCTGCCGCAGGTGACCAAGCCGGTGACGACCTACGGCTTTTCCGAGGATGCCGAAGTGCGCGCGCTGGACGCCCACGCCGACGGCACCCGCATGCGCTTCACCGTGCGCCAGGAAGGCTATCCGGACACGCCCTTCGTGCTGAACCAGCCGGGCATGCACAATGTGCTGAACGCCTGCTCGGCGATCGCGATCGCGCGCGAGATCGGCGTTCCGGACGAAGACACGGCGCGCGGCCTGGCCGAATTCCGCGGCGTCGGCCGCCGCTTCACCCGCTACGGCGAGATCCCGCTCGAGGGCGGCGGCAGCTTCACCCTGGTCGACGACTACGGCCACCATCCGGTCGAAGCCCAGGTGACGCTGGCGGCGGCGCGCGCGGCCTATCCGGGGCGACGCCTGCTGCTGGCCTTCCAGCCGCACCGCTATACCCGCACCCGCGACCTGTTCGAGGACTTCGTCAAGGTGCTGAGCGCGCCGGACGTGCTGCTGCTGGCCGAGGTGTACTCGGCCGGCGAAACCCCGATCGTGGCGGCCGACGGCCGTGCGCTGGCGCGCGCGCTGCGCGCCGGCAGCCAGATCGAACCGATTTTCGTGGAATCGATCGCCGACATGCCGGCGACGATCCTGAAGGTGGCGCGTGACGGCGACGTCGTGCTCATCATGGGCGCCGGCTCGATCGGCGGCGTTCCGCATCAACTGACCCAGCATCAAAAGGTTGCATCGTGAGTGTTTTATCCCCATCCGAAGTCAAACAACTCGGCAAGGTCGGCGTCCTGTTCGGCGGCCGCTCCGCCGAGCGCGAAATTTCCATCCTGTCCGGCACCGGCGTGCTGCAGGCGCTGCAATCGAAGGGCGTCGACGCCCATGCCTTCGACCCGGCCGAGCGTTCGCTGGCCGAGCTGGCGGCGGAAAAATTCGACCGCGTGTTCATCGCGCTGCACGGCCGCTACGGCGAGGACGGCAGCCTGCAGGGTGCCCTCGAGCAGCTCGGCATTCCGTACACCGGCAGCGGCGTGATGGCGTCCAGCGTCGGCATGGACAAGATCACCACCAAGATCGTCTGGCTGGCGCACGGCGTCTCGACCCCGAAATACGCCGTCATCGACGAGGGTACGAACCTGGACAAGGTCGTGGCGGATCTCGGCCTGCCGCTGATCGTCAAGGCGCCGCTCGAAGGTTCGAGCATCGGCATCACGAAAGTGACCCGCTTGGCAGAGCTGCAGGCGGCCGTCGACCTGTCCCGCCGCTACGACAAGCGGGTGCTGGCCGAGCAGTTCATCGAAGGCCGCGAATTCTCGGTGCCGCTGCTGGGTAGCGGTACGGCTGCGCGCGCGCTGCCGATCATCGAGATCGTGGCACCGGAAGGCAACTACGACTACCAGAACAAGTACTTCAAGGACGACACCAAATACTACTGCCCGGCGCCGCTCGACGCGGAGCTCACGGCCCGCATCCAGCGCGAAGTCGAGAAGGCCTACCGCGCCCTCGGTTGTGAAGGCTGGAGCCGCATCGACGTGCTGCTGCGCGAGTCGGACAAGCAGTTCTTCCTGCTGGAGGTGAATACCTCGCCGGGCATGACCACGCACTCGCTGGTGCCGATGGCCGCGCGTGCGGAAGGCGTTTCCTACGAAGACCTGTGCGTCGAGATCCTGCGTTCGGCGTCGCTGAAGATCGTGCAGAAGAAGGAAAAGGCATAAACGATGTGGCATGACGCGCGAGCCTTGAACGCAACCGCCAGCGCGCTCACCGCGCTGGTGGCGCTCGCCTGTATCGCGTCCGGCGTCTGGTGGCTGTCGCAGCGTCCGATGTTCTCCCTGCGTGCGGTGCGCGTCGAGAGCATGTACGGCCTGGACCTGCAGCACGTGAACGAACTCACGGTGCGCAACAGCGTGCTGGGCAAGATCAAGGGGAATTTCTTCACCTCCGACCTGGAGCAGGTGCGTTCGACCTTCGAGGCGGTGCCCTGGGTCCGCAAGGCCAGCGTGCGCCGCGAGTGGCCGAACCAGTTGATCGTCCAGGTCGAGGAGCACGAAGCGCTCGGCACCTGGGGCGAGGACGGACGCCTGCTGTCCGTCAAAGGCGATGCCTTCACCGCCAACCTGGCCGAAGCCGACGAGGACCACGAGCTGCCTGCTTTCGACGGTCCTCCCGGCAGCGAGAAGGAAGTGCTGGCGCGATTCGCCGAGCTGCGCGGCCTGTTCGCGCCGGTGCGCCTGGTGCCGGTCTCGCTCAGCCTGTCGAAGCGCTACGCCTGGACGGTCCGGCTGGACAACGGCATGAGCGTGGAACTCGGCCGCGAGCTGGGCAAGGATGGCATGAAGGCGCGCGTGCAGCGGCTGGTGAGCATCTATCCCCAGCTGGTGGCGCGCCTGCAGGAAGGACGCATCGATACGATCGACATGCGCTATCCGAACGGTCTGGCGCTGTCGTCGGCGGCCTTGAACGTACCGCTCGATGCCAGCAAGCCGGTCAAGGCGGCAAAGAAAAAAGCACCCACTAAAACAACAAAGCAAACCTAACACAGCAGGCGACAGCAAACATGACAAAAGACGCAAAGAACCTGATCGTCGGTCTCGACATCGGCACCTCGAAGGTGGTGGCGGTGGTGGCCGAGGTGATGGCCGATGGGCGCCACGAAGTAATCGGACTCGGCCAGCACGAGTCGAAGGGTTTGAAGAAGGGCGTTGTCGTCAACATCGAAGCGACCGTCGAGTCGATCCAGCGCGCGCTCGAAGAAGCCGAGCTGATGGCCGACTGCAAGATCCGCAACGTGTATGCGGGCATCGCCGGCAGCCATATCCGTTCGTTCAACTCGAGCGGCATGGTGGCGATCAAGGACAAGGAAGTCACCGCGACCGACGTGGCGCGCGTGATCGAGACGGCGAAGGCGGTCAACATCCCGACCGACCAGCAACTGCTGCATACGGTGCCGCAGGAATTCATCGTCGACAACCAGGAAGATGTGCGCGAGCCGATCGGCATGAGCGGCATCCGCCTGGAGGTGCGCGTACACATTGTTACAGGTGCGGTGTCCGCGGTGCAGAATATTGTAAAGTGCGTGCGCCGTTGCGGGCTCGAGGTCTCGGACCTGATCCTGCAGCCGATGGCGTCCGCCGATTCCGTGCTGACGGGCGACGAGAAGGAACTCGGCGTGGTCCTGATCGACATCGGCGGCGGCACCACCGACATCGCCGTGTTCAGCGATGGCGCAATCCGCCACACGGCCGTGATCCCGATCGCCGGCGACCAGATCACCAGCGACATCGCGATGGCCCTGCGCACCCCGACCGGCGAAGCGGAAGAGATCAAGATCCGCTACGGCGTCGCCAAGCAGGTGCTGGCCGATCCGGGCGAGACCCTGGAAGTGCCGGGCCTGGGCGACCGCGGTCCGCGCTCGCTGTCGCGCCAGGCGCTGGCGGCCGTGATCGAGCCGCGCGTCGAGGAGCTGTTCGCGATGGTGCACCAGGTGGTGCGCGAGTCCGGCTACGAGGGCGTGCTGTCGTCGGGCATCGTGCTGACCGGCGGCTCCTCGATCATGCCGGGCATGATCGAGATGGCCGAAGACATCTTTTTGAAGCCGGCGCGCCTTGGCACGCCGGAGTATCGCGGCCAGCTGGCTGACGTGGTGCGCAGTCCGCGCTACGCGACGGTTCTCGGCCTTTTGCTGGAAGCGAAGAAGCAGTATTTGCGCGGCCATATCGTGACCCGTCAGGATGGATCGGTGAAAGCGGTATGGCAGCGGATGAAAGAGTGGTTTTTAGGGAACTTTTAAGACTTTTGGTACACGCTGTAACGGTTTTTCTTGGTAACCAACGTAAATTATTTTTAAAATACAAGCACGTTTCCAACCTGCAGGTCTGATCGCATTCGATGAGGTCTGCAGCTTGGGAACAGCTCATTGAATTAGGAGTTCATCATGGAGTTCGATATGGTCGATAACGCATCACTGGGAACCGTCATCAAGGTCGTCGGCGTCGGCGGCGCGGGTGGCAACGCGGTTCAGCACATGATCAATAAAGGTGTTTCCGGTGTCGAGTTTATCGCCGCAAACACGGACGCGCAGGCGCTGGCGGTCTCGAGCGCGCACAACATCATCCAGATCGGCGATTCCGGCCTGGGCGCAGGCATGCGTCCGGAAGTCGGCCGCCAGCTGGCCGAGCAGTCGCGTGCGCGCATCGAGGATTCGCTGCGCGGCGCGCACATGGTCTTCATCGCCGCCGGCATGGGCGGCGGCACCGGCACCGGCGCCGCGCCGATCGTCGCCGAAGTGGCGAAGAGCCTGGGCGCGCTGACCGTCGCCGTGGTCTCCAAGCCGTTCTCGTACGAAGGCCAGAAGTGCATGGACGTGGCCGAAAACGGCCTGGCCGAGCTGACCAAGCACGTCGACTCCCTGATCGTGATCCTGAACGAGAAGCTGGAAGACATCTACGAAGACGAATCCATGCTGGACTGGATGAAGCATGCCGACGATGTGCTGAACAACGCCGTGGCCGGTATCGCCGAGATCATCAACGTGCCGGGCCACATCAACGTCGACTTCAACGACGTCAAGACCATCATGAGCGAGCAGGGCAAGGCCATGATGGGCACCGCGACCGCTTCGGGCGTGGACCGCGCACGCATCGCCGCCGAACAGGCCGTGGCGTCGCCGCTGCTGGACGGTATCGACCTGTCGGGTGCCAAGGGCGTGCTGGTGAACGTCACCGCCTCGCGCGGCCTGAAAGGTAAGGAAATCAAGGAAGTGATGGCCGCGGTGCGCGCCTTCGCCGCTCCGGACGCCGCCATCGCACAAGGCATCGCCTACGACGACGAGATGGGCGACGAACTGCGCGTGACCGTGGTTGCGACCGGCCTGGGCAAGAACAAGGCCAACATCTCGCTGGTGCAGCCGCAGCAGGTCCTGCATACCGGTACCTACGGTTCGCCGATGATGGCGGGCGCCGCTACCGTCTCCGCAGGCAACGTGCGCATGGGCTCGATCAGCACCGGCGGCGCCGATGCCGGCATGAAGCAGCCGGCCGTGTGGCGCCGCGAGCAGGCCTCCGAGCAGGTCCGCGCGATGCAGAACAACGGCGTCGAAACGTACGACATTCCGGCGTTCCTGCGTAAGCAAGCTGACTGAGCAAGCCGACCAAGCAAGCCAAACTCCATGATGCAAGGGCCAGTACCGACCAAGCGGTACTGGCCTTTTGTTTATGCTGAATCAAACCGGGGTCAGACTCCCAAATTTGGAAATGCCTCATGGGATCTTTCCAAAATCGGGAGTCTGACCCCGGTTTGCTGTAGATCAGGCATACTTGTGGGTTCTGATTATCACAACATTGGAGTATTCACATGACCATCCAGATCGGCGACCGCCTGCCTGAAGCGACCCTGTCGGAATTCATCGAGACCGAAACCGAAGGCTGCTCGCTGGGCCCGAACACTTTCAACACGGCCGACCTCGTCAAAGGGAAGACCGTCGCCATCTTCGGCCTGCCGGGCGCCTACACCCCGACCTGCTCGGCCCAGCACCTGCCGGGCTACATCCAGCTGGCCGACCAGCTGAAGGCCAAGGGCGTGGACGAGATCTGGTGCGTGTCGGTCAACGACGCCTTCGTGATGGGCGCCTGGGGCCGCGACCAGAAGGCCACCGGCATCGTCCGCATGATGGCCGACGGCAGCGGCACCTTCACCAAGGCCCTGGGCCTGGAGCTCGACCTGGCTGCCAAGGGCCTGGGCATCCGCAGCCAGCGCTATTCGATGCTGGTCGAGGACGGCGTGGTCAAGCAGCTGAACCTCGAGAACGGCGGCGGCTTCGCAGTGTCGTCGGCCGAGAAGCTGCTGGAACAGATCGGCTAACCGGTCCGCACCGCCCACGAACGGCGCTGCGGCGCCGTTTTTTGTCTTTATCGCCCACGAGCATGATCACCGAATCTTCCGACCAGTCCAAAGATAAGCCGCAGGCAGCCAACACCAGGCTGAGCGGCAACCTGCGCAGCATCCAGGCGATGCTGGCGGCGGTGCTGATGTTCTCGATCATGGACACGATCATGAAGCTGCTGTCGGCCGAGTTCCCGGCGATGCAGGTGGCGGCGCTGCGCTCCCTCTCGTCGCTGCCGCTGGTCTGCGTCTGGGTCGCCTGGCGCGGCGGCTTTGCTTCGATCCTGCAGGTCCACTGGCCGCTGCACTTGCTGCGCGCGGCGATCGGCATCGTGATGCTGGCGCTGTTCGCCTACGGGGTGAGGGGCTTGTCGCTGGCCGAGGCCTATACGATCTTCTTCATCGGCCCGATCCTGATCACGGCGCTGTCCGTGTTCGTGCTGAATGAACGCGTGAGTCGTGCGCGCTGGCTGGCGATCGCGGTCGGCATGGCCGGCGTGCTGGTGGTGCTGCGTCCCAGCGGCGACGGCTTCCTCACGCTCGGCGGGCTGGCGATCCTGGTGGCGGCCGTGTGCTATGCGGTGTCGGCGGTGACGGGACGGGTGCTGGCGCGCAGCGACAGCAGCGAACAGATGGTGTTCTGGCTGATGCTGATGATGGCCGTCGGCGCGACGGCACTGGCCTGGCCTTCCTGGACCCCGGTCGAGGCACGCCACCTGCCGCTGCTGGCCGGCCTGGCGCTCAGCGGCTTCCTGGCCCAGCTGGCACTGACCGAAGCCTTCAGCCACGGCGAAGCCTCGGTGGTGGCGCCGTTCGAGTACACGGCGCTGGCCTGCGGCATCGCGATCGACTGGATGTTCTGGCAAACCCTGCCCGACCAATATACATTGTTCGGCGCGGCAATCATCGTCGGCAGCGGCCTGTACCTGATTCGCCACGAAACGGCGCATGCCGAGGCTGAACATCCCTGAAAACGTGGTGTTCCTGCCACCGGAAGGGGCGGGGGAGCAGGGCCCCTACCGGCGGAGGCAGGGGGGCTACGATATAATCGGGAAATGCTCAAACAACGAACAATCAAACAGCTGGTGCGCACGACAGGTGTCGGCCTGCACTCGGGCACCAAGGTCGAACTGACCCTGCGCCCGGCCGCAGTCGACACGGGCATCGTGTTCCGCCGCGTCGACCTCGACCCCGTCGTCGAGTTTCCGTCGAACGCGGAAATCGTCGGCGACACCCGCATGGCGTCGGTCCTGATCCAGGAAAATGCGCGCGTTTCGACCGTCGAGCACCTGATGTCGGCCTGCGCCGGCCTCGGCATCGATAACCTGTATGTCGACGTCACCGCCGAAGAAATCCCCATCATGGACGGCTCGGCGTCGTCCTTCGTCTTCCTGCTGCAGCAGGCCGGCGTGCAGGAACAGGGCGCGGCCAAGAAATTCATCCGCGTGCTCGAGCCCGTCGAAGTGCGCCAGGGCAGCGGCAACAACGAGAAGTGGGCCCGCCTGAGCCCGTACGACGGCTTCAAGCTCGACTTCTTCATCGAATTCAACCACCCGGCCGTGGACGGCACCATGCAGCGCGCAGTCGTCGACTTCGGCAAGGTCTCCTACGTGCACGACGTGGCGCGCGCGCGTACCTTCGGCTTCATGCAGGACGTCGAAAGCCTGCGCGGCATGGGCCTGGCGCGCGGCGGTTCGCTGGAAAACGCGATCGTGATGGACGAGTACCGCATCCTGAACGCGGACGGCCTGCGCTACGAAGACGAGTTCGTGCGCCACAAGATCCTCGACGCGATCGGCGACCTCTACCTGGTCGGCTCCCCGCTGCTGGCCAGCTACGAAGCGCACAAGTCCGGCCACGGCCTGAACAACCTGCTGCTGCGCGAGCTGCTGGCGCATCCGGAAGCCTACGAGATCGTCACCTTCGACGAGGAAGGGCGGGCACCGGTGTCGTATGGCGCGCAGATGGAGCGGGAGTGGGCGCTGACCTGAGCGCTTGAACAGCGTCGTTCCCGGCCTGGCCGGGACGACCTTACTTGGCTTTCCTTTTCTCCGCCAAGCGCCTGATCGCCGCAATCAGCGGCGCATTCTGGGGCGATTCCGGCAACGCATCCCCCAGCTCCTCGAACGCCTGTACCGCCGTCGGCGGCAGTTCCAGCGACGACGGCTTCATGACCTCCTCCCGGGCAGGCAGCGCGCGTCCGACCTGGATCTTGATCCGCACCGAGTCCACCTGCCAGCCTTTCTTTTGCAGCGCCGCCTGCAGCTTGGGCGCCTGCTGCTTGAGCTTGGCGGCCACGGCCGAGGAGGGCACCGCAAGGGTCAGCACGCCTTCCTGCAGCGACATCACCTCGCAGCCGGCGTACATCGGCGGCAGGATCAGCCGCACCTCCTTCTGCAGGCTGGCCATGCGGGTTGCCGCCGGCAACAGGCTGGCCAGGCGGTCGCTGCGGCGCAGGAAGTCGGTCGCATCGATCGAGGTGCGGCGCACGCGCGTACCATAAATATGGAAGGGGGGCTGTTTGGGCGGCTGCATGGCCGGAACATACCACAGCCGGGGCGCGTCCGACAGAAACGATTGGAAATGTGCGATCGAGTGCAATTTGATAACATTCTTTGTCCGCCTGCACTTGTGATGCGCCCGTTCACCCCCAAGTGTGGCCGGATCGCATGATAAAATCGGTGGCTTTTTGCCATAGGCGGTCTTCGGCGGATATTATTTTGATATCATCCATGGCTTTTTCGCGGCGTACTTTTTAAGAACACAGCATGTCATTCCTGACCAAGATTTTCGGCAGCCGTAACCAACGACTGCTTAAGCAATACCAAAAAACCGTGCGCGACATCAATGCGCTCGAGCCGCAGATGGAAAAGCTGTCGGATGCCGAACTCCAGGCCAAGACCCCCGAATTCAAGGAGCGGATCGCCGGCGGCGCCTCCCTCGACGATATCCTGCCCGAAGCGTTTGCCGTCTGCCGCGAAGCCGCCAAGCGCGTGATGAAGATGCGCCACTTCGACGTGCAGCTGATCGGCGGCATGGTCCTCCACTACGGCAAGATCGCCGAGATGGGCACGGGCGAAGGCAAGACCCTGATGGCAACCCTGCCGGTCTACCTGAATGCGCTGTCCGGCAAGGGCGTGCACGTGGTGACCGTCAACGATTACCTGGCACAGCGCGACGCCGAGCAGATGGGCCGCCTGTACGGCTGGTTGGGTTTGACGACCGGCGTGAATCTGTCGCAGATGGATCACGACAGCAAGCAGAAGGCCTACGGTTCCGACATCACCTACGGCACCAACAACGAATACGGCTTCGACTACCTGCGCGACAACATGGTCTACGAGGCGCGCGAACGCGTGCAGCGCGGCCTGAACTTCGCCGTGGTCGACGAGGTCGACTCGATCCTGATCGACGAGGCCCGCACCCCGCTGATCATTTCCGGCCAGGCCGAGAACCACACCGACCTGTACCACAAGATCAACGAACTGCCGCCGATGCTGACGCTGCAGATCGGCGAAGAGACCCCGGACGGCAAGGGCCAGGTCGAAGTCCCGGGCGACTACACCAAGGACGAGAAGGCGCACACCGTGCTGCTGACCGAGGCCGGCCACGAGAAGGCAGAAGCCATCCTGACCAAGATGGGCCTGCTGCCGGAAGGCGCCTCGCTGTACGACGCCGCCAACATCACCCTGATCCACCACCTGTACGCCGCCCTGCGCGCGCACGTGCTGTACCACAAGGACCAGCACTACGTGGTGCAGAACGGCGAAGTGGTGATCGTCGACGAATTCACCGGCCGCATGATGACGGGCCGCCGCTGGTCCGACGGCCTGCACCAGGCCGTCGAAGCCAAGGAAGGCGTGCGCATCCAGAACGAGAACCAGACCCTGGCCTCGATCACCTTCCAGAACTACTTCCGCATGTACACCAAGCTGTCCGGCATGACCGGTACCGCCGACACGGAAGCCTACGAATTCCAGGAGATCTACGGCCTCGAGACCGTGGTCGTCCCGCCGAACAGGCCGTCGCAGCGCAAGGACCGCCAGGACCAGGTGTACAAGTCGGCCGAGGAAAAATACGGCGCGATGGTCACCGACATCCGCGATTGCCACGAGCGCGGCCAGCCGGTGCTGGTCGGCACCACCTCGATCGAGAACTCGGAACTGCTGTCCGGGATCCTGACGAAGAACGGCCTGCCGCACAACGTGCTGAACGCGAAGCAGCACGCCCGCGAGGCGGAAATCATCGCCCAGGCCGGCCGTCCGAAGATGATCACCATCGCCACCAACATGGCCGGCCGCGGTACCGACATCGTCCTCGGCGGCAACGTCGAGAAGCAGATCCAGTTCATCGAAGCCGACGAGTCGCTGTCGCCGCAGCAGAAGCTTGAGCAGTCGCAAAAGCTGCGTGACGAATGGCAGTCGCTGCACGACCACGTGGTGGCGCAGGGCGGCCTGCACATCATCGGTACCGAGCGCCACGAGTCGCGCCGGGTCGACAACCAGCTGCGCGGCCGTTCGGGCCGCCAGGGCGACCCGGGTTCCTCGCGCTTCTACCTGTCGCTCGACGATCCGCTCCTGCGCATCTTCGCCGGCGACCGCGTGCGCGCGATCATGGACCGCCTGAAGATGCCGGAAGGCGAACCGATCGAGGCCGGCATCGTGACCCGCTCGATCGAATCGGCCCAGCGCAAGGTCGAGGCCCGCAACTTCGACATCCGCAAGCAGCTGCTCGAATACGACGACGTCGCCAACGACCAGCGCAAGGTGATCTACACCCAGCGTAACGAACTGCTGGAAGCGGCCGACATCTCCGAGCTGATTTCTTCGCTGCGCGTGGGCGTGTTCACCGACGTGGTGCGCACCTACGTGCCGGCCGAGTCGGTCGAAGAGCAGTGGGATATCGCACAGCTGGCGCGCGTGCTGGCCGACGAATGGGCGCTGGAGGTGCCGCTGGCGCAGATGCTGGAGGACGAGCCGAACCTGAACGACGACGACATCCTCGAGCGCGTGCTGGCCGCCGCCGACGAGTCGTACAACAGCAAGGTGGCGATCGTCGGCAAGGAGGCGTTCGGCGGCTTCGAGCGCAACGTCATGCTGCAGAACATCGACACCCACTGGCGCGAGCACCTGGCGGCGCTGGACCACCTGCGCCAGGGTATCCACCTGCGCGGCTACGCCCAGAAGAACCCGAAGCAGGAATACAAGCGCGAAGCCTTCGAGCTGTTCGGCGCCATGCTGGACCAGATCAAGAACGAAGTGATCCGCACCATCATGACCGTGCGTATCCAGACCCGCGAGGAAGTCGAGGCGGCCGAGGCGGCGATGCAGGCGGCCGCGGCGCACCTGGAGAACGTCAACTACCAGCATGCCGACTTCGACCCGTCGGCCGCGCCGGAAGAACTGATGGCGCCGCAGGCGGTGACCGCCGGCACCACCGCGGTGAGCGACGATCCGGCCACCACCTACATGGGCATGAAGGTCGGCCGCAACGACCCGTGCCCTTGCGGCAGCGGCAAGAAGTTCAAGGCTTGCCACGGCAAGCTGGCGTAATCGCACGATTGCAGCAAAAGGAAAGGCTCCCCGCGGGGAGCCTTTTTATTCGCCTATCCGTGTAATGAGATCAGCGCGACGCAGCCAGCGCTCTGCGTAGCCACCCCAGCATCGCATCGCTGATTCCCGGTCCCATGCGCAGCACCGGTTCGGTGGTGATTGCGGCACGGAAGGCATCGATGTCCCGGCTGTCGGTGCCGACCATGTCGTGGAACAGCGCCATCCACTGGCGCGCCAATTCGTGGGCCTGCGGCCCGGCGGCGTCCGGGTCGGCCTGCATGCCGGCGCGAACCTTGTCGATCAGCCCAGTCCATTCGTGGCCGCGCGTCGCGTGGTGGCGCCGCATGCGCGCAATGACAATCGGACGCAGGTGCTTGCTCCAGGTGTCGTACTTCAGCTCCGCGGTCGCCTGGAAAACATAGTTCATCACGGGGCCCGGGATGCCGACCGCGTCCTGCTCTCGCCGGGCCATGACGTTCAGCTTTGCGGCCAGATCCGGGTCACCGGCGGTGTCGCGCTCGAAAGCCTGCAACCAGCGCAGGGCGAAGGCCTTGGCCGCTTCGGATTCGGGAGCAACCTGCGACTGCATCAGTCCCGCGGCCTGTTCGACGAGCGCCGCCCATTGCGCCTTGACGGCATCGTCCCGGTATATCGGGAGCTTCTCCAGTTCCTCGCGGCTAAAGTATTTTTCGTACACGTTCATCATGTCCATCGTCTGCCCCAGTGTAGTCAACCAAGTGGACAATTCCGGCGTGGCGCCTCCCGCGAGCTCTCCGCGCAGGCGCAGCAACTGCTCGCGCATCCGCTTCGTCTCGTGGATCTGCTGCTCGAGCGCGGCGATCTGCCGCTCGACCACGGCCAGCGGGCTGCCCGCCGGGCTGTCCAGGTAAAGGCCGATGTCGGCCAGGCTCATGCCGAACGAACGCAGGGCCTGGATCTGGTGCAGGCGTGCCACGTCGTCGCGGTCGTAGAGCCGGTAGCCGGCATCGGAACGCGCGGAAGGCTGGAGCAGCCCGATGCTGTCGTAATGGTGCAGCGTGCGTACCGTCAGGTCGGCAAGCGCAGCGAGTTCCCCTACTTTCAGCATCGAGCGGCTCCTTTCTTCAGCGTGGCGCCAGGTTCAGGCCTGACGCGGCGTGAGGGTCAAGCGCTTTTCTGCTCGATTCGCCGCAGCTCACTCGGGGACGGCACGGCGGAACTGCTTTTCCTCGTGCCACAGGGTGACGAACAGGGTCATCACGACCGGGCCGACGAACAGGCCGATCAGGCCCAGGGTCTCGACCCCGCCCAGGATGCCCAGCAGGACGGCCAGGAAGGGCAGCTTGGTGGCGTTGCCGATGATGGTGGGGCGCACGAAATGGTCGGCCACGAACAGCACGACCATGCCCAGGGCGAAGATGGCGGCGGCGGCGGCGGTATTGCCCTGGTAGACCAGCAGGGCGGCGACGGCGCCGAAGGCCAGCGGCGCGCCGAAGGGGATGATGGCCAGCACGCCGGTGGCGGCCGCCCATAGCACCGCCGAGGGCACGCCGGCGAACTGGTAGCCGATCCCGAGCAGGACGCCCTCGGCCAGGCCGACCAGCACCAGGCCGTTGACGGTGGCGCGCACCGCGGTCGGCACCTTCAGGGAATACAGGGTCCAGCGCCGCGCGCCGATCAGGTGGGAGCCGATCGCGTCGGTCTGGTCCTGCAGCGCCCGGCCATCCTTGTAGAAGAAGAACAGGCAGAGAAAGGCGAAGGCGATGTCGACCAGGCGGTGCATGACGCCGCTGCCGACCCGCTTCAGCACTTCGCTGGCCGACTGCATGCGGCCCACCGAACCGTCCTCCAGCAGGTGCGCCAGGCCGTGCGGCTGGCCCAGCGTCGCCAGCCACCAGTTGTAGATGGCGTCCCCGACCAGCGGAATCCGGTGCAGCCATTCCGGGGCGGCCAGGCCCTCGGTGTTGGCGCTGGCGACCAGCTGGGCCAGCGCCGGCGCCTGGCGCGCAGCCTGGGCCAGGCCCAGCGCCAGCGGCGTGATGAACACCGTCGCGGCGAGGATCGTGACCAGGGCCGCGGACAGGATTTCGCGCTTGCCCGTCAGGCTCAGCGCGCGCCGGTACAGCGGCCAGGTGGCGATGCACAGGATCGCCGCCCACAGCAGGGGCAGCACGAAGTGCTGGGTCACGAACAGGGCGAACAGGATGATCGCCAGCGAAAAACAGACGCTCAGGGCGCTGCGTTGGGTTTCGGTCATGTGTCCGATTATAACGGTGCGGCGCCCGATGCCGGCCGCTGGCGGTACAATATCGGATTCGACAATCTTTCACTTTGAGAACGCCATGGCCGTCAATTCCCCTCTGCCCGTCGCCGCTGAACTGAAGCCTGTGAATGGCCTCGACATCGGTTTTGCCGAAGCCGGCATCAAGAAGCCGAACCGCAAGGACGTGCTGCTGATGACACTTGCCGAAGGCGCCAGCGTGTCCGGCGTGTTCACCAAGAACCGCTTCTGCGCCGCGCCGGTGCAGGTGAGCAAGGCCAATCTGGCGGCCGTATCAAGCGGCGGCAAACCGATCCGCGCGCTGGTGGTCAACACCGGCAACGCCAACGCCGCCACCGGCGAGCCGGGCCTGGCGAATGCCAAGGCGACCTGCGATGAAGTGGCGCGCCTGCTCGGCATCGACGCCCAGCAGGTGCTGCCGTTCTCGACCGGCGTGATCCTGGAACAGCTGCCGGTGCAGAAAATCGTCGCCGCGCTGCCGGCCGCCGTCGCGAACCTGAAGCAGGACAACTGGTTCAATGCGGCCGAAGCCATCATGACCACCGACACCCAGCCGAAGGCGGCCTCGCTGACCACCACCATCGGCGGCCACAGCGTCACCTTCACCGGCATCAGCAAGGGCGCCGGCATGATCAAGCCGAACATGGCGACCATGCTGGGCTACGTGGCCTTCGATGCCAAGGTCGCCCAGCCGGTGCTGGATGAACTGGTGCGCTACGCGGCCGACCGTTCGTTCAACTGCATCACCATCGACGGCGACACCTCGACCAACGACTCCTTCATCCTGATGGCGACGGGCGCAGGCGCGCTGACGGTCGATTCGACCGACAGCCCGGACTACATCGCGCTGCGCGACGCCGTCACCGGCATCTCGACCCACCTGGCCCAGCAGATCATCCGCGACGGCGAAGGCGCGACCAAGTTCATCACCATCTCGGTGGAGCAGGGCCGCGACATGGAGGAGTGCCGCAAGATCGCTTATTCCATCGCCCACTCGCCGCTGGTGAAGACCGCGTTTTTCGCGTCGGACCCGAACCTGGGCCGCATCCTGGCCGCGATCGGCTATGCCGGCGTGGACGACCTCGATACCACCAAGCTCGATCTCTACCTGGATGATGTGCTGGTGGCGAAGGCCGGCGGCCGCAACCCGGAGTACAAGGAAGAGGACGGCCAGCGCGTGATGAAGAAGGCGGAGATCCTGGTGCGTGTGGAACTGGGGCGCGGCGATGCCAATGCCACGGTCTGGACCTGCGACCTGTCGCACGACTACGTCTCGATCAATGCCGATTACCGTTCCTGACGCGGGCTCAGTTAATATCCTATGAACCAGCTAGACCAGTTCCTGCACCGCGCCGAAAACCTGCTCGCCAGGCTGGAGGCGATGCTGCCCCCAAGCGTGCCCCGCGAGCCCGAGTGGGCGCGCAGCTTCGCCTTCCGCTGGCGCAAGCGTCCCGGCGCGGGTAGCGGCGGCCAGAAATACCTGCAGCCGGTGCTGCACGCATCGAACATTTCCTTGGACGACCTGCAGCACGTCGGCCGCCAGAAGGAGCAGATCGAACAGAACACCCGCCAGTTCGTCGAGCGCCGCCCGGCCAACAACGTGCTGCTGACCGGCGCGCGCGGCACCGGCAAGTCGTCCCTGATCAAGGCCTGCCTGAACGGCTTTGCCGACCAGGGCCTGCGCCTGATCGAGGTCGACAAGGCCGACCTGGCCGACCTGCCGGACATCGTCGACCTCGTGGCTGGCCGTCCGGAGCGCTTCGTGATCTTCTGCGACGACCTCAGTTTCGAAGAGGGCGAGGCCGGCTACAAGGCGCTGAAGGTGGCGCTGGACGGCAGCGTGGCGGCGCAGTCGGACAACGTGCTGATTTACGCGACCTCGAACCGGCGCCACCTGATGCCGGAAAAAATGTCGGACAACGCCGGCTACAGCCACGGCGACGACGGCGACCTGCATCCCGGCGAGACGGTCGAGGAAAAGATCTCGCTGTCCGAGCGCTTCGGCCTGTGGCTGTCCTTCTATCCGTTCAAGCAGGACGACTACCTGGACATCGTCGGCCACTGGCTCGCCAGCTTCGGCTGCACGCCGCAGCAGATCGAGGCGGCGCGTCCGGAAGCATTGCGCTGGGCGCTGCAGCGCGGCTCGCGTTCGGGCCGGGTGGCCTGGCAGTTCGCCAAGGACTTTGCCGGCAAGCTGGAAGGCCAGCCGAATGCCTGAAGCAGTGAAGAAACCGATCGACGTCGCGGTCGGCATCCTGATGCGCCCCAACGGCGACGTGCTGCTCGGCCAGCGCCCCGACGGCAAACCCTATGCCGGCTACTGGGAATTCCCGGGCGGGAAGGTCGAGCCGGGCGAGGACATCTTCCACGCCCTGCAGCGCGAGTTCGTCGAGGAACTGGGCGTGCATGTCGTCAGCGCCGAGCCCTGGTGCTGCGTCGAGCATGTGTATGAGCACGCCCACGTGCGCCTGTACTTCTACATCAGCCGCGAATGGCAGGGCGAGCCGCAAAGCCTGGAAGGGCAGGCCTTCGCATGGCAGGGCGGATACTCCGTCAGCCCGCTGCTGCCGGCCACCATTCCGCTGCTGGGGTGGCTGGACAAGCTGCGCTATCCTGCCTGAGTGCGCATTGCCAGGCATGCAAGTATCTGTCAGCCGCGTAAGCATTTGTAAAGCAGGTCAACAGTCAGTCAAGAGGCTGCGTTTTACGAGCAAGTGATACGTAACAACGTGCACATCGACCAATAAAACAGCTGAGGACCTTCATCATGAAAAAAACCATTACCGCCGTGATCGCTGGCCTGTTCGCCACCGCAGCATTTGCCCAGGCGCCGGCCCCGGCCGCCCCGAAGACGTCGAAGCCGGCCGCCAAGCAAGCCGTACTTGTCGACAATGCCGACCTGAAGGCATCCAAAGCCGACACCAAGGCGGTACATGTGGATGCACAGGCAGCGCAGACCGACGCGAAAAAAGCGCATGAGGATGCCAAGGCGGCCAAAACACATGCCAAGGATGCGAAGACGAGCGCCAAGCATGCGAAGAGCAAGGCCAAGCATGTCGCGAAAACCGACATGGTGAAGGACAAGCAGGACACCGCTGCCGCGACGCCGGCGTCGAGCGCCCCTGTGGCACCGGAGGCGGCACCGGCTCCGGCGCCGGCCGATACCCCGGCTCCGGCTGCAGCGACGACGCCGGCACCGGACGTTGCGCCGGCTCCCGCCACCACCCCGGCACCTGCCGCGCCGGTCACCCAGTAAGACTGCCGTTTCGATTCCGGCGAAGCCCGCGCGATGCGGGCTGTTTGTCGTGGTGTCCTCCGCCTGCTAGCCAGGCTGGAGCAGGCGCTGGCCAAGGCCAGCGAGGAAGGACCCTGGAAAAATGGTGCGGCAGCCACAAGGAGATGTTCAGCTTCGTCCGCGCGGTCACCAGGCGCAGCCCGAAGGGCAGGGCCCTGCACGCCCTGGTCGCGGTAGCCTGCTACCTGTGCGGCGCGGCCAGGGAAGCCAATAAGTTGCTGGACGCCCTGCGCGGCGAAATCCACGTCCTGCCCTGGGCCTGGATCGCCGAAGGCCCGCGCGAGCGCAGCGACCCCGGTTTCGTGCACGACCGCATCAGGCGCGAGCTGGCGCGCACCTGAGCCCGTCGCGGCGGCTCAGCCCTTGGCCATGCGCGCCAGGTGTTCGGGGTAGCGCGCGCCCTGCACCGTGATCTTCGATGCCGCCTGGTCGATGCCGGCCAGGTCTTCCGGTGTCAGTTCGAGCGCAGCGGCGCCGATGTTTTCTTCGAGGCGGACCAGCTTGGTAGTGCCCGGAATCGGCACGATCCACGGCTTTTGCGCCAGCAGCCAGGCCAGCGCCACCTGGGCCGGCGTTGCGCCTTTCTGCGCCGCGACCTGGCCCAGCAGGTCGACCAGGGCCTGGTTCGCCTTCCTCGCATCAGACGTGAAGCGTGGCAGGCTGTTGCGGAAGTCCGAGCTGTCGAATTGCGTGTTCTCGTCCATCTTCCCGGTCAGGAAACCACGCCCGAGCGGGCTGAACGGTACAAAGCCGATGCCGAGTTCTTCCAGCAGCGGCAGGATCTCCGCCTCCGGCTCGCGGGTCCACAGCGAGTATTCGCTTTGCAGCGCAGTGACCGGCTGCACCGCATGCGCGCGGCGGATCGTGTCGGCACCGGCTTCGGACAGGCCGAAGTGTTTGACCTTGCCTTCCTTGATGAGCTGGCCGACGGTGCCGGCCACGTCCTCGATCGGCACGTTCGGATCGACGCGGTGCTGGTAGAGCAGGTCGATGGTGTCCGTCTTGAGGCGCTTGAGCGAGGCTTCGGTCACCGCGCGGATGTGTTCGGGACGGCTGTCCAGGCCGCTCCAGCGCGGCCCGCCGTTCGGATCGGGCGCGAAGCCGAACTTGGTCGCGATCACGACCCGGTCGCGCAGCGGCGCCAGCGCCTCGCCGACCAGTTCCTCGTTGTTGAAAGGGCCGTAGACTTCGGCGGTATCGAAAAACGTGACGCCGCGCTCGACCGCGTCGCGCAGCAGCTTGAGCATGGCCTGCCGGTCCGGCGCCTTGCCGTAGGCGTGGGTCATGCCCATGCAGCCCAGGCCGAGGGCCGAGACTTCCAGGCTTCCTAATTGACGTTTCTGCATCGCTGGGCTCCTGACAAAGTGAACAAGGACTATAGCAGCCCGTTTACTTTGGCGTCGGCAGCGATTCAGGCATGCAGGATGCGGCCGCCGGCAAAGGCCCAGTTTTCCCAGCCAGTCTCCTTGAACACCACCATCATGTTCTCCGGATCCAGCCCGGCCGTGCGCAAACGGTCGACCAGCTCGGCCAGCAGCTTTTTCTTGACCTTGACGCTGCGCCCGACCGACCACAGGATTTCGATCAGCACGAAGTCATCAGTGCGCGCGCCGGCGACGTCGGGATAGCCTGGGTCGAAACGAAAGTCGTCGGCATCGAGCTCCAGCACGCGCTGGAACTTGTCGGTGTCGGGCACGCCGGTCGAGACCAGGCAGGCGTGCACGGCGTCGAGCACCATCGCCTTGAATTCAGGGCTTTTCGGTTTGCGGACGGTAAGGGTGACGAGCGGCATTACTGCTCCGCCAGCGGATCGTCCTGGGCGTCGCCAGGTGTGGCGCCCGGGATCGTGTATTTTTCCTCGGCCCAGGCGCCGAGGTCGATTTGCTTGCAGCGTTCGGAGCAGAATGGGCGGAATGTATTCGCCGGCGTCCATTCGACCTTCTTGCCGCAGGTAGGACAGGAAACGACAGTCATGACGAGATTCAGAAGTTGCAGAGGGTGAGTTCGAATGGTACATCGTCTTCGAGCGGCTTGGGTTTCAGGTCCCCGCCCTGGCTCGTGAAGCGCACCCACAGCATGTACTTGTTGGCCGAGATTTCCGGAATCGCGCCCAGGCTCTCGTCGATCGACAGGCGCAGCATCTGGTAGACCTTCCCCTGCAGCATCTGCTGGTAGCTGCCGCTTGCTGCGATCAGCTTGACCGGGCCGCCGGAGTCGCGCAGCAGGCGCAGCACCAGGGACAGGGCGTCGAACAGCGGCGCCAGCGGCGCGAACCAGGCCGAGATGTCGGCGTGGCGCTGTTCGGCGGAGCGCTGCTGCCAGGCGTAGTAGGAGGGCAGGTCGAATTCGCAGGCGCCGCCTGGCATCACGGTGCGGCCGCGGATGCTCATCAGCCATTCGTTGTCGCGCACGTTCTGGCCGGTCTTGCCCTGGGCGTTGCCGAGGGCATTGCTGACCGTGTCCAGCTCGGCCAGCACGGCGTCCAGCGCAGCGGCGGCGACCGCCGGATTGCTGCGGTAGCTCAGCAGGCTTTGCTTCTGGCGTTCGAGTTCCTGCAGCAGGTCGGACTTGAGGTCGGCGCGGCCTGCCACTTCCAGCATGTCGAAGATCGTCGCGAGCGCGACGTGGTGCTGCAGAGGATGCTCCTGGTTCACAAAGAATTTGAATTTCTCGTACAGGTCCTCGAGCCGCAACAACGTGCGAATCCGCTCGTTGAATGGGTATTCGTAGACGATCAAAGTGGCATTCCTCTCGGCGTAGGCTGGCGCAACCACGTGATTCTGAACCATCGTGGGCAAAATTACAAACGCTCGTTCGGAACGCCCACCAATCTTGCCGCTTCGGCAAGATAAAACGCGTGCAGGCGATCTACCTGCGGCACCAGCGTGTCGAGGCCGTCGTCGTTGAGGATGATGTCGTCGGCAGCAAGCCGGCGCTGCGCCCGCGTGACCTGGGCCGCCATGATGGCGCGCACCTGGGCTTCCGGCAGGCCGTTTCTCGTCATCACCCGCGCCACCTGCACCTCTTCCGGGCAGTCGATCGCCAGCACCCGCACCACGCGTTCGCGCCAGGTGCCGGACTCGATCAGCAGCGGCACCACGAAGATCACGTAGGGGCCGGTAGCCAGCAGGGCGGCGGCGGCGGTGGCTTCGCGGATGCGCGGGTGCAGGATGCCTTCCAGGCGAGAACGCGCGCCGGGGTCGGCAAACACCAGGGCGCGCATCTTCGCGCGGTCGAGGGCGCCGTCCGGCGTGGCGAAGGCGGCCCCGAACTCCTCGACCAGAGCCGGCATGGCCGCGCCATGCGGGGCGGTGAGCGAGTGGGCGATCTGGTCGGTATCGATGACCGAGGCGCCGCGCGCGGCGAACAGGTCGGCGACGGTGGTCTTGCCGCAGCCGATCCCGCCGGTCAGGCCGACGTCGAAGCGCGGCATGCCGCGCGTGGAGTCCTGTTTATCCATTCAAGGCTGCGCCAGCCCCATCGCGAGGCGGGTGAGTTCGGGTCCGTAGAAGAGAGCGATCATACCAGCCCCCGCCAGGTAGGGACCGAAGGGGATGTGCTCGCCCTTCTTGTGCCTGCCGACCACGATCATGGTCACGCCGATGGCCGCGCCGACGAAGGACGACAGCACGATGATCGCGGGCAGCATCTTCCAGCCGAACCAGGCGCCGAGCGCGGCCAGCAGCTTGAAGTCGCCGTCGCCCATGCCGATATGGCCGCGCACCAGTTCGTAGGTGCGGGCCACCGCCCACAGGAACAGGTAGCCGCCGGCGGCCCCCAGCACCGCCTCGCGCAGCGGCACGAAATTGCCGTCCAGGTTGACCAGCAGGCCGAGCCACAGCAGCGGATAGGTAAGGTCGTCCGGCAACTCCTTGTGGTCGATGTCGATCAGCGTCATCGCGGTCAGGAGATAGGTGAAGACCAGCGTCGCCAGGCCGGTCCAGCCGCTGCCGAAATGCCAGACCAGCAGCCCGGACAGGATGCCGCTGACCGCCTCGACGATCGGATAGCGGGCCGAGATCGGCGCCTTGCAGGCGCTGCATTTGCCGCGCAGGGCCAGCCAGCTGACGATCGGGATGTTCTCCAGCGCCGTGATCTGGTGGCCGCAGTGCGGGCAGGCCGAGCGTGGCACCATCAGGTTATAGCGCTCCGGGAAGGGCAGCGGCTTGCCGTCCTTTTCCGCGATGTAGTTGTCGATTTCGCGCTGGCGCATGATCGGCAGGCGGTGCACGACCACGTTCAGAAAGCTGCCGATCAGCAGGCCGAAGATGGCGGCCGCGATGGCCGGGATCAGGCTGGCGGGGGCGGCGAAGAGGAGGGTGTCCGGTTGCATGGCAGGCATTGAATAGGTTGATTCCGTGAATCAACCTATTCTAGGGGGTTTTCGCTGCTTTGGGAGGCTGTCTGCACGTTGGCCTTTCGAATGCGAGCCCTGCCAGTCCCCTTAGCTCGGCGTACCGATCCCGGTCGCCACCGCTGCGGGCGCTGAATGCCCGGGGATTCGGGATAGCAGTTCGAGGAAGTCCTGGCTGGAGCTCCCGATGTGGGTCAGCATGTAACGGGCAGCCTCCTCCGCCTTGCCGGCGGTGATCGCCGCCACGACTTGGCCGTGTTGCTCGTAGGATGTGCGGATGCGGCCGGGCTCCTGGAAAACCGTACTGCGGTAGATCTTGGTGCGTCGGCGGAGGGTCAGGATCTGGTCGGTCAGGTAGGTGTTGAGCGACGCCGCATAGATCAGGGCGTGCAGTTCCTGGTTGTACCGCTCGTAGCCGCCAACATCTTCGGCCTCCGCAAGCGCCCGTGCATTCGCATGCAGTAAGGTCAAGGCTTCACGCTGCGCGGTCGTGATGCGGCGTGTGGCCAGCTTGACGCAAGCCGCTTCCATCTCCGCCAGCACCTCCAGCATCGACAGCAGCTCCTGTGGCGACACCCGCGACACATACGTGCCCGAGCGCGGCACGATCGTAATCAGGCCAAGCGAGGCCAATTGCAGGATGGCAGTGCGCACCGGCGTGCGCGACACCTGGAAGCGGTCCATCAGCTCACTTTCATCCAGCGGCTCGCCCGGCAGCCGTGTGCCGTTGCTAATTTCAATTTCCAGCTCACGCCGCACTCGTTGTGCGGCACCTTCGCGAAGCAGGGGCATCGTGATCTCACTGACAGCATGTGGAATAAAGAGTGAATCATAGCATGGCCGTATATCAATTTGATTTTGTCAAACTTTTATATAAGCAATCTGAAATTTCTGTTAGCATTTGTAGAAATAACGGTGCGAAACAATTTCACCGACAACAAGGGAACAGGCCAAGGGCGGCAGTCGCAGTCCGGTACTGAACAGCCCGAAATGGAGACAATATGACCCTGCCCTTAGCCGGCCTGCGGGTGGTCGACCTCACCCGCGCATTGTCCGGTCCGTTCTGCGCAATGCTCCTCGCCGACCTCGGCGCCGATGTGATCAAGGTAGAACCTGCGCCAGCAGGCGACATGAGCCGCACCTGGGGGCCGTTCGACCGCAACATCAGCGCTTACTACCTCTCCACCAACCGCAACAAACGGGGCATCGCCATCAATTTCCGCGACCCGCGCGGGCTCGAGCTGATCCGGGACATGGCTAGCCAGGCCGATATCCTTGTCGAGAATTTCAAATCCGGCGTGATGGAGGACATGGGGCTGGGCTACGAGACGCTGCGGAGCCTGAACCCGAAACTCGTCTACGGCAATATCACCGGCTTCGGCCGTGATGGACCGATGGGAAGCTGGCCGGGTTTCGACCAGATCGCTCAGGGTTACTCCGGCTTGATGAGCCTGACGGGGCAGCCGGAAGTCGGGCCGACCCGGGTCGGAACGGCGATCGGCGACCTGACCTCCGGCATGTGGACCGCAATGGGCATTCTGGCGGCGCTCCTGGCACGGCAACAGACCGGGGTTGGCCAACGGGTCGAAACTTCCCTGCTGGCCAGCCTGATGGCTTTGCTGAGCGTGCAAGGCCAGCGCTACCTGAGCCTGGGTGAGGTCCCCCAACCAACTGGCAACGTGCATCCGGTGATCGCCCCCTACGGCGTGTTCGAGACCAAAGACGGGCCACTGAACCTGGCGCCGGCCACGCCGGACATGTGGATCAAGCTGTGCCGGCTGCTCGAACTGGAACCATTACTGGACGACCCGCGTTTCATCGACAACGCGGCCCGCATGCAGCACCGCGAGGAGCTGCGGATCATCATCGAGACCCGCCTGACACTGCGCACCAAGATGGAATGGACGGAGGCAATGATCCCGCTTGGCATTCCGGCCGGCCCGATCAACGACCTCGCGGACGTGTTCTGCGATCCGCAAGTGCTGCATTGCGGCCTGGTCGAGGCAGTCTCGCACCCGGCACTTGGCATGCTGCGCCAGGTAGCCAATCCGATCAAGATGGATGCCTTCGCAGGCGGGACGGTGCGCAGCGCGCCGCCGCTGCTGGGCCAACACACCCTGGAAGTGCTGGCCGAGTTCGGCCACACGCAGGAGCAGCTGCAGCACCTCTGCGCCACCGGCGTCATCGTCCAGCATCCGCAGAGTGCCCCCCGGTCCTGAGCGACATGCCAGGCCAACGACATCAAGACCTAGAACGAGGAGACATTCATGAAACAGCTCACCAAGCGGCTTTCTGCCGCCCTGGCGATGGCCGCCGCGGTCGTCGGTACGATCCCCGCCGTCAGTGCAACGGATTTCAAGCTCACCCATCAATGGAAGCAGGGTAATGACAGCCGCGACAAGGCGAGCCGCGAATTCGCCAGGCTGGTCACCGCCAAAGACCCGTCGCTGCGCTTTCGGATCTATCCGAACGCGTCCTTGATCAGCAATCCGCTCAAGCAGCTCGATGCCCTGCAGGATGGAACGGTCGACCTGTCGGTCATTCCGCTGATTTATGCCTCCAACAAGATCCCCGAGTTCTCGATCACCATCCTGCCGGGTGCCGTCAGCAGTGCGGCCGACGCCATGAAGCTGCGCAATTCCGAGTACGCGCACAAGCTGCAGGAGGTGGCCGAGGCCAACGGCCTGCACCTGCTGACATGGTGGTGGACCGAGGGCGGCTTCGTCAATCGCGCCCGCCCGGTGAGCGGCCCGGAGAGCGCCAAGGGATTGAAGCTGCGCGGCGCCGACCGCACGATCGATGTGGCGCTGCGAGAGGCGGGCGCTTCGGTGTTCTCGATGCCCTCCACCGAACTCTACAACGCGCTGCAGTCCGGCGTGCTGGATGGGCTGCTCACTTCCTACGACACCCTGATGAGCATGCGCCTGTACGAGCAGAGCAAGTACGCGACCATCGGTGGTGACTTCACGATCTTCGTGCTGCTGCAGCCGCTGATCATGTCGAAGAAGGCATGGGACAAGCTGACGCCGGCGCAGAAGAAGATCTTCGAAGACGCCGCGGCGGTCACCGACCGCCAGTTCAATGCCGAGCAGGACGAGGTGGCGAAGGAAACCGTGGCCAAGTTCAAGGCGGCCGGGGTGCAGGTGCGCCAAATGACCAAGCCCGAGTTCGATGAGTGGGTGGCGCTGGCCAAGCGCACCTCGTGGGAGCAGTACGCAAAGTCCAGCCCGAAGGCCCAGGAACTGCTCGGCGCGTTTCAGCGCTCCCGCGCCTTGGTGAAGTAAACCATACGCGCCCGCTGGCGTGGGCGCGCCATCCAGGAGAACATCGATGAACCGATTCAACCGACTGGTCGACGGCCTGAGCCTGGCCTGCGCACTGGCGGCTGCGCTGCTGCTGCTGGCCGCCATCCTGACCATCACATGGATGGTGGCCTACCGCGCCACCGGCCACCAAAACTCGTGGGAGCTCGACACCAGCATCATGATGATGGTTGGTGCCGCCTTCCTCGGCTCGCCGTACACCCTGAAGACCCGGGGCCACGTCGGCATGGAGCTGCTCGATGTGCTGCTGTCCGAGCGCGGCCGTCGCCGGCTGGCGGTGACCGGCCAGGGGGTCGGCTTCGTCGTTTGCCTGTACCTGGCCTGGGTCGGCTTGCACATGACGCTCGAAGCGCTCGCCTCGCATGAGCGCTCGCTGGGCATTTCCCAAATGTCCGAATGGCCGAAGTATGCAGCGATGCCGATCGGCATGGGTCTGACTGCCCTGCAATACGTGGCTGAAATCGCCAGGACGCTGGCCGGCCCAACCCAACCCGGAACGCTATCATCATGAGTGAACTTCAAATTGCCGCCGTGCTGTTCCTGGTGACCTTTGCCGTGCTGTTCTCCGGCGTTCCGATCGCCTTCGGCCTGACTGCGGTCGCGGTCGGCTTCCTGGCGATCTTTGGCAATGAAGGTGCGCTGGCGGCCGTGCCGAAGAGTTTCATCAGCGAACTGTCGAGCTTTGCGCTGCTGACCCTGCCGATGTTCGTCGTGCTGGGCGCCGCGATTGGCATGTCGCGCGCCGGCAAGGACATCTATGAGTCCCTGCACCGCTGGCTGCACCGTGTCCCGGGCGGCCTCGTGATCGCGAATATCTTCGCTTGCGGCCTGTTCTCCGCCATGTGCGGATCGAGCCCGGCGACGGCGGCGGCCATCGGCAAGGCCGGCATCCCGGCAATGCTGCAACGGGGCGTGCCTGCGCGCCTGGCCGCCGGGTCCATCGCCGCCGGCGGCAGCCTCGGCATCCTGATCCCGCCCTCGATGACCTTCATCATTTACGGCATTGTCACCGAGACCTCGATCGGCCGCCTGTTCCTGGCCGGGGTCGTGCCGGGCATTCTGCTGGTGCTGTTGTTCTCGGTGTATTCCTGGTTCGCCAGCATCAAGGAGACCAGGCAGGCGGGGCCGGTCGTCCATGAACACTACAGCCTGCGCGACAAGCTGGCGGGTCTGGTACGCACGTTCCCGTTCCTGGCGATCATCGTTGCGGTGACGACGGTAATGTACGGCGGCTTCGCAACACCATCGGAAGTTGCAGGGATTGCCGCATTCATGGCCCTGGTGCTGGTCATCCTTATTTATCGCACGCGCCTGTCAGACCTGTGGGCGATCATGCGCGACGCCTCCCGCGAGTCGTCGATGATCCTCTTGATCGTAGCAGCCGCCGCGCTTTACTCGTACATGATGTCCTACCTGTACGTGACGCAAAGCGTGGCCGACTGGATGTTCGGCTGGAATCTCGGTACCTGGCAGCTGGTCGTGGTGCTGAATCTGTTCCTGCTGCTGGCAGGGTTCTTCATGCCGGCGGTCGCCATTATCCTGATGAGCATGCCGTTCCTGCTGCCGGTGCTGACCCAGAACCATGTCGACCTCGTCTGGTTCGGCGTGATCCTGACGATCAACCTCGAGATTGGCCTCATCCACCCACCGGTTGGCTTGAACTTGTTCGTCATCCGCGGCATCGCGCCGCAGGTCCCGCTGCGCGATGTCATGCTGGGGGTGGTGCCATTCATCGTCATCATGCTGCTGTTCATCGCGATGCTCACCGTGTTTCCGCAGGTCGTCACCTGGCTGCCGGACACGCTGATGGGCCGCGCACTCTAAGCCTGGGAGCATATATGGACCTATCGAACTTTCCGCCGGACGATGTGCCTCGCCTGGTGATCAATGGCGCCGTCGCCACCGTCACCTTGCGCCGGCCGCGCCAGCATAACCGGATCGACCCGGGCGATATCGCCGTGTTGCAGCGACACTTCGATACGGTCGAGGCCGCATCGGCAGTACGGGTGCTGGTGCTGACCGGGACCGGCGACAAGACCTTCAGCTCCGGCTACACGATCGATGCCATCGTTGAAAAGCTCGACCGCAGCTTCGAAGACCTGCTCGACCGCCTCGAAGATTTTCCTCTGCCCACGATCTGCGCCCTGAATGGCAGCGTGTATGGCGGGGCGACCGACCTGGCGCTGTGCTGCGATTACCGGATCGGGGTACACGGTACCCGCATGTTCATGCCGGCAGCAAAGTTCGGGCTGCATTACTACCCGGGCGGGATGCGCCGCTACCTGACACAACTGGGCCTGGCGCACACCAAGCGCCTGTTCCTGGGGGCGCAGACGATCGAGGCGGACGAGATGTGGCGCATCGGCTTCCTGACCGAGTTGGTGCAGGCGGGCGAACTAGGGCAGCGTGTCGCCTCCACTGCCGAGGCCATCATCGGCTGCGAGCCGAAGACGGTCGCGTCCATCAAGCGCCAGCTGAACCAGCTCGCGCGGCACTATGCCCAGGAGGCCTTGTCACGGGACGATTACGAACGCTCGCTGCGCTCCCCGGCGTTGCAAATGCGCATTGCAGCACGCGGAAAATAGGGACGAGCGGGCGCCCGCAAAGGAAATGGACAGCGATGCCCGGATCGGACCGCCATGCACCGCTCCACGCAAGCTGGCGGCTGACATGGCATTCGGCCACATCATGTATCTGTAAAGGCCAGGCATCTGGCGCGAAGCGCTGCCGCCCCGACTCAGGTTCGGCGACGCATGCGCCCGGCGTAAGCGCGCGCAAAACCTTCGAGGACATGTACAGGCAGCATTTTCACCATGCCGTGCAGGACGAGCGGCACGAGCACGAACTCGTCGACTGCTCCGAGCACGGGCACCGCGAAATTCAAGGGCTCGACAGCGAACAGTGCGAGACCAGCCAGCGCCGGCAATAACCACGCGGGACGTTGCTCATGCCGGATGGCGAACCACAGCAGGCGCAGGTCCTGACCGGCGACCACGCGCCATAGTGCAAAGATGCGTTTCAATGCGTTCTCCTCCGTGGCTTGGGGCTTTTTCGTGCCCCTTACATGGGTCGTCCAGGCCTGAACTCAATAGCGAATTGCAGAAGTTGCCGCATCTGTTTCATGCCGACCCTGTCAGCTCGGTCCACTTGGTCCCGGCTGACCGTCATGCTGCATGGCGAATCTTCTGTTCACAAGCAGGACTATGGCTCATACATGGCGCCGGATGGTGGGCTGTCGAGGAAAAGGAGACTGCTCAACTCGTCGGGAATGTTGGCGCGTTCTTTCGCGAGGAATCCACTGTGATGGAGCTTGGTTGGAATACCTATCGTGCCTTTTGGGGCCAGGGATTCGCGAACGAAGCGGCGGCGGCAGTCTTGAACCATGCGCTCGAGATCCGACGCGAACCAAAAGTTCGGGCTCTCATCGCTTCAGCCAATGCATCATCGCTGCGCGTCGCCAGGCGCCTTGGCCTGACTTATGAAGCGGAAACTGAGATATACGGCAAAGCGGTCGGCATGTATACGCGTGAGCGGGGAAGCTCGGTTGTTTAGGCCTACAGGACTGCAATCGGGGCCAAAAGCGCGGTGCTAGAATGGCCGCCATCTGTTTTCTCCATTACATTCCCATGAATTATCAGAACCGCCAGTGGATCTACGCAACCAGGCCGGACGGCCGCGTCGGCGACGAACATTATGTCTTACGTGAAAGCGAGATGAGCGACGCGTTGTCGATCAACGAGGTGCTGGTCCGTGCCCGCTATATCAGCGTCGATCCCTACATGCGCATCCAGCAAGCGGAACGCAACACTTACGACCTTCCACACCCGCTCGGCATCGTCCAGCGCGCTGGCGTGGTCGGACAGGTCATCGCTTCGAACAGTGCCGGCTTTGCCGAAGGCGATTGGGTGTCGGCCTACAGCGGCTGGCAGCTTTACGCCAAGTGCCACCAGAGCGAACTGACCAAGCTCGATGCCGAGGCCGCGCCGGTAACGTCGGCATTGGGTGTGCTCGGAATGCCCGGTCGCACGGCCTGGTTCGGGCTGATGGAAGCAGGCAAGCCACGCCCTGGCGACACACTGGTCGTGTCTGGCGCCGCCGGCGCGGTCGGCTCTCTGGTTGCGCAGTTCGGAAAGCGCGCCGGCTGCCGGGTCATCGGTATCGCTGGCGGCGCCGCGAAATGCTCCTTCCTCACCGACACCCTCGGCCTGGACGCCGCGGTCGATTATCGCTCCCACGCGACAGTGGAGAGTCTGCGCGCGGCGATCGATGCGGTTACGGGCGGTGTTGACATCTACTTCGACAATGTCGGCGGCATGGTGACCGACGCCGTCATTCCCTTGATCAAACTCCGCGCGCGCATCGTCATTTGCGGTGCCATCGCTCAATACGACGGCGGTCTCGACGTGCCAGACCTGGCGCCGCGCTTCTTGCAGCACATGCTTTTCAAGCGCGCGACCATTCAAGGAATCCTGGCACGTGACTTCACGGCGCGAATGGGGGAAATGCTCGAGGTGGTCGGGCCGTGGGTCAAGCGCGGCGAGATCCTCTCGCAGGAGACCTTCATCGACGGTTTCGATCAGCTGCCGGCGGCGTTAAGCAGCCTGTTCGATGGCCGAAACCTGGGCAAGCTGCTGGTACGTGTATGAGCTTCCCTGGCCGTGAAGGCCAGGAAAACGGTCCTTGGCTTCCTGTTCATCCGTGAGGAGGTAACTATGAAACAGGTATCACTGACTATTCCAGAAATCGGATTGATTGCCGGAACACGGGCGGCAGGCGCCGCGGGCCTGGCGCTGTTGTTCAGTAATCGAATGAGTCCAGAACAACGCCGCGCCATCGGCTGGACGCTGTTCGCCGTAGGGGTCATCACCACAGTGCCGCTGGTCGCGTACGTGCTTGGAAAACGTCAGGCATACAAGCGCGGCCCTACACCACCGAACCCAGCTTGAAGATCGGCAGGTACATGGCCACCACCAGGCCGCCGATCAGCACGCCCAGGATCACCATGATCATCGGTTCCATCAGCGAGGACAGCGCGCCCACGGCATCGTCGACTTCCTCTTCGTAGAAGTCGGCGACCTTGCCGAGCATGGCGTCGAGGGCGCCGGACTCTTCGCCGATGGCGACCATCTGGGTCACCATGTTCGGGAACACGTTGACGTTCTGCATCGCCACCGTCAGGCTGGTGCCGGTGCTGACCTCGGTCTGGATCTTCTTGGTTGCCTCCAGGTAGACCGCGTTGCCGGCGGCGCCGCCGACCGAGTCGAGGGCTTCGACCAGCGGCACACCGGCCGCGAACATGGTGGCCAGCGTGCGGGTCCAGCGCGCGATCGTCGCCTTGCGGATCACGGCGCCGAACACCGGCAGGCGCAGCAGCAGGCGGTCCATGGCCTGCTGCATCTTCAGCGAGCGGCGCCAGGACTGGAAGAAGAAATAGATCGCGCCGAACAGGCTGCCGAAGATGACGTACCACCACTTCACCATGAAGTCGGACATCGCCATCACGATCAGGGTCGGGGCCGGCAGGTCGGCGCCGAAGCTGGTGAACACTTCCTTGAACGCCGGCACCACGAAGATCATGATCACGGCGGTGACGATGAAGGCGACCGCCAGGATCGCGATCGGGTACATCAGGGCCGACTTGATCTTGGCCTTCAGGGCCAGCGTCTTTTCCTTGTAGATCGCCAGGCGGGTCAGCAGGTCTTCGAGGATGCCGGCCTGTTCGCCGGCGCCCACCAGGTTGCAGAACAGCGGGTCGAAGTACAGCGGGTATTTGCGGAAGGCGTTGTTCAGGCTGGTGCCGGTCTCGATGTCGGAGCGCAGGTCCATGATCAGCTTGGACATCGACGGGTTCGCGTGGCCCTTGCCGACGATGTCGAAGGACTGCAGCAGCGGCACGCCGGCCTTCATCATGGTGGCCAGCTGGCGCGTGAACAGCGACAGGTCCTTGTCGGTGATCTTCCTGCCGCTGCGGTAGGCCTTCTTCTTGACCTTGGTGACCATGATGCCCTGGCGGCGCAGGGTCACGTTGACGATGGTTTCGCCGCCGGCGCGCATTTCGCCGCGCACGGTCTTGCCGGTCTTGTCCTTGCCTTCCCAGGCGTAGACGTGTTCCTTGATCCGGGTGCCGCCAGCGCCGCGTACTTGGGCCGAAGTTGCCATGTGATTTCCTATTCGTTGGTGCAGCCGAGCACTTCTTCGAGGCTGGTCAGGCCCTGTTTCACCTTCATCAGGCCGGAACGCCGCAGCGAGTTCACGCCCTCGGCCTCGGCCTGGGCGGCGATCTCCATCGAGTTGCCGCTGGCCAGGATCAGGGCTTCGATCGCGGGCGTGATCGGCATGATCTGGTAGATGCCGACCCGGCCCTTGTAGCCCGAACCCAGGCAGCGTTCGCAGCCGACCGGGCCGTAGGGCTTCCATTCGCCGTCCAGGTCGGCGTCGCGGAAGCCGGCCGCCTTCAGCACGTCGCGCTCGATGTCGAGCGGCTGCTTGCAGGTGCACAGGCGGCGCGCCAGGCGCTGGGCGGTAATCAGGATCACCGAGGAGGCGATGTTGAACGGCGCCACCCCCATGTTCATCAGGCGCGTCAGGGTCGACGGCGCGTCGTTCGTGTGCAGGGTCGAGAACACCATGTGGCCGGTCTGGGCGGCCTTGATGGCGATGTCGGCGGTTTCCAGGTCGCGGATCTCGCCGACCATGATGATGTCCGGGTCCTGGCGCAGGAAGGCTTTCAGCGCGACCGGGAAGGTGAGTCCGGCCCGTTCGTTGACGTTGACCTGGTTCACGCCGGGCAGGTTGATCTCGGCCGGATCCTCGGCCGTCGAGATGTTGATGCCGGGTTTGTTCAGCAGATTCAGGCAGCTGTACAGCGACACCGTTTTACCGGAGCCGGTCGGACCCGTCACCAGCACCATGCCATAGGGGCGGGTGATGGCGTCGATTAGCAGTGCCTTCTGGTCCGGGTCGTAGCCGAGCGCATCGATGCCCATCTGCGCCTGGGTGGCGTCGAGGATACGCATGACGGTCTTTTCGCCGAACAGGGTCGGCAGGGTGCTGACGCGGAAGTCGATCGACTTGGTCGGCGACAGCACCAGGCGCATGCGGCCGTCCTGCGGGACCCGTTTCTCGGAGATGTCGAGCTTGGCCAGCACCTTGATGCGCGAAACCAGCTTGTCGCGGATCGACAGCGGCGGCGCCAGGTGGTCGCGCAGCACGCCGTCCACGCGCAGGCGGATCCGGTACTGCTTTTCGTAGGGCTCGAAGTGAATGTCCGAGGCGCCCAGGGTGATCGCGTCCATCAGCACCTTGTTCAGGAAGCGCACGATCGGCGCGTCCTCGACTTCCAGGGCGGCCGCCGCTTCGGCCTGGGTGGTCTGCGGCTCGTCCTCGGCGAATTCGATGTCGGCATCGTCGCCGGCCAGCTCGCTGATGCTCTGCTCGGCGTTCTTGGACAGTCCGGCCAGCAGGGCCAGCAGGGTGTCGTGCGCCACGATCACCGGCTCGACCGACGCTTCGCTCTGGAACTTGATCTGGTCCAGGGCCTGGGAATTGGTCGGGTCGGACAGCGCGACCGACAGCTTGTTGCCGCGCTTGGCCAGCGCCACCACGCGCTGGGCCTGCATCAGGCGCGCGTCGATCGCGTTCGTCGGCAGGCTATCCGGGCTGAAGGTGGAGAGGTCGAGCAGGGGATAGCCGAAGGTCTCGGCACAAAATACCGCCAGGCCGCGCGCATCGATGGTTCCGGAGCCGAGCAAGGTGTCGATGAAGCCTGCCTTGTCGGCTACCGCCTTCTTTTGGAGGCTGTCCGCCTGCGGCAGCGTCAGCCTTCCGGCCTGGACCAGGGCGCGCGCCAACCCGGGCAACGCGGTGCCGGCAAGCGTGTTGGTGAGGACTGCTGCCATAGGATCAGGGGTGGAGTGGCGACAAGGAACCGGGCTGGACGGTCATGCCCGGCGGCTGCTTGGGATCATGCCCGCAGGCATCAAATTTGTAAAGAGATTGGCGTAGGGAAAGAGGCGTGCATACCACGTAGACGGAATGGTATTGCAGAGGTGGCAAGCAAGCAGTGGGCGACATGGGGGCTCCTGGCGGAATTATCCCGTCGTTTCCGCGGAGGCGGGGGCGACGGGCCGGCAACCGTTCAGGCCACCAGCCACCGTTTGATGACGACCGGGCGCAACAGTTTCACGATCCTGATTGATTGATTCTGCACTTGCACCACTTCGATCACGCATTGCCCGACCTTGAGCGCAATCGGGAACTCCGGGATTTCCTGAAGTTGCTCAAGAAGCAAGCCATTCACGGTCTTGGGACCGTCCAGCGGCAGGTCCAGGCCCAGCTTCTTGTTGATGTCGCGCAGGGGCGTGCTGCCTTCGAGCAGGCATTCGCCCTTGGCGTTCCAGGCCATGGCGTCGGCGCGCGCGGTGCCCGGGGTCGAGGTGGTGAAGTCGCCGATCATTTCCTCGATGATGTCCTCGAGCGTCACCAAGCCCTGCACCTCGCCGTATTCGTCGACGATGATGCCCAGCCTTTCCTTGTTTTCCTGGAAATACTGAAGCTGGGTGAACACGCCCGTGTCCTGCGGGATGAAATACGGTTCGCTCAAGAGTTCGCGGAAGTGGTCGGCGGTCAGTTCGTCCGCCTGGTTCAGCAGGCCGAGCGCCTTGCGTACGTGCAGGATACCGACGATCTTATTGATCTCGCCTTCGTAGACGGGCAGCTTGTTGTGGTAGCAGGTGGTCAGCTCGGCCTTGATGTCCTTGACCGGCAGGGCCAGGTTCAGGGCTTCGATCTGGGGGCGCGGGGTCATGATGTCTTCGACCGAGATCTTTTCCAGGTCGAACAGGTTGAGCAGAATGCTCTTGTGCTTCTGCGGTATGAAGTTGCCGCCTTCTAGCACGACGCTACGCAATTCCTCGGGTGTCAGGCGCTGCTGATCGGCCTCGGCGCCACCGCGGATGCCCAGCGGGCGCAGGAGGGCGGAGACGAACAGGTTGACGAACCAGATCGCCGGCTTGGCCACCTTCATCAGCGGCCGCAGGACCAGGCTGGTGCCGAGCGAAATGCGTTCCGGGTAGGTGGCGCCGATCACCTTCGGCGCGATCTCGGCGAACACGATCAGCAGGAAGGCCACGCTGGCGGTGGCGATCGTGATCACGCTTTCCTCATGGCCGAAGAACAGGATCGCGATCGCCGTCACCAGGGCGGTGGCCATGGCATTGATCAGGGTGTTCGCAATCAGCACCAGCGACAGCAGCTTGTCGGTACGCTCCAGCAGCCACAGGGTGGTGACGGCGCCGCGGTGGCCGCGCTTGGCCAGGTGCTTCAGGCGGTACTTGTTGGCGGCCATCAGGGCCGTTTCCGCCATCGCGAAAAAGGCCGAGCAGAGAATCAGGACGACGAGGGCAAGGACCAGCGCCCAAAGGGGTACGGTTTCCAAGATTTACCGTGAGGATCAGCAGGGGAAGGGCCGATTCTAAGGTAAGGGAAGGGGCCTTGCAAGTTTGATCAGGGTCCCCACCTACCGTCGTCCCGGCCTGCGCGGGGGCGACGACGTAAGTAATTTAGTTCCACCAGTGGGAAGTGGTTCCGGCTTCGGGCAGGCGGGCCTGGCGGGCGGCGTGGACGATGCCGGCGTCGACCGCCTGGTCGGCCGTATAGATGCGCGAGCTGCCGGTGAGGTAGCCGCGGATGTCGTGGGGTGTGCGGGCGCCGCGCGTGGCTTCCTCGAAGATCGTGGCATAGCGTTCGGCATCGAAGTCGAGGCAGTCGCGCCATTCCGAAATGCGGGCATGGTCGGCCGCCACCAGGTTGCCGAAACCCCAGTGCAGCGGGTGGATCAGGAAGCGCGTGCCGGGGCAGGCATAGCGCTTCTGGCCGGCCAGGAAGATCGCGACCCCGACCGATTCGACGCTGCCGACGTTCCAGGTAGTCAGGGGCAGGGGGAGGGACTTGAGGAAGAAGTACAGGGCGAAGCCGGCCGTCATGTTGCCGCCTTCGGTCGACATGTGCAGTTCGATCTCGCTGGCGCCGCTCTGCAGGGCCTGCAGGCACAGGTTGCGGATCGTGCAGGCCGAGTTGGCGTTGATCGGACCGATGAAATGTACGACGTGCAAGCCCATTGTTCCTCCCTTGTGGACCCAAGCATAGCAATTAAAATGATAATGAAAGCGCACGGACGCCACATTATTCGAATTCGATGATATTCAAAATCATCCGTGGCTTATATGTTGCGCTCCCTCCGGTGTTAATCTCATAAGCTGGGTTAAATCCGAGGCAACAATGTCCACACCGATCCGATTCTTCTACCGCGGGGCCGTCCATGAAGTGAGCGGCGTCGCGCCCACGCAGACTGTCCTGCAGCATCTGCGGGAAGACCTGCATTGCACCGGCACCAAGGAAGGCTGCGCCGAAGGCGACTGCGGCGCCTGCACCGTCGTGCTCGGATCGCTGGAACACGGCAAGCTGGAGATGAAGGCGGTGAATTCTTGCATCCAGTTCACCCCGACCCTGGACGGCAAGGCCCTGTTCACCGTCGAAGACCTGCAGCAGGCCGGCGGGACGCTGCATCCGGTGCAGCAGGCCCTGGTCGAGTGCCATGGCTCGCAATGCGGCTTCTGCACGCCGGGTTTCGCCATGTCGCTGTGGGGTATGTATTTGAAGCAGGAAGGCCAGGGCTGCCCCTCGCGCCGCGAGATCGACGACACCCTGTCCGGCAACCTGTGCCGCTGCACCGGCTACCGCCCCATCATCGAGGCCGCGCGCCGCATGACGGAATTGCCGCGCGTGGACTTCGACCGCAAGACGCTGGCCGCGACGCTCCAGGGCCTGCAGCGCGAGGCCGGCACCGTCTACAGCCATGGCGGCCAGACTTTCCATGCGCCGCGCACCATCGACGAACTGGTGGCGGCGCGCGGCGCCCATCCGCAGGCCGTGCTGCTGGCCGGCTCGACCGACGTCGGCCTCTGGGTCACCAAGCAGATGCGCGACATCGCCGACATCATCTGGCTCGGCCACGTGGAAGAACTGAAGGCCGTGCGCGAGGCCGATGGCATGCTCGAGGTCGGCGCCGGCGTCTCGCTGAACGATGCCTATGCCGCCGTCTGCGCGCGCTACCCTCAACTTGCCGAGCTGTGGCAGCGCTTCGCCTCGCTGCCGATCCGCCATGCCGGCACCCTGGGCGGCAACGTCGCCAACGGCTCGCCGATCGGCGACTCGATGCCCTGGCTGATCGCGCTCGGCAGTCGCCTGCTGCTGCGCGGTTCGGCCGGCGAGCGCGAGCTGGCGCTGGAAGACTTCTACCTCGGCTACCAGCAGAAGGACCTGCAGCCGGGCGAGTTCGTGCAAGCGCTGCGGATTCCGCTGCCGCGTGCCGGGCTCGCTTTCCGCAGCTATAAACTGGCGAAGCGCTTCGACCAGGACATCTCGGCCGTGTGCGCCGCGTTCGCCCTCGCATTCGACGGCAGCGTCATCAAGCATGCGCGACTCGCCTTCGGCGGCATGGCCGCGACCCCGAAGCGGGCCGCCCGTGCCGAAGCGGCGCTGCTCGGACGCGCATGGGATGAACCCGCGCTGAAGGATGCGATGGCGGCGCTGGCGCAGGACTATGCGCCGCTCACCGACATGCGCGCCTCGGACGCCTACCGCATGCAGGGCGCGCAGAACCTGTTGCGCCGCTTCTGGCTGGAGACCCGGATCGAGAACCCGCTGCCGGCCGAAGCCGTCAATGCTTATTCCTACCTGAGTGCCTGAGGAGAGCGAGCATGAACGACATGAGCGCACCGGAATTGAAAACGGCGGCATGGAGCGCGGTCGGCGTCGCGCGCGCCCACGAATCGGCCAGGCTGCACGTGCTCGGCCAGGCCGACTACACGGACGACATCGATGAAGTCCGCGGCACCCTGCACGCCGCGCTGGGCCTGTCGGGCAAGCCGCATGCGAAGATCGTGTCGATCGACCTGGACGGCGTGCGCGCCAGCCGCGGCGTGGTCGCGGTCTACACGGCGCGGGACATCCCCGGCACCAACGATTGCGGCCCGATCATCCACGACGACCCGATCCTGGCCGACGGCCTGGTCCAGTACGTGGGGCAGCCGCTGTTCGTGGTGGTGGCGGACCGCCACGACAACGCGCGCCGCGCGGCGAAGAAGGCTGTGGTCACCTATGAAGAACTGCCGGCGATCCTGAGCCCGCAGGCCGCGCGCGCCGCGCAAAGCTATGTGCTGCCGCCGATGCGCCTGGCGCGCGGCGACGCCCAGGCGGCCTTCGAACGTGCCCCGCACACGGTGAAAGGCGAGCTGCACGTCGGCGGCCAGGAACAGTTCTACCTCGAAGGCCAGATTGCCTACGCCATCCCGCAGGAGAACGACGGCATGCTGGTGCTGTGCTCGACCCAGCACCCGAGCGAGATGCAGCACGTGGTCGCGCACGCGCTGGGCCTGCATTCGCATCACGTGGTCGTGGAATGCCGGCGCATGGGCGGCGGCTTCGGCGGCAAGGAATCGCAGTCGGCGCTGTGGGCCGCGGCCGCGGCGGTGTCGGCCAAGCTGTGCGGCCGCCCGGTCAAGCTGCGCGCCGACCGCGACGACGACATGCTGGTCACCGGCAAGCGCCACTGCTTCCACTACGAATACGAGGTCGGCTACGACGACGAGGGACGCATCCTCGCGGCCAGGGTCGACATGGTCTCGCGCGCCGGCTTCTCGGCGGACCTGTCCGGCCCGGTGGCCACGCGGGCCGTCTGCCACTTCGACAATACCTATTACCTGTCCGACGTCGACATCCGCGCCGCCTGCGGCAAGACCAACACGCAGTCGAACACCGCATTCCGCGGCTTCGGCGGCCCGCAGGGCGCGATCGCGATCGAATACGTGCTCGACGACATCGCGCGCAATCTCGGCCGCGATGCGCTGGACGTGCGCAAGCTGAATTTCTACGGCAAACATGACGACAATACCGGGCGCAACGTCACGCCCTACGGCCAGGTCGTGGTCGACAACGTGATCCACGAATTGGTCGACGAACTCGAAGGCAGCGCCGAATACCGCGCGCGCCGCGCCGCCGTCGACGCGTTCAACCGCGGCAGCCCCGTGCTGAAGAAGGGCCTGGCGCTCACGCCGGTCAAGTTCGGCATCGCCTTCAACGTCACCCACTTGAACCAGGCCGGCGCGCTGGTGCACGTGTACGTGGACGGTTCGATCCTGGTGAATCACGGCGGCACCGAGATGGGGCAGGGCGTGAACACCAAGGTGATACAGGTGGTGGCGCACGAGCTGGGCGTAGACTCCGCCCGGGTGCGCATCACCGCCACCAACACCAGCAAGGTCGCGAACACCTCGGCCACCGCCGCCTCCACCGGCGCGGACCTGAACGGCAAGGCGGCGCAGGATGCGGCGCGGAGAATCCGCGAGCGCCTGGCCGCCTTCGCGGCGAAGCGGCATGGCGGTGCGCCGGAGGCCGTGCGCTTCGCGGCCGACACCGTATTCGTGAATGGCCAGGAGGTTCCGTTCGGCGAGCTGGTGGCGCAAGCCTACCTGGCGCGCACCCAGCTGTGGTCGGACGGCTACTACGCGACTCCCGGCCTGCACTGGGACCCGAAGACCATGACCGGGCATCCGTTCTCGTATTTCGCCTACGGTGCGGCGGTGTCGGAAGTCATCGTCGACACCCTGACGGGCGAATGGAAGCTGCTGCGCGCCGATGCGCTGTACGACGCCGGACGCTCCCTCAACCCGGCCATCGACATCGGCCAGGTCGAAGGCGCCTTCATCCAGGGCATGGGCTGGCTGACCACCGAGGAACTGTGGTGGAACGAGGGCGGCAAGCTGATGACGCACGCGCCGTCGACTTATAAAATCCCGGCGGTGTCGGACTGCCCGGAAGACTTCCGCGTGCGCCTGTTCGAGAACCGCAACGTCGAGGATTCGATCCACCGCTCGAAAGCCGTGGGCGAGCCGCCGCTGCTGCTGCCGTTCTCGGTGTTCTTCGCGATCCGCGACGCGATCTCCAGCATCGCGGGGCACAAGGTGAATCCGCCCTTGAACGCGCCGGCGACCTGCGAAGCAATCCTGGGTGCGGTCGCCGCGGTGGAAGCGGCAGCATCGGCGAGCGCCTGAGATGGAAGACTGGCTGCTTGCTGCGGCAGGCGCGCATGTGCCCGCCCATGGGCCCGCGCATGGCTTCGATCCCGCGCCCAGGGTGCTGGTCACCGTGGCCGCGGTCGAAGGCTCGGTGCCGCGCGAACCCGGGGCGAAAATGCTGGTCGATGCCGTGCGCCAGTGGGGCACGGTCGGCGGCGGCCACCTCGAGCTGCGCGGCGCCGAAGTCGCGCGCGCCATGCTGGCGACAGGCGAAGCCCGGCGCCTGGAACGCTTCCCGCTCGGCCCCGGCCTCGGGCAGTGCTGCGGCGGCGTCGTGCAACTGGCGTTCGAGCTGCTCGACCACGCCCACGCGGCGCTGCTGGCGGCGCGCACCGCTGAAGACAGCTGGCGCCTGGTGGCGCTGGACGGCGCGCCCGAGCTGGCGCTGTTCGACGCGCGTGGACAACAACTGTACGGTGGCGCAGCCGCGGACTTTACACGCGGGCACGGCACCCATATCATGCGCGAGCCGGGTGGGCGGCGCTGGCTGGTCGACAAGATCGAAGCGCCGCGTGCGCACCTGATGCTGTTCGGCGCCGGCCACGTGGGCGCGGCCATCGTGCGCGCCCTGGGCGAGCTGCCCTGCCGCGTGACCTGGATCGACGAGCGCGAGGACCTGTTCCCCGAACACTTGCCGGCCAATGTCACGGTCGAGGCCACCGATATTCCCGAAGCACTGGTGGAGCATGCGCCGCCGGGCACCAGTTTCCTCGTCATGACGCACAGCCATGCGCTCGACCAGCGCCTGGCCGAAGCGATCCTGAAGCGCCCGGCATTCGAAGCCGACTGGTTCGGGCTGATCGGATCGCATACCAAACGCAAGCAGTTCGAGCACCGCCTGCGCGAGCGCGGCGTGGGGCAGGCGCGCCTGGATGCCATGGCCTGCCCGATCGGGGTGCCCGGCATCGAGGGCAAGGCACCCGCCGTGATTGCCGTCGCCGTGGCCGCGCAGCTGCTGATGGTGTGGGAAACCCGCACCGCACCGATAGCCTCAACAGAAAGAATCTAATGCCGATGGACACCCAGAACCTGCAGGCCTACCGAGCGAGCCTGCTGCATTTTCACGCCGATCCGGCCTTTGCCGACGATGCCCATGCCTGGCACGCGGACGGCTTGCTGGTCGTCGAGGACGGCCGCGTCAAGGCGGCCGGCGATTACGCCCGGCTGGCATCCAGTCTGCCGGCCGGCACCGGGGTGATCGATTACCGCGGCAAGATCCTCACGCCCGGCTTCATCGATACCCACCTGCATTTCCCGCAGACTGACATGATCGCCTCGCCGGCCCCGGGCCTGCTGCCGTGGCTGGAGACCTACACCTTCCCAACCGAGCGCCAGTTCGGCGACCCCGGTCACGCGCGCGCGACCGCCGAGTTCTTCCTCGACGAGCTGCTGCGTAACGGCACCACCACGGCCCTGGTCTACTGCAGCGTGCACAAGGAGTCGGTCGACGCCTTTTTCGGGGCAAGCTCGGCCCGCAAGCTGCGCATGGGCGCCGGCAAGGTGCTGATGGACCGCCACTGCCCGGACTTCCTGCAGGATACCGCCGACCTGCGCGAGAGCGAAGAACTGATCCGGCGCTGGCACAACAAGGACAGGGCAATGTACGCGATCACCCCGCGCTTCGCCCCGACTTCCACCGAGGCCCAGCTGGCCGCCACCGGCGAGCTGGCGCGCGCGTATCCGGACACTTTCATCCAGACCCACGTTTCGGAAAACCGCGACGAATGCACCTGGGTCGGCCAGCTGTTCCCGCAGCGCCGCAGCTACCTGGACGTGTACGACCACTACGGCCTGATGCGCCCGCGCGCCATGTACGGCCATTGCATCTGGCTGGACGACACCGACTTCGCGCGCATGGCGGAAACCGGTTCGGCGATCGCGCATTGCCCGACCTCGAATCTGTTCCTGGGCAGCGGCCTGTTCGACGTCGCCCGGGCCGACAAGGCCGGCGCGCTGGTCTCGCTGGGCACGGACGTGGGGGCGGGAACCTCGTTCTCGATGTTGCAAACCATGAATGAAGCGTATAAAGTTGCGCGACTGAAAGGCAGCTACCTCCCGGCCCTGCGCATGTTCTACCTCGCCACGCTGGGCGCCGCACGCAGCATGCAGCTCGAGGGGACGATCGGAAATTTCGCGCCTGGGCTTGAAGCCGATTTCATCGTGCTCGACCCCAGGGCCACGCCGCTGCTGGCGCGCCGCACCGCGCACAGCAACACGCTCGAGGAAACCCTGTTTGCGCTGGCCCTGCTGGGCGACGACCGCGCCATCCACGCCACCTACGCGGCCGGTCGCCTGGTCCACGAGCGGACGCTGCCCTGACGTTTCGTCCACCTTGTTCCGCCCACAGACAGATCGAGAACCTTTATGCAGAAGAACCTGAGCAGCAGCCTCCTGATCGTTGCCGCCCTGGCCGCCGCGAACGCCGCCGCCCGTCCCACCGCCGTCAACGCCAACGAAGCCGCCACCGCCCGCCACTACGCTGCCCTGATCGCCGGCAGCGAACCGAAGACGGCCGAGCTGACCATGTTCTTCACCCAGATGCCGAAGGGCGGCGACCTGCACCACCACTATTCCGGCGCGATCTATGCCGAGACCTATGTAGACTTCCTCGACAAGCAGGGTTACTGCGTCAACAAGCAGACCTACCGCATCGAGACCGACAAGGCGGTGGTGGATGCCGAGCGCGCCAAGCCGGCCAAAGAGCGCAACTGCCTGGGCACCGCCGACGTCTATGCCGACGACTTCACCTACCGCGAACTGCTGCAACGCTGGTCGAGCAAGGATTTCCATAACCACGGCGCGCTGCAGGCGCCGCCCGACCGCCAGTTCTTCCAGACCTTCCTGTACTTCGGCCCGGTCTCGAACGCCAACTTCCATGACGGCCTGGTCGAGATCAAGGAACGCGCGATCCGCGAGAACGTCAGCTATATCGAGACCATGTTCAAGATGTCGCCCTTCGTCGTGAACAAGGACTTCGACGCCCAGGCCTGGCAGAATGCCCGCGACGATGCCGCCTTCGAGACGCAGATGCGCGCGTGGATGTCGCAGCTCGACGCGGATCCGAAGTTCAACGGGTCGATCGCCGACTTCGTGGCCAGGATCGACGAAGCCGCCGCCGGCATCGACGACGAGCGCTTCACCATGCGCTACCAGACTTATGTGCTGCGCCTGCTGAATCCGTCCCAGGTGTTCTCTTCGATGCTGGCCGGCTTCAAGGCGGCCAGGAAGGACAGCAAGATCGTCGGCGTCAACATCGTCGGGCAGGAGAGCCAGATGGTGTCGATGCGCGACTACACGCTGCACATGAAGATGTTCCGCTTCCTGAAGTCGGTCTACCCGGACGTCAAGGTGGCGCTGCATGCCGGCGAACTGGCCCTGGGCGACGTTCCGCCGGAAGACCTGCAGTTCCACATCGACCAGGCCGTGAACCTGGCCGGCGCCGACCGCATCGGCCATGGCATCGACCTGGCCCACGAGACCAATGCCGCCGCCATCATGAAGCGCATGCGCGAGAAGGACATCCCGGTCGAGATCAACCTCACCTCGAACGCCTTCATCGAGGGCGTGGAGAAGCAGAACCACCCGGTCACCCTGTACCGCAAGTACGGCGTGCCCTACGTGATCTCGACCGACGACGCCGGCGTGACCCGTCACAACCTGGCCAACGAGTACGTGCTGTTCGCCAGCCGCTACAAGCCCGGCTACGCCGAGCTCAAGAAGGCTTCCTACAACAGCATCCGCTACTCCTTCCTGGATGCGGTCGACAAGGCCCGCCTGACCAGGCAGCTGGACCAGCGCTTTGCGAAATTCGAAGCGGAGATTGCGGGCCTGGACCGCAGCGCCGTCAAGCGCTGACAGCACGCACCACCGTCGTCCCGCACCACCGTCGTGCCGGACATTGCCCAGCCCGACTCCCCATGCTGAGCCTCTTCGGCCATCTCAGTATGGGTCCCCGCCCTCGGGGGGCGGCGCGTTTGAGCAGCATGTCACTACGCCAAAAATGCATATGTTTATGCTATCCCTGTGGTCAACTCGCTACAATTCCCACGCTTTCTTGATGGCTTTGCCCAAAAAACAAGCGAAACGATTTTTCTACAGAATGCCTCCCTTATAATCCCGCCGTGCGTTTTCCTAGGGGAAAGTCGTCCTGCACGCGGTTTCCTGCCCGTTTTTTCAGCAACTTATACGCGCAAGCTATAAATTTCCAAGAGAAAACGTATTTGCCATGGCTTTTCGCTTCATGCATATTGGTCTTTTGTTAACCAACCGCAAGACGAAGCTGGCAACTTCTGGCCTTCATGGCCGGGAAATAGTTGACCGCTAGAATCGCGTGCGCCGCCTTGGGCGGGAGGGTCCGAATGTACAGACGACGGCGATGAGCGGTCGGTCTCAGGCTTGCAGTACTGTGAGAGAGGGAACAACGTTTCCCTTATATAACTATTAGTCTTTTTGGGGTTAATCCAATGATCTATCAAAAACGGATCCAGCTGACCAAGCTGGCGCTGGCTTTGTCGATTGCACTGGCGGGGGCTCCGGCTCTTGCCCAGAACACGACTTCGGCAGTTGGCGGTCGCATCACGAGCCCGGACGGCAAGCCTGCCGCCGGCGCCTCGGTGCAAATCATCCACACCGAATCCGGTTCGGTCAGCAACGTCATGACCGATGCCGAAGGCCGCTACGTCGCACGCGGCCTGCGTACCGGCGGTCCGTACACGATCATTATCACGAAAAACGGCGTAACCGAGAAACGTGAAGGCATCTACCTGGAGCTGGCCGAGACCGCTTCCGTGGACGCCACCATCGGCGCACCGATGCAGACCGTGACGGTCGCCGGCAACCGCGCGCGCGCCGACATCTTCAACCGCAACAACATGGGCGCGGGCACCTCGATCAACAACGCCACCCTGCAGACCCAGGCGTCGATCAACCGCAACCTGCAGGACTACGCACGTGCCGACCCCCGCGTGTCGCAGACCGACAAGGAACGCGGCGAGATGTCCGTCGCGGGCCAGAACTCGCGCTTCAACTCGATGACCGTCGACGGCGTCGCCATCAACGACACCTTCGGCCTGGAAGCCAACGGCAGCCCGACCGCACGCCAGCCGATCTCGATCGAAGCGATCCAGTCGGTGCAGGTCAACGTTGCCAACTACGACGTGACCCAGAAGGGCTACACCGGCGGCAACATCAACGCCGTCACCAAGTCCGGTACCAACAACTGGAAGGGCGGCGTCTACTACGTCTACCGTGACGACAGGCTGTCCGGCCAGCGCTTCAATACCGCCAGCGGCGAATACAGCGACCCGCCGAAGTTCACCGAAACCACCAAGGGTGTGTGGGCCAGCGGTCCGCTCGTCAAGGACAAGCTGTTCCTCTACGCCCTGAGCGAAGAGACCAGCTCGAGCCGTTCGGCGCCGGACTTCGGCTACATCGGCCAGGGCCAGGGCACCACCGTCGGCATCACCCGGAATGAAATCAACCAGGTCGTGAACGCTGCCAAGAGCAAGTACGGCATCGACCTCGGCACCCCGGTGGCCGGTGGCAGCGAGCTGAGCTCGCGCGAGCAGATGCTGAAGCTGGACTGGAACATCAACGAGAACCACCGCGCCAACATCCGCTACCAGCGTACCTCGCAGTCCGAGCCGATCTACCCGAGCTTCTCGGCCACCGGCATCTCGCTGAGCTCCTTCCTGTACACCCAGAAGAAGCAGATCGAGACCGTTGTCGCCCAGGTCTTCTCCGACTGGACCCCGACCTTCTCGACCGAGTTCAAGGCATCGTCGCGCGATTACGACTCGGTACCGAAGAACAACGCCCGCCTGCCGACCCTGGGCTTCCAGTTCAGCGGCCCGCTGCCGTCGGACGCTCCGGCCGGCACCCGTACCGGTAACCGCTTCATCAACGCCGGTACCGAAAACTCGCGCCAGCAGAACGTGCTCGCGACCCGTACCCAGGACTACTACGGTGGTGCCAACTGGACCGTCGGCGACCACGAGATCAAGTTCGGTGCCGACTACCAGAAGAACAAGATCTACAACGCGTTCCTGCAGAACGTGTACGGCAACTACACCTTCGCCTGCGACAACAACTTCACGTACAACACGATCGGCGCGAGCACGATCAACTGCGGTACCGCGTCGCTGGCCCAGATCGAAGCTGCCGTGCTGGAGAACTTCAACCGCGGCCGTCCGTCGTCGTACACCCTGCAGACCGCCGCTGCCGGCCACACCCTGAACGATGCGATCTCGCAGTTCGAACTGGGTAACACCGGCCTGTTCCTGCAGGACACCTGGAGCGTCAATCGCCAGCTGACCGTGAATGCCGGCTTCCGCCTCGACCAGGTCGACGTGAACAGCCGTCCGCCGGCAAACACCGCCTTCGCGGCACCGGTCATCGCCGGCGTCAATGGCGGCCGCCAGACCGGTGGTTTCGGCCGTGACAATACTGTCACCCCGGACGGCCAGCGCCTGTTCCAGCCGCGCTTCGGCTTCAACTACCGCTTCAACACCCCGCGCATGATGCAGCTGCGCGGTGGCGCCGGCCTGTTCCAGGGCGCGGCCATGAGCGTGTGGCTGGCCAACCCGTACCAGAACGCCGGTATCGCCACCCGTTCGAGCACCTGCTCGGGCTCGGGCGCGACCCGCTGCCCGAACGTGGACGGCACCTTCAGCCCGAACGTCGATGCACAGAAGAACGTGACCGGCGCTCCGGCGACCTCGAGCGTCGACCTGCTGGATAGCAGCCTGCGCCAGCCGTCGAACTGGAAGTCGAACCTGGCCTTCGAAATGGAACTGCCGTGGTACGGCCTGGTGGCCGGCGCCGAAGCGCTGTACATCAAGACCAAGGATGGCCTGACCTACCAGAACCTGAACCTGGGTGCCCCGACCGCTACCGGTACCGACGGCCGCCAGATGTTCTGGAACGCGACCGGCGGCCTGCTGGCCAAGTGCTGGAACGTGGGTAACAACTCGGTCAACACCGCGACGGGCTGCACCACCACCACCAAGGCGCTGAGCAACCTGAACTACGGCAACGTACTGATGGCGACCGGCACCGACAAGGGTGAAAGCCGTCTGGAAACCCTGTCGCTGACCTACCCGATGACCCGTGGTCTGGGCTGGTCGATCGCCGCGACCCACACCTACGCGACCGAAGTGTCGAACCTGACCTCGTCGACCTCGAGCTCGAACTACGGCGCACGCTCCGTGTTCAATCCGAACGAAGACGTGGCCGCCAACTCGGCCTACCTGGTCAAGAACCGTATCAGCGCCTCGGTGAACTTCGAGAAGGCCTTCCTGGCCGGCCTGAAGACCCGCTTCGGCCTGTTCTACGAAGGCCGTACCGGCAAGCCGTACAGCTGGACCTTCAAGAACGACCTGAACGGCGACGGCATCTCGACCAACGACCTGATGTACATCCCGAAGGCTTTCGGTTCGGGTGAAGTCGTGTTCGCAGGCGACACCGCGACCAACCACGCCAACGAGCAGCGCTTCTGGGACGTCGTCAACGCCAACAAGGCGCTGAAGAACGCCGCCGGTGGCGTCGTGAGCCGCTACAGCGACTTCGCGCCGTGGACCAACAGCTTCGACCTGCGCATCAGCCAGGAAATCCCGGGCATGTTCGCACGTAACAAGGGCCGTATCTCGTTCGACATCTTCAACGTCGGCAACCTGCTGAACAAGAAGTGGGGTCACATCAACGAGATGCCGTTCTCGTCGTCGGGCGGCCAGACCCGCGGCTTCGTCGACTACGCCGGCCTGGATGCACAGGGCCACTATGTCTACGCAGTGCGCACCCAGACGGACGACTACAACATCCGCCAGAACAAGGGCGAATCGCAGTGGGCAGCACAGATCACCCTGCACTACGACTTCTAATCTCCTGATTTCGTAAGTAGGACGATCGAAACGGCCGGTGGCGACACCGGCCGTTTTCTATTTATGGAAAGCGTGGTTTTTGCGGCCGCGTAAAGACCCGCGATGGCTGGATAACATGCAATAATTCCCGGCTTGCAGTCCGTCGCAACAAGATAAGGTGTACTACTTCATGACCGTTTCCCGTCCCGTCCGCGCCGGACTCACCGCGCTGGCCGCGAGCCTGATGCTGGCGAGTTGCGCGAGCGCGCCCGCAACACAGCCGCGCGGCCCGATCGAACTCAATCTCGTCGCCATCAACGATTTCCATGGCAACCTGGAACCCAGCAAGTACACCTGGGCGCCGGCGGGCAGCGATAAGAAAGAGACCATCCAGGCCGGCGGCATCGATGTGCTGAAAGGCGCGCTGGACGCCTTCCGCAAGGAGGACAAGGACCTGCTGTTCGTCGCCGCCGGCGACCTGGTCGGCGCCAGCCCGGCGATGTCCTCGATGTTCGCGGACGAGCCCAGCATCGAGGCGATGAACAGGATGGGGCTGGTCGCCAGCTCGCTCGGCAACCACGAGTTCGACCAGGGCAGCAAGGAACTGCTGCGCCAGCAGCACGGCGGCTGCGATTCGCCGCGCCCCGGCAAGGCCTGCCAATTGTCGAAAGACTTCCGCGGCGCCGGCTTCACCTATCTCGCCACCAACGTGGTCGACGCGCAGACCGGCAAGAACCTGGTGCCGGGCTGGCGCATCGTCGACGTCAAGGGCGTGAAGGTCGGCCTGGTCGGCGCGGTGCTGAAGGACACGCCGTCGGTGGCGGTGGCCTCCGCCATCAAGGGCCTGTCCTTCCTCGACGAAGCGGAATCGATCAACAAGGCGCTGCCGGAGATGCGCGCGCAGGGTGCGCAGGTGTTCGTAGTCCTGATCCACGAAGGCGGCCATACCGGCGAAGCCTACGACAAGACGTATTGCGACGGCCTGCAGGGCCCGATCGTCGGCATCGTCAAGAAGCTCGATCCGGCCATCCGCCTGGTCATCACCGGCCACTCGCACAAGGGCTACCTGTGCAAGGTTGACGGCCGCGTGGTCACCCAGGCCGACGCCGCCGGCCACCTGCTGTCGCGCATCAGGATGACGGTCGACCCGGCCAGCGGCCGTGTCGACGACATCCAGGTCCGCAACGTGGTGATGACCCCGAGCGCTTTCACGCCCGATGCGCAGATGGCGGCCTACCTGCGCGAGGTGCGCGCGCGCAGCACCGCCGAGCTGGCCAGACCGATCGCGCGCATCGCCGCTTCGAGCGTCCCGCGCAAGGAGAGCGAGTCCGGCGAATCGCCGCTGGGCGACGTGATCGCCGACGCCGCGGTCGCCGCCATGCGCGAGCACGGCGTGCAGCTCGGCTTCATGAACCCGGGCGGCATCCGCAAGGACCTGGAGGCGGGCGAGGGCGGGGTGGTCAGCTTCGGCCAGGCCCAGGCCGTGCTCCCCTTCGGCAATACCCTGGTGGTGCTGGACATCAGCGGCGCACAATTAAGGACACTGCTCGAACAGCAGTGGGACCGCCCCGGCAACGAGCGCTACACGCTGCAGGTGTCGAGCGCCCTGTCCTATGCCTGGGACAGCACCCGCCCGGTGGGGCAGCGCCTGGTGCCGGGCAGCCTGAAGGTGGACGGCAAGCCGGTCGGGGACTCCCAGACCTATCGCATCGTGGCGAACAACTTCCTGGCCGACGGCGGCGACAATTTCCCGGTGCTGGCCAAGGGGGTGAATCGCCAGGACACCGGCATGCGCGACCTCGACGCCCTGATCGCCTACCTTAAACAGAACCCCGGAATCGGCGCGTCCTCGCTGACCGCGCCTCAGGCCCGAATCAACAAAGTGCGCTGACGTCAAACTTCGAAACGCAACAAGGAACCACCATGAACAAACTCGCTTGTGTCCTCGCGCTGGCAGGCGCCTTCGCCTCGACGAATGCGCTCGCCTGGGGCAACGACGGCCACCGCGCCGTCGGCGCCATCGCCGACAAACTGATCAAGGGCAGCAAGGCCGAACAGCAGGTCAAGGCTATCCTGCTGCCGGGTGAAACCCTGGAGTCGGTCGCCAACTGGCCGGACTGCGTGAAGGGCAGCTATTGCGGTCCGCAGAGCCCGGACATGGTCGAGTACGTGAACGCCAATCCGAAGCACAGCGAATACCACTACACCGATGTGCCGTTCCAGCTCGAGCACTACCATGACGGCGCGGTCGGCACCGCCGACGACGACATCGTGCAGACCCTGAAGCAGGCGATCGCCGTCCTGCAGGGCAGGGACACCCCGGCCACCAACCCGCACAAGTTCACCCCGCGCCAAGCCCTGATCCTGATCACCCACATGACCGGCGACATCCACCAGCCGCTGCACGTGGGCGCCGCTTTCGTCAACAAGGACGGCAAGTTCGTGGTGCCGAAGACCAAGGCCGAGATCGACGAGACCGCGGTCTTCGATTCGCGCGGCGGCAACAACTTCCTGATGGATGACGCCAAGCTCAGCAGCCTGGTCGCCGGCGTGTCGGACGTGATCCCGCCGGAAGAGGCGAAGCCGATCAAGGAAGGCGTGCCGAAGGCGCTGACCAAGCCCTTCCATTCCTACTGGGACAGCACCACGGTCAACTACGCCTTCCGCCGCATCCGCACCAAGACTCCGGACCAGTTCGCGCAGGCAGCGATCGACGGCAAGCCCGCGATTGCCCCGGCCAGCGGCGACCCGGCCACTTGGCCCTACCAGTGGGCGGACGACGCGCTAGCCGTGTCGAAGCAGGCCTTCGAGGGCGTCACCGTCGGCAAGATCACCCCGCAGACCAGCAAGAAGGGCGAGGCCTACTACACCTGGAGCCTGGAAGTGCCGCAGAACTATCCGGTGCCGAGCTCCGCGATCGCCAAGACCCAGCTGATCAAGGGTGGTTACCACCTGGCGCAGCTGCTACAGGCGATCTGGCAGTAAGCCGGTTTTCGGCTGTATTGAAACCGTCGCGCGCACCTGGCATGCGGCGGTTTTTTTACCTTGTTCGTCAGACCGTGCCCGATGTCGGTGTCGATGAAATGAGCGTTGCGCCACATGAGGTTTTATGTCCATGGAAGGCGACCAGTATGCCGCCCTCCAGCATCATGGGGTCGCCTTCCGCGATGACGCAGGATGCATGCCCGTTGATCGGGCACATGCAGGCATCTCCCTGCCGGGCAACTGCGATGCCGTTCACGGATGAGGTACCGGAAGCGGCAATTACTTTGCCGCCATGGCTGGTACCGTCACCTAAGTAGTCAGGAAAAATTTACTGTGAATTCTGTCCCGAAACCTTTCATCAAGGATCGGATTTCGTCGAGGAGTGCCGCGCCGTTCACGGCGACGAAACGACGCCAGAAGTACTTGGCGTGCTTCCAGACGATCTCAATACGGTTGAGTTTCGGGCTATAGGGCGGCAAGTAGTAAAGGTGCAGACCCTGACGTGCCCAGCGTCGCCGCTTTTTCTCCATCGCCTCGCCCTTGTGAATGGCCGCGTTATCGAGCAACACAATGCGTGGCACCGAATGCGACTGGTCGGCGATCTGATCGAAAAAGGCGATGACGTCTTCGCGCCTGGTCGGTCGCTGTTGCGTAGTCCAAATCAGCTGGCCATCATGGCGCAAGGCGCCAAGCACGTTGACCCGTTGCCGATGCGCCAGCGGCTCTACGGACCGGGTTTCACCAATTCGGCTCCAGCCGTATTGCAATGAGGGATTCGGGCTGAAACCTGAGTCGTCGAAGTACAGCAATTCGCACCGTTGCTCATGGTCGAGCCGGCCCAGAGCCTCGATGATCTTGCCGGCGCGCTCGAACGCCTCCTGGTTGCGTTTTTTTTAAACTGTAGCGGTAACGCTTATAGCTGAATTTCATTTCCTTGAGATAGCGTGCAGCAGTGCCGTCGCTGATCGATACGTGATCATGGCGCTGCTTCAAGTGGCGCAGCAGCGCGGCAATGGTGCCGCCCTCCGAGTGCGCCAACTCGCCTAACGCTTGCTGTTGCTGTGGCGCCCACTTCCGCGGTCGCCCCGTATGGCGCCCCTCGTACAGCCCTGTCAACCCAAGCTTGTTCCAACGCTGGCGCCATTGCTCCACGCTATTCAAATGCACAGAGAACTCGTCAGCCGTCTCTTGCAGCGTCAGTCCCTGACTCAACCGCAAGATGCCCTGGGCACGCATCCGAACCCGTGGATGAGGATGGAAAATCCCCATATCCCGCAGCGTCCGACGCTCAGTATCGGACAACATCAAGCGTTTCATGGCAGCGACTCCTGCAGCAATCCTCGTCTGAGTTTACTCAAAATTTGGGAGGACTACTTAGTCGAATCACACCTTTCATTGTCTCTCTCCCGGCATCATTGCCATTACAAGGAGCTTGCTGATTTATCGATCTGCTATCCAACGCCAGACAGTGATGCCGTATGCGGACCCGAGGTCAGCCATCGTTTCGTTTTCTTTATAACTTCTTTGTGCTGCGCTTGGTTCCATTGGTTGCCAGATACCTGCTCTTGGACAGGCTTGGACCGCTTTCGCTTGTAGTTCTTTATTTGTGTCGACGTCGATCATACGACCAGATGGGATGACCGGGTGCCAAGTAGTGGCTACGGCAACCGTTTCAGGATCGGTGACTATTGCACCATCGCTTTCGCGCTTGAGTTCTTCCACCGTTTTGGTAACCCGAAATGCGGGCTGCATTCGCAATCCCTTGATTGCAAAGGTCAAGCTGTGCTTCTCTAAGCCGGTAGCGGGATACCAGACTCCGGTCCATGGTACTTCATCTCCGGTTTGACAGCTGATTGACTTATCGATTACGTATTCTTGCAGCGGTTCAGGCAGTTTAGGGAATAACGGTTCTTTATACCAATGAAGATTTGATTCGTAGGTTTTAACAATAGAGTCTTCTGGGAACCCGTCATCGTCGTTGCTTCGTTCGGGGCAATCTGGGTTCGGGTGAAAGAAGTATTCTGCGCCAACAACTCCGTTATGAAGCGAGTGCTTGATCAGTCTCGCATAGGTCATCAATCGGCTAATTCTTACTTCCTCGAACTCCCGATACTCAGCTTCAGTCATCCAACTGTGCAGTGGTTGTTCCATCATGCCGCGGATATCGCCTCTGACGTAACCGGCAGTCTTCCATATTGCTTTATAGTCGCCGAGCCTTGCGAGCTCGGCACTACGCCTGAAGTCGCGTGCTAGCGCTTTGAAAGTATCGAAAATCTGGTTGTTCCTTCCGAAATTGGCAGTCTGTCGTGCAATGGCGAGGGTACCGAACCATGCCATCGTGCCCTCACACTCGTGTGCGGCGGCTTCGAACAATTCGAGCGAGGTAAAGAGGTTCCAGACGGTCGCTTCTAAGTTCAGATTTCGCATGTTTTCTTTCTCCATTTAAGATGTACGGCTTATAACGCAGAGGGAGCGGTCAGCAGGATCCGCTGGGCTTCCTGCAGCGTGAAATCTGTTGCACCCCACCCGGTCTCGACTGGACCCTTGATATTGGGCTCGGTAATGCGTACACGCAATTTCACAGGAGCCGTTTCCCCTGTCATGTCGGTATATTCGACTCGGCGATCTGCATTGCCGTCACGGTCCTTCAGTGTCTGCCCAGTTTTACGGTCCACCCGCGGCATCGCTTGAACCATTTCATCTCGGCTGCCTGGAAAGAAGACGATCTGCTCGCCGCCCCCTTCTAGGTAATAGTCCGTACCTTCCTTAAGCTCTTGGCTAGCGGCGGGACCGCGCCATACCGGCAGGTTTTCACCCGCCTTAACCTCGTATTCCACGACCCAGCCATTCTGATTCCACTCGGGCTTGACGGCGAACCTACTACGCCACTCATCGCGGTTTTTAATCGCTTTATATTCCGCTTCCGTCATCCAAAAAATGCCCGCACCCTCGTTGGAAGGGTCGACAACACGGTAGAGCTTAGCAGGGCCTTTGATTTCGCCTGCCCTCATTCCCCCTTTATGTTTAGAAAAGGTGTCAACGATCCATTTTTGAAGGGCTGGGTGCTTGGGATGTTCTTTCATCAAAGATTTAACTGCATGATCATCCATGTTCAAGGGTGGATGCGTCATCGGTCCTGATTGTTTTTTCACCCACTTCGGCGGGCTCCCATTGATCAGCTTCGCCGACCCCACCTCCGAAATCGGCGCAATCCACCCCCGATTCGTCTGATAGGTCTGAACATGCCATGCTTGGTCATCCAAGCGCTTGGCCATCACTTTCAGCACAGTCCGCACCGGCTGAACAAATTCCTGAATTGCGCTGCTCATCGCATGCCGCTTGGCATCGATCAAATTGATGAAATCATCGATACGTTCGCGGGTCGTACTGGGCACGATAGCCCGTATCTTGTGCAGCAAGGCTTTCAGATCATCACATTTCTGCTTCAACAGGTGGCTCAGCATTGCCGGGCTGAGCTTGTCCGCCACCTCACGGATATTCTTCCCTACAAACTTGTACATGTCGGCAATTTGCCGTCCGTCGCCCATTTCACGACCCGGTTATGCTGCAAGTACTCAGTAATTTTGGGTAGCGCGGCATCGCATGCCCGATGTGACGCCACCAGCAACTTTTCGACGTTGACGATATCGTCGGAATGCTGAATGATCGGCCTGAGATATACCCATACGAGGCGCAGTGCGCTTTTGACGACGATGCCTACTTCTGGAACAAATCCGACGATCGTAGTCACGATGAAAAACAAGGTGACTTTGTTGGTTGGTTCCTTGTTGTATTGCCGGATATTCGCGCACAGGTCGCGCAAGTCGCACACAGTGTCGACAACAGGAATCAATGAGACTACCATGTCGAAGCCGATCTGCCCGGCCGAGCGCTCGGCATTGAAGTCGCCCTGCAGTGCCCCCCAAACCCATTCGCCAATGCCGACGTCGCCCGGCTTTTCCGCACCATGGACTTCGTTCAGCGCACCCAGCGTATTGTCCGTTGCCGCCATCATTTCCCTCCCTGGTCGTTGTCCATCAACGGATCGAGCCCGGATAGCAGGTCGCCGATTTCCGGACGCGTTGCATCTCGTGCCGATGGCGCGTTGTGATAGACGACCTTGGTAACGGTGTCGGGGAGGTTGCGCTCCTCGGCCATGCCGTTGCCGTCGAGTGTTCCGTTCTTCTGTTGGCCATTCGCGAAATGCAGCGTGTAAGGAACTCCAGCCATTGGCGCTCCCTGGGCGCCATCGAGGTCGAGTTTTAGCCAATTGGTATGGGCATCGGTCGGGAAAAATGGCAGTTCCGCTTCTTGCTGTGCAGGGCCATCCCATTTGTGCATTCCAGCCTTGACGGTGAAATCGCCGGCGCATCCATGTTCGATTTTTCCATCGGCGATCTTGATATAGGCCCCACCGCACAGGAGAGTAAGGCTTTTTTTTGCAGCGATCACGATGCCGCCTTGGCTGGCGGTGATGTTTATATCGCGATCCGCTGCGATGCCGATACTGTCCTGCTGCGCCTGGATATCGAGCTTGCCGTTGCGCGCGATGTGTCTCATTCCATCCTGATGAGCAAACAGCGAAATACCTTTTCCTGCATTGATGTTCACGCCTTGTCCGGCAACCGCCTGTATATGCTGTTGTGCCACGATGTTTTGCTGGCGACCGCTATAGCTGATGGAGGACTTTGGCGTGGCATTGACAAAGCCGCCATGCGAATACTGGGCGATCAGCGGAGCACCTTCTTGCTCGGCATTGTTCAGGTCGCTAGCCAGTTCTTGAAGTGGCGCGAGATCGACCGGCATGGCCTGGTGCTGCTCGGCGAACTCACCGAGTTCCTTGAGTAGTGCCTGCGAGCCTTCGACCAGCGCCTTTAACTGCTCACGTTCGAGCTGTTTGCCTGCCGCCCCAAGCATGGCTTGGGTCGTCAACAGCATCAACCGCGCGGCACGCACCACCACGGATTGATCACTGCGCAATTCGGCCCCTTCACCGCGCGCCTGGCCCTCCCCATCGCGCCGCGGATGGGTCAGGTACCCAAGATTCAGTTGGCTATGCCCGTGCTCGGAGGCCAGTTGCGCGCTGATCTGTCCAGGTGTGTCATCCAGCCGTAGCTGGTTGTAACGCGCACCTTGCACTTCCTTGCTCTTGATGCCTGCGAGGAAGCGGTTGCCGGGTAGTTCACCCGTATGGCTGAAGCTTGGGGGAAGGGCTGTGCCGCCGTACAGACGGCCCACGACAATCGGTTTGTCCGGGTCGCCTGCCAGGAATTCCACCAGCACCTCATCCCCGACTCTTGGCAGGCTGATGTCGCCCCAGCGGTCGCTTGCCCAGTGACTGGCGACCCTGACCCAGGCCGAGTCCCGATCCGTGTCGCTGGCGCCTGCACCGTCCGGATGGTCCTGTTTTCGTGTTCCTGGAAAACGCAGCTTGATCCGTCCCAGTTCATCACAATGAACCTCTTCGCCTGGAGGTCCCACGACAATCGCCGATTGAAGTGGCACGCGTGGCAGATCGATATGCGGATCGAAAGCCGGTACGATCGGGGTGCTGCGGCGGACGCAGGTGAAACGGTTGGTGTACTTCATATCGCGTTCGCCGCTCGTCCTATCCAGTGTGAGATGGAGCGATGCCTGATGCCAGCCATTGGCGGCAAACAGGCGTTGCGCACGTTCGTCGATATCCTTAGGCAGGTTGTTTTCGGCGGCCAGCGACAATCCCGTCAGTATGAACTCGCGTTCATTGTCCGGATGCGTGTCGATCTCGGGGTGTCCGTCGAGCCGGAACCACTGTCCAACGGAGAAATCGCGCACGCCGCTCTCGCCATGGAAACACTTGGCTTCATATTCGTGGCGCTGGATTCGCAAATCTCCCAGCCTGCTGTAATCGCTGTGACTAGCGCACGCCTGTGGCGCATCGATTCGATAGTCGTCCACGCTGAAAGCAAACTGGTTGCCAACCTCCCCTTGCTGCACGACGGTAGGCGATTGTGCCGACATCATCCGGCCTTGCCGGTGATCCCAGCTTTGTCGAGTAAGGACTCCCGCCTTCAGGTTACGGGAGGCGCTCCAATTGAAGATGCCGTCCCGCGCTTCGGTTGCGGCATCGCGATGAAACCTCACGCTGGCGGCAGCATTTCGTGGCAGCGATCGGGGATTGTCGAACAGGACTAGCGTATGGATGGGACTGTCCGGACTGCCTGACTGGCGGGGGTGGCCAGGGCGGAAGCACCAGGCGATACCTTGCCGCTTCCACAAACGGCGCAGAAAGGCTGCATCCGATTCGTTGTGCTGCATCGTGAATTCACGAGCCGGATAGGTGCCGGTGACCCCGGAGGTATCGAAATCGAAGGCCTTGGCCAGAACGGGATTGATGTTGCGCCATTCACGCATCAAGGCTGCGGAAATATCGATTTCATTCACGTTGCGGAAAACGCGGGTATTGAAGCGCTGTTCCATCAATGCCAACGCATCGCGAAAGACCAATTGGTATGTCGCCAGTCCTCCGTCGCTCTGGCCGGCCGACGCTTGCGCGACGATGCCGCAGACCGACCGCAGATCGCCACGGTCCGTGACGAACTGGAGTTCGGCCGGCAGTGCAAGGAATTCTTTCAAGGGCAGCGCCGCTTGCGTGGATACGCATAGCACTTGATATTCAATGCCCCCACACAGCGTTTCCTGGCCGTTGACATGCTTGACCAGCAAAACGTCGTCGAGAACGGAGGCTCTGGGAGAGAGAAGTAAGCGGATGGGGCGATTCGATTGGCTCAGAGCCGGAGAAAGGCCAGCCATGTTCAATGAATTCATGTGAGATGCTTTCTCGAGAAGGCTATCCCGAGAAATATGTCATCAGGGACACTCACATGACTTGAGGCTTGTCAGCGCGAATGAAACGCGGCGTGCGAGTCCAGGTACTTAGCCACGAGCGCCATCGATGGACCGGCGCCGTTAGAATGAGGCCAACATTGTCTTTTGGCCCACCATGCGCACACCTTCCTTCCTGGCCCTCGCGGCCGCCTGCCTCCTGCCCGGACTCGCCACCGCCCAGGCCCAACCCGCCGAACGCAATCTTCCGCTGTGGGAAGCCGGCATCGGTGGCGCCGCCTTCAGCACGCCGGCCTATCCGGGCGCCGACGACCGCTCGAACCGCGGCCTGGTCCTGCCTTACCTGATCTACCGCGGCAAGGTGTTCCGCGCCGACCAGAACGGCATCGGCGCGCGTCTCCTGAATACCGACAAGGTCGAATTCGACATCGGCTTCGCCGCCTCGCTGCCCGCGCATTCGAACGACGTGGAGGCGCGGCGCGGCATGCCGGACCTCGGCACCCTGGTCGAATTCGGTCCGCGCGTGAAATATAAATTCGCCGACCTGGGCGAGCGCGGACGCATGCGCTTCGAGCTGCCGCTGCGCGCCGTGATCGAGGCGAGGGGAGGGCTGCGGCGCCAGGGCTGGACGATGGAGCCGCGCCTGGTGTGGGAAAAACGTGGCGAAGCCGCGCGCTGGACCATGGAAGCCCAGCTCGGCGCCGTGTTCGGCGACGGCCGCATCAATCGCTATTTCTACGAAGTCCAGCCGCAGTACGCGAGCGCGGATCGGCCGGCCTACAAGGCGGATGCCGGTCTGCTGCTGGTGCGTACCGGTTTGTTTGGCACATACCGCCTGAATCCGGACCTCAGGATGTTCGGCTTCGTACGCTATGAAACGTATGCGGGAGCGGCGAACCGGGACAGTCCGCTGATGAAGCGTTCGACGGGGACGTCGGCGGGGATTGGTCTTGCGTGGACTTTCGCGCGCTCGCAGGAGCGGGCGCGCGCGGCCGAATGAAGCTCAGCGGGACTTGACGAAGGGTTTGCCGATGGCCTTCGGCGCCACCGACTTGGCCATTAGGCCGGCCAGCACGACCACCGTGACGACGTAGGGGATCATCTGGATCAGCGAGCCCGGGATGCGGCCCACCACCGGCAGGTCGACGCCTTCGAGCTGGATCTGGATCGCGCCGAACAGGCCGAACATCAGGCAGCCCAGCACGGTGTGCAGCGGACGCCAGTTGCCGAACACCAGGGCGGTCAGGGCCAGGTAGCCGGCGCCGGCCGACATGTCACGCAGGAAGAAGCCGCTCTGGACGATCGCCAGGTAGGCGCCCGAGAACGAGCACAGCACGCCCGCCACCAGCATCGCCAGGTAACGGGTGCGCTGGACCGAGACGCCGGCGGCGTCGGCGGCGTGCGGGTTCTCGCCGCAGGCGCGCAGGCGCAGGCCGAAGCGGCTGTGGTAGACCACCCAGTGCACCACCGGCACCAGCAGGAACGCCAGGTACACCAGCACCGACTGGCCGCCGATCACGTGCCCGTACAGCCAGCCGATCACCGGAATATTGTCGAGGGCCGCGGTGCCGGGCAGGACCACGTCGGTCAGGCGCGCATTGCCCAGGTCCGGGGTGCGGCCGCCCTGCTGGAAGAAGAACTGGGCCAGCACGAAGGTCAGGCCGCTCATCGCGATGTTGATGGCGATGCCGCACACCAGCTGGTTGCCCTTCTGGGTGATGGCGACGAAGGCCTGGATCATGGCCAGTGCGCTTGAGACGGCCACGCCGGCGGCGATGCCGTACCACGGGTTCTGGGTCGTGTAGGCGACGGCGGCGGAAACGAAGGCCGAGGCCAGGATCTTGCCTTCCAGGCCGATGTCGACCACGCCGCTGCGTTCGGCGAACAGGCCGGCCAGCGCTGCGAACATCAGCACCGGCGCATTACGGATCGTCGAGACGACGATGCTGGCGAGATGGAGGTCTTCCATGATTATTTATTACCTTTGCGGAGGTTGATCAGTTTCAGGACCGCCGGCGCATAAAAGTTTTCCATCGCGCCGCAGAACAGGATGATCAGACCCTGGATGAAGATGAAGGTCTCTTGCGGGATGTTCGGCTTCTCCAGCGACAAATCGAAGCCGCCCTGGATCAGGGCGCCGAACAGCACCGACGACAGGAAAATGCCGACCGGGTGCTGGCGGCCCATCAGCGCGATCGCGATGCCCACGAAGCCGGCGCCGGCCGGGAAATTCAGCGACAGGTAATGCGTCGAGCCCATCACCGAGTTGACGGCGGCCAGGCCGGCCAGGGCGCCCGACACCAGCATCGTGACGATGATGGTGCGGCTGATCTTCACGCCGGCGTAGTGGGCCGCATGCGCGTTCAGGCCGGTGGCGCGCAGCTTGTAGCCCCACGAGGAACGCCATACCGCCACGCCGTAGATCACCAGCGCCACGATCGCGATCAGGAAGCTGATGTTGAGCGGGGTGTCGCCCAGCGCCGGGAACCAGGCGTTCAGCAGCGGCATCGCGGCGGCGCTGGAGAACACGCGCGACGCCGGATTCTGCTCGCCTTCCGGGATCATGTACTTCACGATCAGGAAGTTCATCAGGCTGGCGGCGATGAAGTTGAACATGATGGTCGTGACCACCACGTGGCTGCCGCGCTTGGCCTGCAGGTAGCCGGGCAGGAAAGCCCACAGGCCGCCGAACAGGGCCGCGCCCAGCATGCCGACCGGGATCAGGAGCCAGGCCGGCAGGTGCGCATCGAACGCCAGCATTGCCAAGGTCAAGCCAAGCCCGCCGACGTACATCTGGCCTTCGGCGCCGATGTTGAACAGGCCCGCCTGCATGGCGATCGAGACCGCCAGGCCGGTGAAGATGAAGGTCGAGGCGTAGAATAGCGTGTAGGCCAGGCCTTCCGGATTGACGATCGCGCTGTTGATCAGGATCCCCATGGATTCCAGCGGGCTCTCGCCCAGCAGGTGGATCACCAGTGCTGCCACCAGCAGCGCCGACAGCAGGTTCAGGATGGGCAGGACGAAACCCGTGGCCCAGCGTGGAAGTTCAGTTTTCATGTTATGACTTATGCATGCCGCCCATCAGCAGGCCGATGCGGGTGGTGTCGAATTCGTCGATCGGGAGAATGCCGGTGATGCGCCCGCCCGACATCACGAGGATGCGGTCCGCCAGCGCGCGCACCTCTTCCAGTTCCACGGAGGAGAGCAGGATCGCCACGCCCTCGTCGCGCAGGCGCAGCAGCTGGGTGTGGATGCTCTCGATGGTGCCGATGTCGACGCCGCGGGTCGGCTGGCCGACCAGCATCATCTTCGGATTGGCCGAGACTTCGCGCGCGATCACGACCTTCTGCTGGTTGCCGCCCGAGAGCAGGCCGATGCGCAGGTCCGGATTGTTCGGGCGCACGTCGAAGGCCTGCATCAGGCCGGCGCAGCGCTGCGCGATCTTCTTGAAGTCGAACAGGCCCCAACGGTTCTTCACATGGTCCTGGTAGCCGAACACGGTGTTCTGCATGACCGAGAAATCCTTGATCACGCCGTCGCGCAGGCGGTCTTCCGGCACGTGGCCGATGCCCAGTTCGCGGAAGGTAGCGGGCAGGCCGTCGGCGTTCGCGCGGCCGGCGTAGGGCAGGTCCTTGCCGAGGAATTCGACCTTGCCGGACGTCGGCAGGCGCATCCCGGACAGGATCTCGAGCAGCTCGCTCTGGCCGTTGCCGGACACGCCGGCGATCGCCACGACCTCGCCCGCGCGCAGGGTGAAGTCGATGTCCGAAAGGAGCGCCACGCCATTCCTGTCCTTCAGCTGCAGGTTCGAGACCTTCAGCACTTCCACGCCCGGCTGGTAGGGCGCGCGCGGCAGCTCGCTCTGGATCGGGCGGCCGACCATCATGTTGGCCAGCTGCTCCTTCGAGGTGTCGAGCGTCTTCACCGCACCCACCACGCGGCCGGCGCGCATCACGGTCACCTCGTCGGTGATGTCCATGATTTCCTGCAGCTTGTGGGTGATCAGGATGATGGTCTTGCCCTGTTCCTTGAACAGCCGGAGAATTTCGAACAGCGAGGCGGTTTCCTGGGCGGTCAGGACGGCGGTGGGCTCGTCCAGGATCAGGATGTTGGCGCTGCGGTAGATCTGCTTGAGGATCTCGACGCGCTGCTGGGCGCCCACCGACAAGTCCTGGACGGTGGCGAGCGGGTCGACGTCGAGGCGGTAGCGTTCGCAGATCTCGCGCAGTTTCGCTTCGACCGCGCCGCGCTTGGCCGCCAGCTTGAAGCCGCCTTCGTTGCCGAGCATGACGTTGTCGAGCACGGTCATGTTCTCGACCAGCATGAAGTGCTGGTGGACCATCCCGATGCCCAGCGCAATGGCTTCAAAGCTGGTGCGGATGTCGCGCGCCTGGCCGTCGATCAGGACCTGGCCGCTGTCGGCATTGTAATAGCCGTACAGGATGCTCATCAAAGTCGACTTGCCGGCGCCATTTTCACCGATCACGCCGTGGATCGAGCCTTTGGCGATCGAGAAGCTGACGTCGGCATTCGCCTGCACCGCCCCGAAGGCTTTGCTAATGTTGCGAAATTCTACGGCTGGCTGCATAGCGATCTGTGGTCAGAATAAGTAAAGACGGGATGCATTATTCAAAAGCGCGCCGCGCCGGTTTTTGATTCCC